>JBFHVL010000333.1:0-1586 GCA_041589565.1 Kangiellaceae bacterium | reverse complement strand
CTTCGCCATACACATGGGGGATCATCGCCGGCGCAATACAAATAAATCCGATGGGTTTTTTAGCTTCTGCCATAGCTTTGCAAAAAGCTAGTACTTGGTCATTCACACTGCAGTCGGCGCCTTTGAAGGCAAAGTCGCACAAGTTTTTCGCCGCGCCAAACCCGCCCGGTAAAATTAGGGCATCGAACTCCTCTGCTTTTGCCTCGGCCAGTGGCTTTATATTACCTCGCGCGATACGGGCAGACTCCACCAAAACGTTGCGCTTTTCGGGCATTTCTTCACCGGTAAGGTGATTAATCACATGAGCCTGGTCAATATCGGGTGCGAAACATTGATATTCGGCACCCTCCTGCTCCAGAGCCCATAATGTGAGTACGCTTTCATGAATTTCGGCACCGTCAAACACGCCGCAACCCGATAGAATAACCGCTACTTTTGTCATGACTTGCTCCTTTAACTCAATTCTTGCTTTATATAATACGCCGATAGGCAAGCAAGACAAAACCGGTTTGTTGCAACGGATGAACTCCTCTATACTGGCACAGATTGTTCAGCTGGGTATTTTGACGCATCCTGTCAGTGGAAAAATACAAGGAAAAGGTTATGCCTTCGAACACATGCCAAAACTGCCATGCCGAATTGAACGGGGTTTACTGTAGTCAATGCGGTCAAAAAGCGACTACTCAACTTGAACTTCGACCTTTCCTGCAAGACTTATTCAGTAAGACCAGTGAACTCGATTTTCGACTGGCGCGCACTTTAAAAGATTTAATAGTTCGACCCGGAGCCATGATCCGAGATTATATCGATGGTAAACGCATCGCTTACACCAATCCTTTTAAAGCATTATTTATCGTTACCGCACTCTACATTGTCGTCATTTCATATTTTAAGATTTCGATAGATTTTTATAATCAGAATGAAGGTGCAGGCAATGCCGTGCTAATTTTTATGAATTACCTTATTTTTATTTTTCTGGCCGCAACGGCATTAGTCTTTCGTTTTGTTTTTAAAAAGTATGAAGTTAATTGGGTTAAGAGTTACATTATTCTTTGTTATTGCTGGACCGGCTATTTAATATTTACCATAGCTCTTGCTTTAGTCACATTGTGGATTCCAATTAAGTTTGAACTTACTCGCTTTTTAATTCCGCTGGTTTATTTACCTCTGGTGTTTATCCGTTTGTTTGATGATGGTTGGTGGTCAATTTTTTGGCGAACACTCATCATTTACATTGCCTATTTTATTGCGACATCAATTATTATGATTGTCATGATAAGCCTGGCTCATGTTTTACAGTTCAAGCCCCTTATGCTGACGATGGGAGCATCGCAATGATCACCATTTATGGAATGGCATTATCCGGTAATTGCTACAAGTTGAAATTGATGGCCGAGCTGTTAACCATCGATTACCAATGGCAGGAAGTTAATATCATCAAAGGTGAATCGCGCACTGCGGAATTTTTGCAGAAAAATCCTAACGGTAAAGTGCCTCTCATGATTCTGGAAGACGGTACCTGCTTACCCGAGTCGAACGCAGGCTTGTATTATTTGGCGCGCGATAGTCAATTCTTCCCCAAAGAT
>JBFHVL010000332.1:0-1746 GCA_041589565.1 Kangiellaceae bacterium | reverse complement strand
GTGAAAATAAAATGAAAGTTGAGATAATCAGGGATGCAGCGACAGGCCATTTCGGTATAACAACTGCCAGAACAAACGTTCCTCAAGGAAAGAAACTTGAGCTTATAATGCAAAATCTATGTTTAACATTGGGTATTCAAAAAATCTACTGGACGGTTAGCTCAAGAGACGCAAAATTTTATCGGCCAGATGGATCTTTTACTTATCAAAGTGCTTCAAATACTATTCTTGAGTTATCTGAGAGGTTAGCCGAAAAATATGCGAGTAAAGACACAGATTAGTTTTTTTACCTCTTAGTTGAAATTTCAGTTCATTATTTGAGTGTCTGTACAAAAAAGGTATTTGAATCGCCACTAATAATCTAGACACTTCTCAGCCGTTCTTGGTAACGGTTTTCATACTCTACTGGTGAAAGTAAATTATTGGAACCATGCTTTCGTTTACTGTTATAAAACATCTCGATGTAATCGAATATATCGCTGCGAGCATCATCTCTTGTTGAGTAAATTTTCTTCTTTATCCTTTCACGCTTCAAAAGCTGGAAGAAGCTTTCAGCAACGGCATTATCATGACAATTACCGCGTCGACTCATACTTCCTTCCAGACCATTCGATTTCAAGAATGCTTGCCAATCATGACTTGTGTACTGACTTCCCTGGTCAGAATGTACCATCACTTTTTGCTTAGGGTTGCGTCTCCATACAGCCATCAGTAATGCGTTGAGAACGATTTCTTTGGTGATGCGTTGCTGCATTGACCAGCCAATAACCTTCCGTGAAAACAAGTCCACGACAACTGCAAGATATAACCAGCCTTCGTGGGTACGAACATGAGTAATATCCGTAACCCATGCCTCATCCGGTACTGTAGGATTGAATTCCCGATTCAGACGGTTTGGGACAACAACATGGCTTTCACCACCACGATGACGAGGCCGTCGATAACCAACCTGAGCACGCAATCCTTCATGACTCATAAGTCGATGGACACGGTTAATACCGCAGCGCTCACCAATATCGCGTAAGTCAGAATGGATTTTACGATAGCCGTAAATACCACCAGACTCCAGCCAAAACTGCTTTACTAATCCTGTTAGCCGCTGATTGGCTTTATCACGTTTCGACTGAGGTTTGTTGTACCAGTCATAATAGCCGCTCGGGTGAACATCTAACATCCGACACAACCAACGAACAGGCCAGCAATTGCTGTTGTCCCTGATGAAGGCGTACCTCAATCGGACTGCTTTGCGAAGTACGCCGCGGCTTTTTTTAATATATCCCGCTCTTCAGTAGTGCGTTTTAATTCCTTCTGAAGTCGTTTAATTTCAGCCTGTGCATCAGTTAAATCATTATGTTTCTTCGAGTCAGGGCCATATTTTTTAACCCAGGCATATAAACTATGCGTAGTAATATCTAATCGCTTAGCAACATTAGCGATTGAATGGCCACGATCAACTACTTGTTTGACTGCTTCAATTTTGAATTCTTCTGGATAGCGTTTACCGCTCATAAGCACCTCTCTTTTCAGTTAGTTTATCTAACTAAGAGGTGTCTAGGAAATTAGTGGCGATTCAAGACAAACGTTTCTCAACTAGTGAAATTAACAAAAAGAAGGGATATTTCTAAATAATTTTAATTTAAAACCATTTTTTATGACAATCAGAAGGTAAGGTCTGAGCTAATGGTGATTCACAGATCAGGCTTTACAGAATACTCTTTAATATTCTTCTCACACTCTGGAATCATG
>JBFHVL010000331.1:0-1762 GCA_041589565.1 Kangiellaceae bacterium | reverse complement strand
GTTCCAGTGCGATGGGCTCCAGAATATCCAGATTGTGTACATCCAGAATGTGGTTACCATTGTCAGTGACGACTCCTTCCCGATACACGGGATCGCCACCCAGTTTTACCAGTTCGCGTGCCACATGACTGCGTGCCATAGGGATTACTTCAACCGGCAACGGAAATGCTCCGAGTTTTTTCACCAACTTGCTTTCATCAGCGATACAGACGAACTTTTCAGCAACAGCAGCAATTATTTTTTCTCGGGTCAATGCTGCGCCGCCACCTTTGATCAATTGTAAAAGATGATTACTCTCGTCTGCGCCATCAACATAAACGGGCAGTCGATCGATACTGGTAAGTTCATACACTGGAATGCCGTGTTGCTTAAGACGCTCGGTTGACGCCTCTGAACTGGATACTGCACCTGATATTAAATGTTTTTTCTTGGCTAACGCATCAATAAAAAAGTTGACGGTAGAGCCGGTGCCCACACCGACAATTTCATCTTCAACGATGTAGTCGACAGCCTGCTCGGCAGCGAGTCGTTTGAGTTCATCTTGAGTCATAATAGGGATCTCGATTCAAAGTCGTTACTTAATTAATAGCGACATTATAAAAGGGATTCGGTTTACACGCATGGTATTTACCGAAATCAAGTAAGTGATTAGGCCAGACAGTTACGCCAGGGACAAAATATACTCCCACTGCGCCGGAGTGATCGGCAAAATCGATAGTCGAGAGCCTTTTCGGATCAGCGCCAGGTCGCTTTCAACGAGAAAAGGTTGCTGCTTTAACGCCTGAAGGGAAATTGGCTGCTTCAGTTTACGATGAAATTTAACATCTACCATAAACCAGCGTGGATTATCGGGATCACTTTTCGGATCATAGTATTTACTTTCAGGATCGAATGCCGTGTGATCCGGATAGCCTTCCTTGACGATTTCGACAATTCCAACAATGGCAGGCACTTTACAGCTGGAGTGATAAAAAAACGCTAGGTCACCTTTTTTCATTTGGTCACGCATCATATTGCGTACCTGATAATTACGGACTCCATCCCAATGCTCGGTTTTTTTGGGGCGAGATTTCAAATCATCAATGCTAAAAGCATCGGGCTCAGATTTCATAAGCCAGTAGTTCATGGCAGGGATCTCAATGCAGTGTTTGTGAAGCGAAGTATACCTAGCGAGCCTAAAATTGAGAAATCACTCACAGAGATATAAATACTACTTGCACACTCGATGGTTGAGGGTGTAAAGTTTTCGGTCCCTGTTTAAGGTTTGAGCAGTTAATTTGCTTGAATTAGGGGTTAGGGAAGCAGTAAATCTGAAGGAGCTCACACAAAAACCATAAAAAGCCCAAAAATAGGGTTTGGAGAGCACCATGAAGAAAAAGCCAGACATTCTGGTGGTGCTTGCGGCGGTATTAGGGTTAGGCATTGCAGCAACCAGCGTCGGTAACACCGGCGATGCGACGGCGAAAGCCAGCGTGCAGCCAGCTCAGGTCGTACAGCTAAGCCAGTAAATAATAAGAATAAAGCAGTACCCCGCGTCAGCGGGGTTTTTTATGAGCGTCAATAAAAGAGAAAAGCTGGGTAGGTGTTACCACTGCATCTAGTGGGATATCCCAGTTATCCATGGGTAATGATTGCTCGACCCGTTGTTCATCATAGGCGATGCCAACAAATAATGGTCTTTGCTTTTGATATCTAAGATGGGCAAAGGTTCGATCGTAAAATCCACCGCCCATTCCGAGTCGTCCGCCATCCGCGTCAAACG
>JBFHVL010000330.1:0-1785 GCA_041589565.1 Kangiellaceae bacterium | reverse complement strand
CGGCTTTTAACAACTTGGTACCAGAGGACGGACTCGAACCGTCACACCCGCAAAGGCGGGGGATTTTGAATCCCCTGTGTCTACCAATTCCACCACTCTGGCATTGTATGCTTAGTTCTTACTCTTCGCCTATTGGTAGATCCCTAATTCAGGTCAGGCGACGAGCCCTCAAGTTTCCTCAAGAGCGGGCAATTATAATCAATCATCCGCTGAATGCAACAACTTAAGCCAACAATTACCGCCAAGCTGCCCTACTGTCTAATTCATAATCAGTTTGTTGTAAAACGTTAAATTCGATGTAACTGATAACTCGACTCTTTGAAGGCTTTTCGATCCAAAATACCTTTAATATCCCACACATGAGCACCCTGATTTAGAATGCTTTCAAAGTCAGCCATCGCCCATTGACGAAACTCACTGTGGGCTACGGCAACAAAAATCAGATCGCAGTTTTCAAGCTCTGATCTATCGGCCAGCTGAACACCATATTCATGCATGGCTTCGTCACTATCCGCCAATGGATCATAGACAACGGGATCAACTCCAAAGCTTTTCACTTCGTTGATGATGTCAATAACTTTGGAGTTTCGGAGGTCGGGACAGTTTTCCTTAAAAGTTAATCCAAGCACTGCAACTTTAGCAGAACTGACGTTTTGGCCATCTTTTATCAGGTTCTTGATAGCCGACTGCGCGATAAATTTACCCATATCATCGTTCACGCGGCGACCGGCCTGGATCACTTCTGGATGATAGCCAATCAATTCTGCTTTATGCGTTAAATAGTAAGGGTCTACTCCAATGCAGTGACCACCGACCAGCCCAGGTCGAAAAGGTAAGAAGTTCCACTTGGTGCCCGCAGCTTCCAGTACATCCAGAGTATCAATACCCATACGTTGGAATATTAAAGATAGCTCATTCATTAACGCGATGTTTAAGTCACGTTGGGTATTTTCTATGACCTTGGCAGCTTCCGCGACTTTAATCGAAGGAGCTCGATACACTCCAGCTTGAACCACACTTTCGTAGACAGCTGCAACCACCTCTAAAGTGGGCTCGTCCTGCCCCGAAACGATCTTCATTATATTGGTGAAGGTATGCTCTTTGTCGCCTGGATTAATCCGCTCAGGCGAATAGCCCACGGTAAAGTCTTCGCCACAAACCAGTCCGGAAACACGCTCTAAAATGGGAACACAGTCTTCTTCGGTTGCACCAGGATAAACCGTTGACTCAAAAACTACTATATCGCCTTTTTTCAATGCTTTTCCGATTGTCTCAGATGCGCTACGCAGTGGCGTAAAGTCTGGCTGACGAGCTTCGTTAATCGGCGTTGGTACCGCTACGATGTGAAAGTTTGCCTTGCGCAGGACATCAATGCTATCAGTAAATTCAACATCTGCAGCGTCTAGATCAGAAGCTTCAACTTCCAATGTGCGATCAAAACCTTGTTGTAGCTCTTTAATTCGTTGTGCATTGATATCAAAACCAACCACAGGCTGGGTTTTACCAAAGGCCACTGCTACGGGTAATCCAACGTATCCAAGCCCAATAACTGATACTTTACGATTATGAGACATTCTCGGTTCCTGAATGGAAAAGGTGAATCTTAAGGAAACATTTCCCTGTTTTAATAGCGCCGCATTGTATCATGAGCTAGAGCGAAAACTAGCATTCTGATAGACTGCGACTCACTTTTTATAACCGATTTCAAGCGCATGCGTCCAGCCGAAGAAAAAATATCTGTTTATCCTGCCTCACCATGGAAACGCCTGTTTGCCTATGTTTATG
>JBFHVL010000329.1:0-1794 GCA_041589565.1 Kangiellaceae bacterium | reverse complement strand
TTCATCGGCGTTACGACTTGCTGATATGGGAGCTGAACCTTATCTGGTGGCCAGCGCATTGCGCGGCATTATTGCGCAGCGACTGGTGAAGCGAGTTTGTACCTATTGTGCACGAGATCATGAAGCTGATACTCGAGATCATACCTGGCTGGAAGCAGCTGCGTCGACAGCTTATACGCAAGTCGTGTTTAAAAAGGGCGAAGGATGCTCGCAATGTAACAACACGGGTTACCGAGGCCGTATTGCTATCCATGAAACATTAATTCTGGATGATGCCATGCTTAGCGCACTTAGACGTAACAACGTGGATGAGTTTACCAAGGCAGCCAAATCTTCGCCGCTGTATAAACCGTTATTGGATAGCGTCATTCAGTTGGCGATTAAGGGTATTACGTCACTGGAAGAAGTATACCGTATTGGGGAAACAGTCGAAGAAACCGATCTGTTACCCGAAACAACGCATTAATCGACAGTAGAAAGCGAAAGAGTATCCATGCCAATATTTGAGTATCGAGCAAGACACAGTAGCGGAGCTGCCGTCGATGGCAAGCTCGAAGCAACCAGTGAAGCTGCCATTGCCGAGCGCTTGCAAGCTCAGGGACTCGTTCCGGTAAAAATTGTCGAGCAAAAAGACAAGAAAGGTGATTTTAGTCACGCGTTACGCGAACTGTTAAAACCGAAAAACGTTGCCACCAATGATTTGGTCATGTTTTCGCGGCAAATGTACAGTTTGACCAAAGCCGGTGTGCCACTAAATCGTTCCATTATTGGTTTAATGGAGACGACACACAGCATTCCGTTAAAAGAAGCCCTGCGTGATATTCTGGACGGTTTAACGTCCGGTAACGATTTGGCAACCTGCTTTTCCCGACATCCTCATATTTTTAATTCTTTTTATGTCAGCTTAATTCATGTTGGCGAAAACTCCGGTAATCTGGAAGAGGCCTTTATGCGTCTTGCCAGTTATCTTGAACTCGAAGAAGAGAATAGAAATCGAGTGAAGTCGGCAATGCGTTATCCGACCATTGTCGTTGGTATTATGATTTTAGCCTTTGCCTTTATTAACTGGTTTGTTATTCCAAAGTTAGCCGCTTTGTTTAATGCGTTCAGTGGAGAAAAGCTTCCTATTTTTACCCGTATTTTAATTGGAACATCGGAGTTTTTTGTTAACTATTGGTACATCATTATCGGTGGTGCCATAGTTTCCGTAGTTTCATTGCAGCAATACGTTAATACCGAGAAAGGTCGCTATCTCTGGGATCAAAAAAAGTTAAAACTACCGATTTTTGGTAGCATTGTTTACCGGTCTTTACTCGCCCGTTTTACCCGCGCTTTTGCCATGATGTCGCGCGCAGGTGTTTCTGTGACCCATGCACTCAGTGTGGTGTCCTATGTTGTGGATAACAAATATGTAGCAGGCCATATTCTGGACATGCGCAATGGCGTTGAGCGTGGCGAAAGTATTACTCAGGCTGCCAATAAAACTAAGATGTTTTCATCCTTGGTTATGCAGATGCTTTCGGTAGGTGAAAATACTGGTAATGTTGATGAAATGCTCGAAGAGGTGGCCGACTTTTACGAGCGTGAAGTGGACTACGATATTAAAAAGATTGGTGACTACATAGAGCCTATTTTAATTGTTATTGTGGGCATTATGATCCTGGTACTGGCTTTAGGTGTATTTATGCCAGTATGGGAAATGGCCACCAGCGCGAGAAAATAATTAATGAACATTAGTTTTTCGCGTCAATTTGGCTGGACGCTAATTTTGTTGTTCTTTGCGTCAATATTGTT
>JBFHVL010000328.1:0-1872 GCA_041589565.1 Kangiellaceae bacterium | reverse complement strand
GATACTCGCTTGATGGTTGCAATTATTTCATCATTTGCTCTACTTAGCTCCATATTTGGTCTTACATCAGAAGGCCAGTCACTGGCTAATTTAAGTGGTCAGTGGGCCAGTTTGCTGCATATTTTTTCCGCAATCACAGCAACCGGATTTTTATTACTTGCAGCTGTACAAGCCGTTTTACTGGCTTATGCCGATCATCGATTACGTTCTCATCCTATGCAAATGCCAGGATTCATGCCTCCCTTACAATCATTAGAAAGCTTTTTATTTCAGCTATTATTGGCGGGATTCTGTTTAATGAGTGGTGCGCTCATCATTGCGATATTTTTTCTGCAGGACAGTTTTACTAACCAGCCACTACACAAATCCATTTTATCAACACTGGCGTGGCTCACTTATGGTGTACTCATTGTTGGGCACATTTGGAAAGGATGGCGTGGTAAAACCGCCGCCAAATGGACACTCATTGGCTTTGCCCTATTATCATTAGGCTATTTTGGTAGTAAACTGGTCATTGAATTGATCCTAAATAAGTAGCGAGAACTTAATTCCTTGGACGACATATCGACGAGTAGTTTAACTTTTATACTATTCGGCCTTCTGCTTTTATCCGCCTTCTTCTCCAGCTCCGAAACCGGCATGATGTCGATAAACCGCTATCGACTAAAGCATCTGGTTAAGGGTGATCATGGTGCGGCGAAACTGGTTGCTAACCTGCTTAAGCGGCCTGATCGACTTATTGGTGTGATATTAATCGGCAATAATCTGGTTAATATTCTCGCCACCATGGTTGCGACCATTATCGCAGTTCGCCTGTGGGGTGAATATGGTGAGCTGGTATTGCCCATTCCATTGACGATTATGTTTTTGCTGTTTGCTGAAGTTACGCCCAAAACATTGGCCGCCGTTCATCCAGAACGAATTGCATTCCCCGCATCCTACGTTTTAACCCCGCTTTTAAAGCTTTTATCGCCGCTGGTATTACTGGTTAACTTTTTATCCAATAACCTATTACGTATTTTTGGTGTCAATGCCTCTGATGAGCGTGACGATCATTTGAGTTCCGAAGAATTACGCACCGTTGTTATTGAAGCCGGTGGCATGATCCCCAAGCGCCACCAAAAAATGCTGCTCAGTATACTCGACCTTGAGCATGCCACGGTTGAAGACATTATGGTGCCAAAAAATGAAATTATTGGCGTCGATTTAGAAGAAGATCTTGATGATATTCTTAATCAGCTACGAAACAGTCAACATACTCGTTTGCCAGTGTATGTTGAAAGCATCGACAATGTTAAAGGCATGTTACATGCGCGACACATTGCTAATTTAATGAGTCGAGATCAGGATGAAATCAATAAAGACGCTATTCTGGAAATGATGACACCGGTATACTTTGTTCCCGAAGGTACGGCTTTGAATACGCAGTTATTAAAGTTCCAACGCAAAAAGCAACGGGTTGGGTTGGTTGTTGATGAATACGGTGATATTCAGGGTCTGGTCACTATTGAAGATATTCTGGAAGAAATTGTCGGTGAGTTTACTACTGACTTTGCTTCAACCACGTCAAAAGATATTCATCCTCAGGACGATGGTAGTTATATGGTAGACGGAACGGTTACCATTCGAGACTTAAATAGAACCTTAAAACTCAACTTACCTACTGATGGACCAAAAACGTTAAGTGGATTAATCGTCGAGTATTTAGAAACCATTCCACAACCGGGGACGGGTTTAAAACTCGGTGACCACCCGATGGAAATTCTTCAAATTAAGGACAACCTGATTAAAAGCGTAAAGCTTTGGCGTGAGTGGAAAGAGAAATAGTAATTAATCCAAAAGTGCGAGCAATCTTTTTCAGTTGTCGGCCAT
>JBFHVL010000327.1:0-1926 GCA_041589565.1 Kangiellaceae bacterium | reverse complement strand
GAAATAACGTTCTGTACTTTTCGGGTACGAAAGGATTTTCCAGAAGCAAGCAAGGATAAAGCTTCAAGTAGGCTAGACTTTCCAGCACCATTAAGGCCGATAATAAAGTTTAGTTTTGGATCAAGCTCGAGAGTAGCGTGAGCAATGTTACGAACATTACTCACGCGTAATTGATGAATCAGCATTAAACTTGCTGCTATAGCCTCATTGGCATTATGACGTAAACACTGGCCGCCCCTTCTACTTCTTCTACCAGCAAACTGCTGTTAGCGTCAGTAAAGGTAAGACGAACGTTGTCTGAGTTGATAGTATTCAACACATCCAGCATGTAGTTTACGTTGAAACCAATTTCCAGACTCGGTCCGTTGTAATCTACCTCTAATTCCAGTTCGGCTTCTTCTTGCTCAGGATTGTTAGAGTGAACTCGAACCAAACCGTTTTCTAGATTAAAGCGCACACCTCGAAATTTCTCGTTGCATAAAATAGCTGCTTTCTGCAGGGCTTCACGCAAACTTGCTCGACTTGCAACTACCAATTTATCCCCACCACGAGGTAAGACTTTCTCATAATCAGGATATTTGCCATCAACTAATTTAGAGGTAAATGAAAAGTGAGCACTTGAGGCTTTTATATGGTTACTGCTAATTTGCAGTTGGATTTCTTCATCGACGCTGGACAGGAAGCGATTCAGTTCCAATACCCCTTTGCGCGGGACAATGGCTTGTTGTCGATCCGAAACATCACTGGAAATCTGCGTACTCGACATTGCCAACCGATGCCCATCAGTAGCTACAGCAATCAATTTCTGTTCGGGAGTAAAATCAAACAACATTCCGTTTAAATAATAACGTACATCTTGTTGCGCCATGGCAAATTGAGTCGCTGCGATAACTCCAGTTAACTCGCTCACGTTGAGCTTAATATCTGCCAACCCAAGCGATTCTTCCAGGTTAGGATATTCGGTTGCTGGTAAAGTCGATAAGGTAAAACGACTTTTGCCCGCAGCTAGTTTCACTTTATTTTCTACTAATTCAAACCGAACCTCTTCCTCGCTGTTGAGTGTTTTAACGATATCCACCAACTTTTTTGCAGGAACAGTAATTTCACCTGGCTGATAGTCACCTTCCAGCGCGATTCGCGCTACCATCTCAACTTCTAAATCAGTACCGGTAATAGATAAAGTTCCAGCTTCAACTTGTAATAATAAATTAGCAAGTACCGGCAAAGTTTGACGTCTTTCTACAGCGCCACTGACCAATTGCAAGGGGCCATACAATGACTGTTGAGTTAACGCAAATTTCATTTAAAAAGCCTTTATTATCAACTAGTTAGAATACGAAGTAGATTTGTAAAATCTTCTTCAATATCGACATTTTCTTCTTTCAGCTCTTTGATTTTACGACAAGCATGTAACACTGTCGTGTGATCTTTTCCGCCGAAGGCATCGCCAATTTCCGGCAAGCTTCGATTGGTTAATTCTTTAGCCAGACTCATGGCCATTTGTCGCGGTCGAGCAACGGAACGACTGCGCCGTTTAGAGAGTAAGTCGGCGACCTTAATCTTATAATATTCCGCTACAGTTTTTTGAATATTTTCAATACTTATTTGTTTGTCTTGTGCAGCAATAAGATCTCGAAGGGCTTCTTTAACGAACTCAATAGTAATGGGCTTTCCGGTAAATTGAGCGTTTGCGATAACACGCTTGAGGGCACCTTCGAGCTCTCGCACATTGGATCGAATACGTTTGGCAATGAAAAAAGCCACTTCATTAGGAAGCTTTATACCGGAAGCTTCCGCTTTAGAAATCAAAATAGCCACTCGAGTTTCAAGTTCTGGCGGCTCAATCGCTACCGTTAGACCCCAGCCAAATCTTGATTTTAGACGCTCCTCAACCCCGTCTATTTCTTTAGGATAACGATCACAGGT
>JBFHVL010000326.1:0-1962 GCA_041589565.1 Kangiellaceae bacterium | reverse complement strand
TCAACCGGTCGCGCCGGGTGAAGAAGGCATGATCAGTATTCCACAAGACGATCCCGGCTTATTCCTGCAATACTGGCGACTCCCCGAAGAAACCCAGAAAGCCAAACGTGATGGCTATTTCTTTACCGGCGATTACGCGCGCATGGACGAAGACGGCTATATCTGGTTTATTGGTCGCAAAGACGACATCATCAATACTTTTGGCTATCGCGTGTCGCCGCATGAAGTTGAACGTGTAATGAAAACTCATCCCGCCGTGGCCGATTGTGTAGCGCTGGGTGAAACGCTGAGTAAAGACAAAACGCTGGTGTCAATTTGTGTGATCACCCACGAAGGGTACAGCATCAACGAAGAAGAGCTACTCGAATTCGGTAGCCAGCACCTTGCTAAATACAAAGCGCCGAAAATCGTTCACTTTATGAAAGATTTTCCACGCACAAAAAATGGAAAAGTTCTCCGAAAAGAACTGATAGCCCAATTAGACATGGAGAAGGCATCATGACCGACAGTATTCAATTACCTTATAACTATCGACCTCGCCGCACCATGCTCTATGTGCCTGCGCATATTGAACGCCATATTGAAAAGGCGCGTGGCCTCGACGCTGACTCGGTCATTTTCGACTTACAGGAGTCGGTTCCTCCCCATTTAAAAGAGCAGGGGCGCAAAAACCTACTGAAACTATTAGCAAACGATAAATTTGGTCATTCAGAAACGGTGATTCGAGTGAATTCACTTAACTCGCCCTGGGGATTTGATGATTTAAAAGCAGCGATTCAACTGAACGTAGATGCGATTTTATTTCCTCGTATGGAGTCTGCTGCACAACTGGAAGAAGCCATTTATCATTTGGATAACCTCGGTGGCCGTCACTTAAAAGTAATGGTGAATATTGAAAGTCCATTGGGCGTACTCAACGCACAGGAAATTGCAGCAGTGAGTGATCGGATGGAAGTTATGGTTATGGGTACCACAGATCTCGCCAACGAGCTTAAGTTAAACCCAACGCCCGATCGTAGCGGTTTATTAACCAGCCTTTCGTTAGTGATTCTTGCCGCGCGCGCCTACAAGAAGTGCGTCATCGATGGTCCCCATTTTGATCTCAAAGACGTAGAAGCTTGTGAGTATTCTTGTCGTCAAGCACGCGATCTGGGCTTCGACGGCAAAACAGTGATTCATCCGGTACAGCTCAATTACACCAACGATGCCTTTACTCCCAAGCGCGATGAGATCAATCGTGCCAAGCGCATTCTGGAAGCGATTGAAGAAGCAAATAAAAATGATCGCTCCATGGCTGTGCTGGACAATCGCTTGGTAGAGCCATCCTTAGCAGAATGGGCAGAACGCGTTCTTGCGGTGTACGAAACAGTGCATCAAATTGGTCAAAGTGAATTGTGCGGACCGGAGAAGTAGTGATGAATAAAACCTTCGACGGCAATTACTTCGAAGACTTTGAGCTCGATGACTTAATCATTCATGGAACACCACGCACCATTACCGATGGAGACGTTGCACTTTATATCGCGTTAACGGGAAGTCGTCATGTACTCAATTGCGCGCAGACGGTGGCCCAAGCCTGCGGCTTTGCGTCGATGCCGGTGGATAACTTCTTAGTCTTTCACATTGCCTTTGGTAAAACGGTTCCAGAAATCTCTTTGAATGCCGTGGCCAACCTTGGCTATGCCGAATGTCGTTTTCTTAGCCCTGCATTTGTCGGCGATACGTTGAGTGTCACCTCAAAAGTGATTGGATTAAAAGAAAACAGCAACGGCAAGACTGGCATTGTATATGTGCATTCCGTCGCAACTAATCAACACGACAAAACGGTAGTTGAATGGAAGCGTTGGGTTATGGTGCATAAGCGTAATCCTTCAGCACCAATGGGTATTCACAGTCAGCCAACATTAAAATCCTTTGTCGACGCCGATCAAATTACTTTGCCTGACTCATTAAATTTTACTG
>JBFHVL010000325.1:0-1971 GCA_041589565.1 Kangiellaceae bacterium | reverse complement strand
CGCCGTCCGCTCAGCTGCTTTACGGCGCATACCATTGCTGGAGTTAATCTCGGGTAAATACAGACGACGACCGTACAGAGTTTCAACGTATTCCAGTTTGGCGGCCTTCTCGCGAGTATCGTTCATATAGGCTTCAACTCCCGGATAGCGTGCAAAATAGGTATCGATGTAATGCTGCGCTTCTTCGCGGCCAACACCAATTTGTTTCGCCAGTCCAAAGGCAGACATGCCGTAAATTAAACCGAAGTTAATCGCTTTGGCACGGCGACGCTGCTCAGCCGTAACCGAATCAGATGACACACCAAACACTTCTGCCGCGGTTGCTCGGTGAACATCCTCTCCCTGAGCAAAAGCTTCGAGCAAGCCTTCGTCTTGTGACAAATGCGCCATAATGCGAAGTTCAATTTGCGAATAGTCGGCCGCGACAATTTTATGACCCTTCGGAGCAATAAAGGCCTGACGAATACTGCGACCTTCTTCGCTCTTGATAGGAATATTTTGTAAGTTAGGATCAGTTGATGACAGTCTTCCGGTCGCTGCAACAGCCTGGTGATAAGAGGTATGAACACGGCCGGTTTTTTGATTGATCATTTCTGGCAATTTATCAGTGTAGGTGGATTTGAGTTTCGATAATCCACGGTATTCCATAATCACTTTTGGTAATGGGTAGTCAAGTGCCAGTTCCTGTAAGACTTCTTCCGCGGTTGATGGTTGTTTGGTTTTGGCACTGCGTTTAATCACCGGCAGTTCAAGCTTTTCAAATAAAATGCGTTGCAGTTGTTTCGGCGAACCAAGATTAAATTCTTCACCGGCAATGTCGTAAGCTTTTTGTTCCAGCTCCAGCATACGCGCAGCAAACTTCTGGCTTTTTTCACGCAAAATTTGATCGTCAATCAGTACACCGGTACGTTCAACTTTTGAAAGCACTGTGAGCAAGGGCATTTCAATATGTTCAAAAATACCTTTCGGTCCTTCGTTTTGTTCCAGTTGAGGCCAGATTTTGTAATGCAGTTGCAGGGTAATGTCGGCATCTTCCGCCGCGTATTCGGCAGCTTTATCTATTTCGATTTGATTAAAGGTTATCTGCTTGGCACCCTTCCCGGCGATGTCTTCAAAGTGAATCGTATCTTGCCCCAAATAATTCATCGCTAGTGAATCCATATCGTGTCGCGAAGCGACGCTGTTAAAGGTGTAAGATTCGAGCATAGTATCAAACGCGACGCCCTTTAACTTAATATCATAACGAGCAAGAACACTCATATCGTACTTTAAGTTTTGCCCTACTTTTTTGACCGAGTCGGATTCTAAAATCGGTTTGAGTTGTTCCAGTACCCAATCTAAAGGAAGCTGATCAGGCGCATCGAGATAATCGTGCGTTAAAGGGAGATACGCCGCTTCGCCCGGCTTCACTGCGAATGACATGCCCACCAGTTCGGCATTCATATAGTCAAGGCTGGTGGTTTCGGTATCAAAAGCAAACAGATCCGCCTGCTCCAGTTTGCTTTTCCATTCGGCAAAGGTGTCTTTATTAAGAATGGTGACGTAGTCACGTGGAGCCTTTTCTTTTTGAATCGCGTCACGGCCACTGACTTCATGCAGCCAGGTTTTAAATTCAAACTCCGCAAACAGCTCCGCCAGTTGCTGGTTGTCGGCAGGGATCGATTTAATATCTTCCAGCTCCTGTTCCAGTTCAACATTTAAATGAATGGTGGCCAGAGTTTTTGATAGCGGCAAGTGCGGAATGGCGGCGCGCAAGTTTTCTCCCACCTTGCCTTTTATCTCTTCGGCATGCTCAATAATGGCATCCAGCGTGCCGTACTGTTCGAGCCACTTGGCTGCGGTTTTTGGGCCACACTTTTCAACGCCGGGAATGTTGTCGACTTTATCGCCCACCAAAGCCAGATAGTCGATGATTTGTTCCGGGGTCACACCAAACCTTTCAATCACACGCTCTCGATCCGTCACCGGATT
>JBFHVL010000324.1:0-2017 GCA_041589565.1 Kangiellaceae bacterium | reverse complement strand
GTTACTCCCAAATAATGAGTTACGACTCCGTTACTGTCTTTTACCGGACTAATGATGAGTTCGTTGTAAAAGGGGGTACCATCTTTACGATAATTAAGAATCACTCCATAAAAGGGAGTTTCCTCGTGAATCGCATTACGAATTTGAGCTACAGTTTCTAAGTCAGTATCTTCTCCCTGAAGAAAGCGGCAATTATGACCTACAACTTCATCCAACTGGTAACCAGAAATTTTCAAAAAGCTTCGATTGGTATAAATAATAGGCATATCCTCCGCCCGAGCATCACAAATAATGATTCCCGTTGGCGCAGCTTCTATCGCCTGTTCCTTTAAAATTAATTGCGATTCAATTGCACGTATCGCTGTGATATCGGTGCCAACAAATAAATACCCTGTTAACTCTCCAGATTCAGACTTGAGTAGCGATCGTTGCCAACTTATATTTTTAGTCGCTCCATTATTCAGTACCAGAGTACTTTCAAATGACAATTCTTCCATATCACCTGTTAGCGCTTCCTGAGAGTTAAAGAACTGTGAAATAGGTAATTGTCGCGAAGTTAAATTCATGGAATCCAGCGCCGCGTTAGCCGTAGCGTTTAGCGTACTTATATTTCCTTGTGTATCGCAGGTAACGAGCAGCTCATTCATTGAGTTTACAATACTTTCAACGTACAAACGCGACAACGTGGATGAGTCGATATCTTTAAGTAATTCACTTATCTCAACGCCCAACTCAGCCATTTCGCGAGTTGACCCAGCGGGTACTTTGAACGAAGCAAGCTCACCTGAACGTTTTACACCTTGTACATTTCGAGTCAATTTTTCGAGTGTGAAGGCCGCTTTTTTCGCAGTATTAAAAGCTCCAAAGGTAACGGCTAATAAAGCCGCCGTTGATAAAACCAAAATGGCAATCAACAATTGATTAAGTGTAGAAAATGCAGAAGAGTTCGCTTCAGCTAAAAGAATGCGATTGGGCATATTGCTAAATCGATACTCTTTCCAATACCACTGTTCAAGCCGCTTAAGTTGTAACTTGTTACCCGGAGGTACCAAATCATGGTTACTGGAAAAATAGGCAACGCCTGAGTCACTAAGCCAAGCCCAATGAATACCGTATAAATTTACGTTCAATAGTCGATTCACGGATTCCGAATTCAACCACACCACAATAGCTCCCTCTGGAGCCCCTCCTATTTTTACTGGCTTTGCAATCAACAGTCCGGCATCGGTTAACGAAAAGTAATCTTCTCCTCGCTCAAGGACACTGGACTTCCACTCCGGAGTAATTTGATGAAGTCCAATATCCGTTGCATTACGTACAATTTCATTGCCTTTAAAATTAGCCAAGTAAACATCGGCATGTGTGACCCCAGCAATTTTTACGCTGCGAAAAAAAACAGGCATATAGTTTTCTCGCTGAGCAACGTCAATTAATGAGTTCATAACCAGGCTGTTGTTAGCCATAATTTCGGCTTGTCCAAGCACACTGTCCAATTTCTTTTTTGAATCTTCATGAACTCGTTGTGCAAGCACCTCATACTTTCGGTCCAAATCAGCGATAAGCACCTGACGGGAAAAGTACAATATCATTAGACTTGATAACAAAATAATCGTTAAGGCAATTGGCAGTGAGCGCAGTATAAGAGCACTAGACAATGAAGTTTTCGACTGAGAAATTTCAGACGCAGTAGGATGTTTTTTAGATAAAACGAATCGCATAGATTTACTTTGGTCACTCAGCATAGATCAAACTACATCTGAGTGAAAACATTAGGAATAAGGTTACCGTTCTCATTGAAACGACACATCTGGTAGTCTGAAGCCACTAATGCATCATGCATCTGTATGTTAAACGGAGACTGATAATGCTTTACCATGCCTTTAAACCCCTTGAGTTTTTCTAACTCAAGCTGAACTTTTTTACGCTCAATTGTTCCGGCTTTCTTTATGGCCAGGGACAACAGATGAATCAGATCGTAAGCGTGTGCGACACCTGGAGCAGAAGGAATGGTTGCTGC
>JBFHVL010000323.1:0-2037 GCA_041589565.1 Kangiellaceae bacterium | reverse complement strand
TTTCGTAGAGTGCGTTTTTAACGTACGAATTCAATTATCAAATTCTTTACTTTTTTGTTTCGCACAAAAGCTTAACTTTTATTACCTTTCCACCAGTGTTGTGGATTTTTATTAATATCACTCTGCGAGAAAACACCTGAGTCTAATACCCAACCGGTCACTAAGGATGCTGGTGTTACGTCAAAAGCTGGGTTAAACACCTCGCTTTCATCGGGTGCCCACTGACACTCGCCGAATCCACCTTTCACGCCTTTTACTTCATCAACACTTCGTTGTTCAATGGGAATTTGTTTGCCATTGGCGCAATCAGGATCCACTGTGGTTTGAGGGGCAACAACATAAAATGGAATCTTGTGAAAGTGAGCTAAAACCGCTAACGAATAGGTGCCAATTTTATTAGCAAAGTCGCCGTTGGCCGCAATTCGATCACTTCCCACAAAAATGCGATTAACTTCGCCCTGAGCCATAAGCATGGCAGCCATATTGTCGCAAATAATTTTATGTGGAATATTGCGGCTGACACATTCCCATGCTGTTAAGCGACCACCTTGAAGCAGAGGACGTGTTTCATCAACCCACACAAAAATATCTTTCTTTAATTCATGCGCCTTAGTGATAACACCCAAAGCGGTACCAACACCCGCAGTGGCGAGTCCGCCCGTATTGCAGTGGGTAATTATTTTATCACCCGGCTCGATCAGCTGCGCACCATGTGCAGCCATTTGATCGCATAACTCGATATCTTCATTCAGTAACTGTTCCGCTTTTTCGACAACCGATGCAGGCAAGTCACCACTCATAATGGCTTGCTTCATCGTATCAATATTATTCATCAAGTTAACCGCAGTTGGCCGAGCGGCTCTTAAGGTATCGGCAGCCTCCAGCAGCTGTTGTTGAGTGCAGCCCTTTTCAGCCAGTAAACCAAGCAGTATTGATGCGGAAATACCAATAGCCGGAGCGCCTCTAATGGCTAATCGTTGAATGATTTCAACCAGCGCTTCTACCGAGTCGCATTTCAGCCAATGTTCTTGTTGTGGCAGTAATGTTTGATCAAGAATAAAAAACTGATTGCCATCGTATTTCATGCATGCGGTAGTAAAAGGCTTCATAGTATTCTCATCTTAAAAAGATTATTGCAGCGAAATTTATTGCAGCGATTAACGGTTATTTTGTTCCAGAGCTTTGACTAAATGATCGATCAGCACAATGCTCGCCTCGAAAAAATTTCGACCAAAACCAACGATACCATCTTCATGGCCTGCCATTGCAAAAATACGTTTTCGGCCTACATTCGTTTCACGAAACAATCGTTCAACTTCGGCAGCCATTAATGGCGTACCATAAGGAACATCGGCTCTTGTGGTTGGAATGTTTAATGCGTCGCGAACTTGCCAAATTTCTGGGCAATGAGCATGCACAATGCAATGAATATCGTTACTTAACTGATAGAGTTGGCCATGGGTCATGGCTTCTGATGAGGGTTTAATCTTTCCCTGCGCTACAATGCGGTTTTGTGCAGGATCGCAATGAGTAACCAATGCAAAGTCGTCGACATTTAAAAACTCGGGGCCACTGGTTTGGGTTCCTGTAATAATGAAGTTATCTGGTTCACCGGGTTGACGCATGCTGATGTTGCCATACCCGTATCCATCGTAACGGTGGGCCATTTGTCCGATCAATTGTAATCGATGATGAATATGGCGCCACGAGTTAAATTGAACAATCCAGGCTGGCTGGATCACATCAGCCTCGGTAAACTCTAACGAAAACTTAATAACGCCTTCGGCTTCTTGAGTCATAAGTAAAATCGGTTAGGTCAGAACAGCGGTTATTATACGCAATATTATTTTATGGGGCATAAAAGTTAATGATGCAGTTTGCAGTAATTCTTTTTGGTTTAATCGCGGGGTTGTTGCTCAGGCGCAATGCGCGCTTTCCCGATAATACGGCCGAAGTGCTTAACCTTTATGTGATCTGGATTGCACTGCCGTCTCTTATTTTAAGTAAAGCCAGCGAGTTACCCTTGAGCTTTGATGC
>JBFHVL010000322.1:0-2057 GCA_041589565.1 Kangiellaceae bacterium | reverse complement strand
GGTGGCTTTAATAATGACTGGGTGCTGGCTAAAGCATTAATCGAGCAAAAAGGACAGACCATCGAGCTACAAGTCGTTATCGATTGTTTTCAGCAATATTATCTGGGTAGCGAGGAACAACCTGGTTTTATTGCCAACGAAACTCTGTTAGCGGATGAAACACTAGACCGAGCGATAAACAAAAAGTCGCTAGACATCGCCATTGTTACCGGTCGCCCTCGCACTGAAGCCGTACTCGGAACTGAAAATGTCGCACAAAGGCTTTCTGTATTTAAATCGGCGCGAGTGATCAGCGACGATGATGTTGCCGAAAGCAAACCGTCTCCTTTAGGCATTCAACAACTGAAGCAAAAACTCAATTACCAACGTAGCTGGATGATTGGCGATACACCCGATGACATGATGGCGGCACGAGGCAGTAACTCAGTCGCTGTTGGCATTGGCACGCGTAATCAACAGGCATTAGTTAAAGCAGGCGCCGATATTGTGGTGGACTCGGTGAATCAACTGGAGAATTTATTGTGAGCGAAACAATCACTATAAAACGTAAAACTCGCGAAACCGATATCGAACTGTCGTTGAACGTCGACGGTGACCAAAAGGTTTCGGTAAATACAGGCATAGGATTTTTCGATCACATGCTGACCGCTCTGGCCAAGCATGCACGCTGGGATATGAACTTGTCAGTTACGGGCGACCTGGAAGTTGATGATCATCACACCGTTGAAGACGTCGCCATTGTTTTAGGTGAAGCCTTAAACAAAAGCTGGCGCGCCAAAAATCAGTTTAAGCGCTATGGGCAACGATTGTTACCCATGGATGAAGCATTAATCTTGTGCGCGGTTGATGTTAGCGGTCGTCCCTATTACGTGGGCGAACTTAATTTCACTCGCGAAAATCTGGGTGGTATCAATACCGAAATGTTTGAACACTTTTTCTATACCCTGACAATGAAGGCAGAAATCACTTTGCACTTAAAACCCATGGCCTTTCGAAACAACCATCACCTGGCGGAAGGCTGTTTTAAAGCACTCGCTTACGCGCTCAAAGAAGCGCTTTCAAATGAAAGCGGGGAAAACTCCACCAAGGGTGTTTTGTAAACTGTAGGAGCTCCTACATAAATCGAGTTTCAATTCAAAAGTAGTCGATATCATGAGTACAGACATTACCATCGTCGATACACAAGCGGGCAACCTGTTTAGCTTAAGAGCGGCACTTGAACGCATTGGTAAAACAGTCACCATCGCGCAAACCCCGGAGCAAATTAAAGGAGATGCTTTGGTGATCCCCGGTCAAGGGCGCTTCGGTACAGTTATGAGCAACTTATCTAACAATGATTGGTTAGATACATTAAACGATTGGAAGAACGATAATAAAACCATTCTCGGCATCTGCGTTGGCATGCAAATTATGTTTGAAGGCAGCGACGAAGATCCCGAAACACAAGGTCTGGGCTGGTTTAACGGTCGCGCGAAAAAACTTAAGTTTCCCAAACAACCCATGGTGGGCTGGGCATCGATTAACACGAAAGCGTTACTCGAGGGTACCCCCTACTTTGTTAACAGTTATGCGGTAAGAGAATCTGAACAATGCGTCGCTACAACCCAGTACGGAGAAACCTTTTGCGCCGCCGTCAGGCAGGGCAATGTCACTGGTTTTCAATTTCATCCCGAAAAATCGAGCCAGTACGGCACTCTGCTACTATCTACTGTACTCAGCAGTTGATAGAAAAATTAAACGTAACATTTAATAGCCAGTCATTATTTAGGTACAACGAAAAGAAGCTTAAAAAATATGATAAGTAATAACAACAATTTAACTGCGCGAATCATCCCCTGTCTGGATGTCGATAATGGTCGTGTGGTTAAAGGTACCAACTTTGTTAACTTAAGAGATATGGGTGACCCCATTGAGCTTGCCATTGCCTACGAAGAACAAGGCGCTGATGAGATAGTCTTTCTGGATATTTCAGCGAGCAGTGACAACCGCCCCACCGCTCTTAAAAATGTAACGGAAATCGCCAGGAACCTATCGATTCCCTTTACCGTTGGTGGCGG
>JBFHVL010000321.1:0-2098 GCA_041589565.1 Kangiellaceae bacterium | reverse complement strand
TGGGCGTATGCGGCGATTGCTAACCTGCAAGACAAAATGGACTATCTGGGTGAGACGGCTGACACGCAACAAGCAATTGTTGACATTGCCAAAGAATATGGTTTGGTAACAAACTTTACTTCTATGGTGGTGATGCGTCAGGAATCTTTTGCGGCACGAGGGATAGAGCAGCGTAATCATAAGCGCATTGAGCAAGAGCGAGCACAACGGGAAATCCGTCGCCAGCAGGCGGTCAGAGATAACAGAGCCGATCGCCAGGAGCCCATGTATAAAACCAATCGCCCTTCGTTGGGTGGTGGCGGCTCTATGAGCTATTGGACGATGTTGGGCATGTTGTTCTTAATGATGGTTAAACTGTGGAGTGACCGACCCAGACAAGTTTAATCCTCCTTCAACAGTGCCAGTAACTGATAAGTCAGCGATTTGAAAGTTGGTTACTGGCCGTCATCAACTCGTTTGTTTGTCCAGTTCATTGTGATCATGCGCGTCATGGTGGTTTCGCAGAAGCGGGATTTTTCTGGGAGCTCTGCGCTCAATCATGGAGTCGACAATGCGGCTATTACAGTGAAGAATCGTGAGGCGACTCACCGGCGCTACGGGGTTTTGGTCAATTTGATACAAGATAAACAGAGCGATAGAAGGAGTAGGATCTTCGACAGCCAAAAGGACTGTCGAAGATCATGTTCTTGAGATTGAGATAAATCTGTTTTTCGTAGAGTGGTTAAAAAACGCTCTTCAGCATAGAGGGTTTAAATACTTCTTTTTTTAAGGTCGTGCCAACGAACCATTTACAGACCACATCTGACTCTTCGGCACCAACACTTAAATATTGCTGCTTGGTATCGTCAGGAAGATCTTTGACATAGTTGAAAATAGTCATTTTAGTTCCACCAGAGTTTAACTGAACAAGATCGCCTCTTCGCATATCACACCTCTCAATTTCATGAACTTGGTTAAGTTTCATAATTATTTATAAGTAAATGGAGATGGTAATGCTGTGCAAAACGCGTGAATGGATGTGAAATCGAGATAATTCAATAAAAACAATAAGATAGAGAGTGATTTTCAACGGTGTGCACTAAGGGTAAATGGCTATTCCCAACATTTTCCCGTTGAAAAAGACAAGTTTTTATAATGAACCAGGTCTCAAAGTGAGTAAAAAGTCACCGATTATTGGCGTTTGAGTAGCACAAAAGTACCCTTCATTTGAGCCACAACATGACCCAGACGATCGGCTAAATCACCTTCGAGTACACATTCTGACTTTGCCTCGGACTCGGCTTCTTCCATCATCCGCTGGATCACATCTTGGTTTAGCTTGAGACTTAAATGAAGATTGCTTTTTGCGGGTTTTAAAAAATGAATATCGAGGCTCTTTAGTGTTGGAACGAATCGTTCCGGGTCAAAGGTCGCCAATAATAGTGCTCCACCGGTAATGTCAGCGAGAGTGAATTGAGCTCCGGCGTACATAGTCTCCATATGATTTTGATTTGGACTTAGCGGTATCTCGCAGGTCGCTTTTCCAGGTTCCAGGTGTATAACTTTCAGCCCGGCGCGTTCAACAAAAGGAATGGCAGTTTCAATCATGGACTTTATGGATGAGGTAATCATATAGGAGGCTCCTTTGAGTGAATGCGTTGAGTTCACAGGTTTCCATTAGCTAATGAAGGAAGCTTAGCGGTTTGATGTCCTGTATTCAAACCGCGGGATTTGAAGTAGAGAGTCGATTGGTCAAATATGTTTGCCTCGTTCCCAACCGGTATGTTTAAGGTAGGTATTGCCCGCTTCTGTTGCTCCATCTTCTAATGATGTTCCCATTGAGTCGTTCCAGCGGTTTAAATAGCCAAATAGTGAAATCACACCTAAAATTTCAACAATCTCACCCTCATCCCAGTGTTTATTCATTTCTGCAGCAATCGTCTTGTCAACAGCGTTGGGTACGGAAGAAGCGGCCATAGCGAACTCAAAAGCGGCTTTCTCAGCGTTGCTATATAAGTCACTCTCTCGAAAGTTCCAGATGTTTTCCAGGCGTTCATCGGTACCGCCGTAGCGTTGCGCTGCTAAAATTGTGTGTGCTTGGCAATATCGGCATCCGGTG
>JBFHVL010000320.1:0-2146 GCA_041589565.1 Kangiellaceae bacterium | reverse complement strand
ATTAAAGGTATTCATGCAGCGGCTATGGGGTTATTAGCAGAAACGGCAACCGGTATGGTCGTCGGTATGAATGTGCCCGATGATCGTGTTCCCGTCATTAAGTCCATGAAGGTGAATTATTTAAAGCGTGCTACAGGCGATTTAAAAGCCGTCGCAACTTTAACCGGCGAACAAATTATGCAGATTGTTGAGAACGAGAAGGGAGAGCTGCTGGTGCCTGTTACAGTCACTGATAGCGAAGGAAAGGAGCCTATCGAATGTGAAATGATATGGGCCTGGACGCCGAAAAGACAATAAACGCGAAAAACATTAAGATTGTAAGAAGGCCCGCTTTTAGCGGGCCTTCTTATTCACAAAAAACAAATTTGCAATTAAAGGCTGAAAAACTCTTTGGCATTGTAAAAGAAGATATTCGCTTTTTCTTCCTTAGTTAGGAAGTCCAAGCTGTTTAAATAGTCGACTGAGCGAGAAATTGCCTCAGGCCAAACCATTTGATCACTTCCAAACATTACCCGATCCAGAACTCCTGCGACTTTGGCTCGTTTTAAAAAGTCCACCGCATAGGATTTAGGAAGTGGGTTAACCCAAAGTAAAACACCTAAGTCTGAATACACATTAGAGTATTGAACCATGAGCCTTACGGCTTCTTCGTAATACACCTCACCAGAGTGCATTAAATAGATTTTTAGCTTTGGATATTTAACTAATATAGGCTCTATTAATAAAGGATTGCCTTGAATTAATCGGAAGTCAGGCCGAGCCTTGTGAATATCACTGGGCCCTCCACCGGTATGATAGGCGACGGGAACATTATATTTTTCGCACAGTGCTAAATACGGATCGAACTTTGGATGGGTAAGGTTCTCTCCATAATAAACGGTCCCCAGCTCTCCGAACACTTTGATTTCTCCGGCCTTTAGCTTGGCTTCAAAGTCACTTAATGCAGGCAAGTCATTGTTGTAGGAGTAGCCCGGTATAAACCGTTTATCTGTGGCTGTAAAAGTCGCAGTACTGAGTGAAGTTCCAGATACAACCGCATAGACAACCTTATTTTTATTCATTTGCTCGATTGTTGCTTTACGGTGTTCTTCTGCTGTTTTAGGTGAGCTTGCTCCAGAGTAATGTGTCCGACCGCCCCAGTAAGAAGCTTGATCGTAACTGTGAAGATGTACATCTATTATGGGGCCTGTGTAGTCTTCCGCGCCAAGCTTAGTTGAAGCAATGCCAATAAAAACTAAAAGTGAAGAACAAATTACCTTTAAAAAGAAGTGCATAACAATACGTCCTTGAATATTTTTGTTGCATGAAAAATAGACACTTAAGTATTTCGAGTCAAGTTTTACAATCTAAACGCTTTTAATTACTCCAACCACTCAATAATTTTTTCGATGCCTGTTACACAAGCTCCGCAATATTGTTTGGCAAAGTTTTCATCCAGCGGTTGATCAAGAGGCACTTGCTCTGCTGCGGTCAGTGCTTTAGCGCCATCAAAATCGACAAAGGCCAGGCGAACGGTGAGTTCTTCGGGTGGGCGGCCGAAAGCTTCGCCGGGTAACATGGCTACACCTGTCTCTTGTAATATCTGTTCGCAAAGTTGTTGACTGGTTTTAATGCCGCGTTGATGAAGCTTTTCTTTAAACGGAGCAAAGTCGGGAAACAAATAAAATGCACCATCGGGCATTTGTAGTTTAAAGCCAGCGTCCTGCATTCGAGTGACAATGGCTGTTGCGATTGAGTGAAGTACTCGTCGACTGTTGGCAAGATAGTGTTCTATATCGAGTCCGCCTTTAAAGGCTCGAATAGCGGCGTATTGAATGGGCGCAGACGTGGATGTAAAGGTTTCACTGGCTACCGTAGCCATAGCACTCATTAACCACTCAAGATTAGGCGGAAAAGCAAAGGTACCGAGTCGCCAGCCGCCAGCACCGCACCACTTACTCAAACCACTGCTGATAATGGTACCTTCAGGATAGAACTGTGCAATAGAAACGTGATTACCGTCATAATCGAGTTCTGAATAGATTTCATCAGACAAGACCAACACTTTGTATTTTTTGAGTTGGCGAGCCAGAGCTTTTAATTCTTTTTCGCTGTAGGTATAGCCGTGTGGGTTGGCAGGGTAATTCAAGATTAACAGACGTGGTTT
>JBFHVL010000319.1:0-2211 GCA_041589565.1 Kangiellaceae bacterium | reverse complement strand
CTTCGAAGTACATGAGTGAGTTTTCGAAATAAATGATGGACGAAAGACTTATAATAGTACTTCAAAAAAAGCCCCCGCAGTTGCGGGGGCTTTTTGCTTATTAACTCGGCTCAATTAAAGGTTTGGGCCTGCATTAACAATAGCGTCTGATACTTTGAACTTGGTGAAGTTATCAACAAACAACTTCGCCAGCTCTTTTGCGGCTTCATCGTAGTCAGCCGGGTTTTCCCAGGTAGACTTAGGATCAAGCAGTGCACTGTCGACACCGTCAACCGCTACGGGAGCTTCAAGGTTCAGGTAAGGAATTGTGCGAGTTTCAACATCACGTAATGCACCTGACTGAATCGCATTGATTACAGCGCGAGTCGTTGGAATGCTGAAACGCTTACCGCCTTGTCCGTATGGACCACCGGTCCATCCAGTGTTAACTAAATAAACTTTAGCGTTGTTCGCTTCAATACGCTTCATCAACAATTCTGCGTATACGCCTGCTGGACGTGGGAAGAACGGTGCGCCGAAGCAGGTTGAGAAGGTTGATTCGATGGCGGCAGTTGAGCCGATTTCAGTAGAACCTACTTTCGCTGTGTAACCACTTAAGAAGTGATAGGCCGCAGCTTCTTTACTCAAGATAGACACTGGAGGTAATACGCCAGTTAAGTCACAAGTCAGGAAGATAATTGCATTTGGCTCGCCCGCTGCGTTTTCATCAACTTTAAGGTCGATGTGATCGCGAGGATAACCGGCACGAGAGTTCTGAGTTAATGATACGTCGGTGTAATCCGGGTTGCCATTGTCATCCAGCACAACGTTTTCAATAATGGTGCCGTGACGGATTGCTTTCCAAATGACTGGCTCGTTCTTTTCGCTCAGGTCGATACATTTAGCGTAGCAGCCGCCTTCAATGTTGAATACTTCGCCTTCGCCCCAGCCGTGCTCGTCGTCACCAATCAAGAAGCGCTCAGGATCGGCAGAAAGAGTGGTTTTACCGGTTCCAGAAAGACCAAAGAACAAAGTTACATCGCCTTTACCATCGGTATTAGCCGAGCAGTGCATAGGTAATACATCACTCGCTGGCAACAGGAAGTTCTGCACCGAGAACATGGCTTTTTTCATTTCGCCAGCGTAACGCATGCCTGCAATAAGCACCTTGCGTTGTTTGAAGTTGATGATGACACAGCCATCGCTATTAGTGCCATCACGCTCAGGATCACATTGGAAACCTGCGGCGTTTAATATTTGCCATTCTGGACGATTGTCTGGGTTGTAATTGTCAGTACGGATAAACAAATTGCGGGCAAACAGGTTTTGCCAAGCTGTTTCGGTACGAACATTGACGGCAAGGAAGTGTTTATCGCTGGCACCGACGTGTAGAGTCGATTGGAAGTACTCATCACGGGTAGCCAGATGAGTTTCAACGCGATCCCAAAGTGCGTCGAATTTGGCTTCGTCAAAAGGACGGTTTACATTGCCCCATTCGATTTCGTTTTCGGTGGTGTCTTCCTTTACGATGAATCGGTCTTTGGGTGAGCGACCGGTTCGGGCTCCTGTTTCTACAGAGAGGGCTCCATTACTGGCAATGCGACCTTCTCCACGCTCTACTGCTTTATTCACTAACTCGTCAGTAGAGAGATTTAAGTGCACCTTAGCTTGTGACATTGACTACTTCCTCGGGACATTTAAAACATATGGCTAAAAAGTGCGCGCGATTGTAGCAGAAGGTATGGGGTAAATCGAGGCTTTTGCGGGAAAAAAGCCAGAAAAAACAGTGAGTTACCCAATCTTTTGTTGTAATTTATTTTCATGATATCTCGGTGAATACAGGAGTGATTGCTCATCATCGAAGGTAATTTCTTTGTAAAAAGTTCGATAAGTTCTTTAAAAATAAAAGGTTAAGTAAAAATTGGGTAATTATTAAACACTGTATCTTATAGCTGTTTAAATCTCTTGTTCGACGAATTATGTAATTAAATTACATTTATGTTGTTTACTTAGTTATACAATTCACCGTAAGTATTCAAATTTAATGTTTTGCGACACTACTAAAGTGCTATTGCGAATTGTTGCTACTCAACCTGTGTCGTTAGACAATAGGATGACTTTATGATGAATCAAAGAGGCAAAGATGACAGAGCTGAAAATATTAATTGCAGATGATCATCCGCTATTTCGGGCCGCTTTGTCTCAAGCTCTGCGGCAAATTAGTCCGGGGTG
>JBFHVL010000318.1:0-2250 GCA_041589565.1 Kangiellaceae bacterium | reverse complement strand
GCAATCTGTATACATGAACTCTTATGTGAAGGTTTCAGTAAAGCTCCAACAGTTAAGGCTGTTTAAATCTTCGAAATAACGGCAGATTTAAATCGAATTGAGATTTACAAGTTAAATATCGCGCAACATAACATCGACGGTCCGACTGGTTTGCAGATCGCCGGAACCGCACTGTCCTTCACTGGAAACACTGTAGTAGGTTTCACCATCGGCAACCAGGCTAGTACACTGGATAATTGCTCGACAACCGACCAATCCGGACGCGGTAAAATTGATGGTCTGGTTATTACAGGAACCGCCTCCTGCCAGAGGAAAGATTTGCATTGCAGCCGCATGAGCCCCGCTTTCAGCAGCAAAAAATGCGCGAATCGACAAAACTTCCTGAGCAACGGCAACGTTAGAGGTTTGATTCATACGGTACATGGCCGCGGCCAATAAACCTAAAATAACAATAATAAAAAGGGCCGCAACAAGGCTAAAACCTTTGTGAGTTTTAGTTGTAAGATGATCGACTTTTTTTGTCTGAGTTCTCATCATTAAATGGTTAGGTTAATAGAGTTAAGGGAAATTACGCACATGGACTTCATGCTCCAAGTTAATCGACTCATTTCGACCTTCAAGATGTAGATCGATAACCAAGATTGCATTTCGATTTAATGTTCCTGGGTCATAGGTAAAAACATCGACCGGATTGCCATTACTAACCAGTAACACTTTATTCAGAATTAAATCACCCGCTCCCATCGCGCCTATTGCAGGCTGAGAGGTATTGAATCCATAGTCGGTGTATCGATTTAAGTTATTACCCGTTACACAAAAACTAACAGGTTGCCGCACGAAAAAAATTCTATTCTGTGGCGACTGACGATTAAACCGCGTTGAATTGATATTGACCTGAGTCAGATTGCCACCTAGTTTAGTAAATCCGGTGACAGGAGCCTGATGTCCCAACGCTGAGTTATAGACTTCATTGGTGTTTAACGGAATAACCATTACGTAAAGATTAGTCGTGTTGAGTCCGCTAATTTCGTTGCTTGCATCAGCTTCGACCACGGTAAGGCTGGTACCTGGGGAAGTTGTGGGCAATTCGGTATATTGAGTCGCAGCAATAATGGGCACAAACTCGACGCAGTCGTTGCTTCCACTAACACGAACACTGTTGGGTAAAGCTTCGCGAATTTCCCGACCGATACGTTCCAGTGCCAGTCGAGCACTACTCGCCATACCGTGACGACTTTCCGACTGCAAATAGTTTTCGGTAGTATCGCGAAACAAAGTTGTCATAGAAACCGAAACCACGGCAAGCAAGATAATCACGATTACCAGCTCGATGAGTGAAAAGCCCTGTTGTTTGCGTATTACCGTCATCAGATATTCGTTTTGTAAAAGGTAAAGTTGTAGCTACTCTGATTTGGTGCCTGAACAACCAAATCGACGCGTTTGGCATCATTGGCATTTAAACCTAAGTCACCTCCAGCATAGCTTACGGTAATACTGATGGAATAAGAGCTACTGTAGTTGGCGCGAGGATTTCCTAATGCGTCAGTCGGTGGTTCGTTCAAACCATTGTAATCATCGACATCATCATAGGTCGCTCGAGATTCACCACCATCGGGACCAAGGGTGCCACTACATGCGGGCTGTCCAGCTTCGCCGCAACGAGTGCGCGATCCAACGCCATTGTTCTCATCAAAGCGTTTACCTAAAACTTCTTCCATATAGGCTTGCGCCAATTCAGCTGCACGTATTTGCAAAATGGGATCGGCACTTTGGGTGGTCGCAGGGTTAAATGCCACAATAAGAATGGTCATGGCCACCGCAAAAACCGCAATGGCTATAACCGTTTCAACCAAAGTAAATCCTCTGCTCTTAACTTTATTCAATTTAACACAACCATGCATAACCGGAGTTCTCAATACAGATACTCACACCTGAAGCGGGCGTTACAGTAATGGTCGTTGCCGTTGTTTCACCCAGACTATCGTAAGTTAAATTAGCATTTGAAAAAGAAACATCATAAAGGCCGGCGAAATCTACCGGATAATTACCCACACTCGCACCGTTCGATTGGATATCGATTTGTGTCGCCGTAATACTCACAGTAATCGTATTACGGGTATGGTTCATTGCCAGTTGTTGCGCAAACTGTAAATGATTGACCAATTCGGCCGAGGCGGCTCGACTGTCAAAGTCTGAGCTGGACGTAAAGCGAGGAATAGCAACCGCAGCGAGAATACCAACTACGACCAT
>JBFHVL010000317.1:0-2265 GCA_041589565.1 Kangiellaceae bacterium | reverse complement strand
AGTCCTTCCCTCCATTAAAATATGAAGGGAACCAAAAATTTAGGTCCCATCCTCCCCCTTAAAAAGGGGAGGAGTTTTTAGGCAAGCGAATTACGATTCCTTCCCTCCATTAAAATAAGGAGGGAGCCAGCAAATTATGATCCCATCCTCCCCCTTTTCAAGGGGGAGAAAGAGGGGGTTAAAAAGCAGTAACCACAGGAAACTGAAAATGCTAATACCTTCAATCGACTTAATGGATGGCAAAGCCGTTCAACTCAAACAGGGTAAAGAGAAAGTTCTCGAGCGCAGCGATGTATTTGATCTGCTTGATGAGTTTTCTGTGTATGGCGAAGTCGCCATCATCGATCTCGATGCCGCTCTGGGTAAAGGCTCTAATGAATCTTTGATCATGGAATTACTTAAACGTCGTCCCTGTCGAGTCGGTGGAGGTATTCGCGATCTGGAGACGGCACAAAAATACATAAAAGCCGGAGCAACTAAAATTATTATAGGCACCAAATGCCGCGAAGACTGGGTTAAAAAATTACCCCGCGAAGCGTTGATTTTTGCCATCGATGCTAAAGGAGATTTTTGGTCAACTGCCGGATGGCAAACCACCGAATCGATTAAAGTTTTGGATTTAATCCCCGAATTGGCCAATGATTGCAGTGAGTTTCTGTACACTCAGGTTGAAAAGGAAGGTTTGTTGCAAGGGCTGGATCGAGAGCGCATTGAACAGGTGATTAAAGCATCCAAAGTGCCAGTAACCGTTGCCGGCGGCATTACCACGCTGGACGACATTGAATGGTTCACCAAGCTTGGCGCAAATGGCCAAATCGGCATGTCCATCTACACCGGCGCATTAAAACTAACCGATTGCTTTATGGCACAACTCGACTTTAACAAGCAGCCACTTATTCCAACCATTGTTCAGGATGTGGATACCAATAAAGTATTGATGCTGGCTTACTCCAATCGTGATTCATTAACTCAAGCGCTGACTAAACAGAAAGGAATTTACTGGAGCCGCAGCCGTAATGAGCTTTGGCAGAAAGGACTCACCAGTGGCAATCAACAGCAATTGATTCAGGCTGACTTTGATTGTGATGGCGATACTCTTCTGTTTAAAGTAAAGCAAGCGGGTGGAGCCTGCCACCTTGAACGTTACAGCTGTTTTGCTTCGGAACAGAATAATTTTACATTCCGTAAACTGGAAAAATTGCTCAATAAAAGAAAAGACGATATGCCTGAAAAGTCGTTCAGCACAAAACTGTTTAAATCCATGAGTTTGCGTGCAGAGAAGATTCGTGAAGAAGCTGATGAACTTATTGAGGCACAAGCATTTGATGAAGTTCGCTGGGAAGCGGCTGATTTGCTCTTTTTTGCTCTGACCGACGCACTGGCGAAGGGCGTATCCATTGAGGATATTGAAAACGAACTTCGCAGTCGGTTTAACGATCGATAATCGACCATTCTAATTAAATTGTGATTGAAAGATGATTATTAAAGCGAAAGACTGGAAACGACCGCAGCTATCAGAAGACCAAAACATTCAGCAAGCTGTTATGGATATGCTGAATAATATTCAGCAGAATGGTGATAGTGCGATTGACAACTACAGCCAACAGTTTGATCAGTTTAAGCCGGAGGTTATTGAATTAAAACCTTTCGATGACTATCCACTTGAGCCGGAATTAAAGCAATCGATTCGCGCAGCGGCTAAACGAATCAAGCGATTCGCTCGTTTTCAAAAAGAAGACTTGGGGAGCAAAAACTTTAGCGATGAGTTTGGCGAGTACGGACAAGTGGTTGCTCCGATTGAGCGCGCAGGTTGTTATATTCCCGGCGGTCGCTTCCCACTGATATCGACCGCGTTAATGACGTTAATTCCGGCAAAAGTAGCTGGCTGTAAAGATCGTATTGCCGTATCACCGTCGACTCACCCTGCTCTACTCGCTGCTGCATCTTTGGCAGGAGCCACTCAGTTTATTCGCATTGGCGGCGTGCAAGCCATTGGAGCTTTAGTCTATGGCTATCAATCCCTCAAACCCGTCGATGTTATCGTGGGGCCGGGCAATGCTTATGTGAATGAGGCTAAAGCGCAAGTTCAACGTCGCGTAAAAATTGATGGTCTTGCAGGGCCCAGCGAGTTACTTGCACTATGTGATGACAAACAGCCCATTGAATGGCTCGCCTATGATGCATTAGCCCAGTCGGAACACGACCCTATGGCTTTAAGCGTACTGGTCAGTGATAGCGAAAGCTGGCTGAAGAATGTTGAGGAGT
>JBFHVL010000316.1:0-2339 GCA_041589565.1 Kangiellaceae bacterium | reverse complement strand
TGTCGACTACGGCAAAGGTTCCTCATCCTTTTTTATTTAATCACGATGCCATTGCTTATAATTATCGATTGCCGAATATTAACGCGGCTTTAGGTTGTGCGCAGTTAGACCGACTGCCTCAATTATTGGAAAGTAAGCGTAAGCTGCATTTATCTTATCGCTCCTTTTTTGAACAACGACAATCCGAGGTATTTGACTTCGTACATCCGGACAAGGAGTGTGCGTCTAATTGTTGGTTGAACTCGGTTAAAGTGGATAGCGAACAAAACTTTAAGCGGTTACTGGAAGAGGCGAATCAGCAAAATATTATGCTAAGGCCGGTATGGACACCTGCTCACCAACTCCCCATGTATAAAGATTGCGCTCATGATGGCCTTGAAGTCACCAATCAATTAAGTCTTTCACTGGTGAACCTGCCAAGTTCCGGCTTTATGGATTCGCCATTATGACCTGTGTTTCAGTCGTAACGTCGACACGCGCTGATTGGGGATTATTAAGGCCCCTTTGTCAGCGCATGCAGAATGAAGCTTCGGTCGACTTTAAACTCATCGTTACCGGAACTCACTTATCAGAACATTTTGGTAATACGGTTTCCGAAATCATCACCGATGGATTTAGCGAGTATATCGAAGTGCCTTTTATTGAACATTGTGACCAGTCAATGGCGTTATTGGCATCGACGGCAATGAGTCACTTTTCGAATGTTTTGGCTGAGTTACAGCCCGATCTTCTGATAGTTCTCGGTGATCGTTTTGAGATCTTGAGTGTTGTTTACGCGGCCTATTTGTCCAAAATACCCGTAGTGCACCTGCATGGCGGTGAGCTTACGCAGGGCGCGATGGATGATGCGATTCGACATTGTATTAGCAAACTGGCATCGCTTCATTTTGTATCTACTGAAGACTATCGTCGTAGAGTGATTCAAATGGGTGAACAACCCCATACGGTTTTTGTGAGTGGCGCTTTAGGGCTTGAGAATATTTATGAACATGGAGCTCTGACATCAGACGAGTGTTTTAAGTCATTAGAATTATCAGTGGCGGGGGATTATGTCATGTTAACTTATCACCCCGAAACACTAGATAATAGCGATCAGGTTGAGCAGATTGATCGTATATTTGAGGCATTGATCAAAAACACGCCGTTTTGCATTGTTGGCTCGTATCCCAATGTGGATGAAGGAGCGAATGATGTGATTAAGCGACTGAATCACTGGGAACGTAAGCATCCGGAACGGATATTTTTAGTAGCATCTTTTGGTCGACAACGATATTTAAGTTTGGTGAAACATGCTCAGTTTGTTATCGGCAATTCTTCAAGCGGAATTCTTGAAGTACCCAGTTTTCATGTTCCGACCATAAACGTTGGTGACCGGCAAAAAGGACGTATCCGAGCCGACTCTGTCATTGATACCAGTGGAAGTCTGGACTCACTGACAGAAGCAATAGCCGTAGCGCTAAACCCGGAGTTTTTAACGAAGATAAAAGGTCAATCGAATCCTTATCAAGTATCAGACTCGCCTTCAGCGATTATTATTGAACAATTGCGAAAAGTTGACTATCGACCTAAGCTGATCAAAGAGTTTTACGATATTCCTTTAAAGGAGGGCAATGATGTTAATCATCGCTGAAGTTGGCGTCAATCATAACGGCAGTATCGAAACTGCCAAGCAAATGGTCGATGTGGCCAAGGAGTGTGGCGCCAATATCGTAAAATTTCAAACCTTTAAAGCTGAAAGTCTGGTCACGGCTCACGCTCAAAAAGCAACATATCAAGCCAAAAACATGGCGCTTGAAGGCGACAAGGCGCCAAGCGATCAACTGTCCATGCTAAAGCAGCTTGAACTGAGTATGGATGAGTTTATTGAGTTGGCTGATTACTGCGAGCAGCAGTCCATAGAGTTTTTATCGACAGCTTTTGATCCGGAAAGCTTGGAATTTTTATTACACAATACGTCGCTGAAACGATTAAAAATCCCGTCGGGAGAACTAACCAATGCTCCCTTTGTATTGCAACATGCCAGATCTGGGCTGCCAATAATCGTGTCGACAGGTATGGCGACATTAGCAGAAATAGAGCAGGCGTTAAAAGTGATTGCCTTTGGGCTTGTCGACGATAAACAGGGCGTACCAACGCAAGCAATACTCGATAAATGCTATGCGTCAGATGCAACTCGTCAGGCTTTAAATGAGTCTGTTACTTTACTTCATTGCACGACGGAATACCCAGCACCATTTGAAACCGTAAATTTAACAGCGATGAAAAACATGGCTCAGACATTTCAGTTAAGTTATGGCTACTCTGATCACACCGAAGGTATTGCTATTCCAATCGCAGCA
>JBFHVL010000315.1:0-2389 GCA_041589565.1 Kangiellaceae bacterium | reverse complement strand
CTTCAATAAAAACAATAAGATAACATTTGGCTTGCTGTATATGCGGAAAGGAAACTGGGACAAAACTACCTACATAAATAGTATTTAATTCTGTTTTCGACGAATGAATAGATGTCAGCTTTGGGTGTACGATTCAGATAAGCTCTAAGCTATAGGATATGTCGGCTTTAAGATAGTTCACTGACATAAGCATTATGAGATTATATTAAACTCACAAATTCCGTGATGTGAATTTGATTTGAAAAATTCCAATCTATGAAAAACATTCTATTAAATTTTTCTAGAGATTTAATAACCTTCGGGCAACTTATGCGCTACTCCTTTATGACAGTCGATGCAGGTTTGTTTGTTTTTCTCATACCACTCATCGCTGTGTTTACGTTGTGCCGAACGATCTTGAAGTTCAAGTTTCATACCTTCGCGGCTATGACAGTTACGACACTCTAAAGAGTTACTGGCTCGCATATCAGCCCAAACGCGTTCAGCCAACTCCAACCGTTTAGCTTCGAACTTTTCTGGCGTATCGATGGTGCCAAAAACTTTGTGGTACAACTCGCGCGTTGCTTTGGCTTTACGAACCATTTTGGGCCACCATTCTTTTGGAACATGACAGTCGGAACAGGTAGCCTGAATCCCCAAACGATTTTGATAATGATGACTTAATTTATATTCTTCAAAAACAGTATCTCGCATTTCATGGCAAGACAGGCAAAAGGCCATGGTGTTGGTACCTTCAATACCCCAATGAAATCCGCCCCAAAACAAAATACCTACCACAAAGGCCAAAAAGCCACCGACCGGAATGCCGAACAACCAGCGCTTTTTACTCGGCAGCCAAATTTTTTGCCACAGTAGTTTACAGCGTTCACGCAAACTCATAGCCCAATCCTTATGTTTTTGTTGTGAGGATTATTGCAACGAAGCATAGTAATGCAATAAAGCGTCTTTGCTGGCGGCATCCAGTGCGTTAAATTTCACCGCCATTTTTTTTGTTTGCTCGCGGGTTCCGGCATCGTATTCCGCAAATGTTTGTTTTAAATAAGGGAGCCATTGGCCGGCTAATAAACCCGCATCATCAGCCGGGTCACTTCCGCCTGCGGCATGACATTTTTCACACTGTTGCTGATGTATTTTTGCGCCTAACTCAGCTTTTTTTGGATCAAAACTTTGCTTGGCGGGTTTAAATTTCTGCTTCGCATAATGCTGTGCTAACTGCGCAATCTGTTCATTGGATAAATCAGTGGCAAGCTGGCACATGGTGACTTTTTGATTGGCTTTGTAACTCGCAGGATAAGCACTCTCTAAGCAGGGTCGAGCTTTATCACGATAAACCCGCAAGTTTTCGTCAAGATAAAATTCAGAAAATCCCGCGATAGAAGGCACCTGAGGTTGTTGACTGTTACCCGCATCGCCGTGACAAGCGTTGCAATCTGTAACAAGTTGATCCAGACCGTTAGCCCAGAGTGCGTTCAACGCTGCCAAGCCCATAAGCACCAGAAAACTGCGAGTCACTTTGTTCATGCCTTCCACCGGGTTTTTTCCATTGTTTGCCGCATTGTAGGGGGAGATTTGCGGTTATTTCATGACCTGTATCAATATAATAGTACATAGTTTATTCAATACTGTGGTCAGAACATTCCCAATAACTCACCAGGGAAGGGGGCAAAATGGCCAACAAGATCAAAAACATCTCATTCATCGACTCAGCGAGTGCCTTGGTACACGCGACCCATCGCAGGCTGAAATCGCTGCTCCTTATGCTGGGTCTGAGCCTGTTACTCATCGGCTGTGGTAAAGATGGCACCGATGGAGCTCCCGGTGCACAGGGACCCGCCGGAGAAACCATTATTATCAATAATGAAGCTGAATCGATTGCCCTTACCATCGACTCGGTCAGTACTTCACCCGATTTTACCGTGCACTTTAGCGTCGTGGACCAGGACGATATGCCGTTCACCGGCCTGGGGGCCAGCGAGGTGCGTTTTACATTGGCCAAACTGGTTCCGGGAACCAGTGGAGATGCAGACCACTGGCAGTCGTACATCAATCGCATCGAGCAACCGGGCGGTGTAGGCCCAGGAACCGAAGCCAAGCTGCAAGCCACTGCCGAGCGTAATGGAACCTTTGTTAACCATCAGAATGGCAACTACTCCTACACCTTTAGCACACCGATTTTTTCAGTCACCGATCCGGTCACCATTGATTATCAGCCCGATCTGGTACACCGAGTAGCACTCCAACTTGGCGGGGAGTTTGCGCCACTCAACGCCAGCTACACCTTCATTCCCGCCACGGGGGCTACCGAAGGTTTGAACCAGCGTAAATTGGTGACTACGGAAACCTGTAACACCTGTCACGGAGAACTGGCATTACACGGTGGCGGACGCGT
>JBFHVL010000314.1:0-2397 GCA_041589565.1 Kangiellaceae bacterium | reverse complement strand
CGAGTCACCTTTGTCAAACGCGACAAAGGTAACCCAAAACGCTTTTCGCTGCGCTGGCCATTCGTTCAGAGTCTATCGAAAATAAGTCAATTCTACTGACGGGTTTGATGCTACCTGATACAGCTGTCGCTACTGGCTAAGATCACATTCTACTTGTCGTATAGTTCTTTGCTTCCATAAACACCGCCAACTTATCAAACTTGTCATTCTGCGACTAGATCGCAGAATCCACATGTCATTGCGAGCGTAGCGAAGCAATCTCACAAATTTCGACAATTTCGTAGAGAGCGTTTTTAACGCACCAACTCAAGAAACAAGATGTCTGCTCTTTGTTTAGAGCCGACTATATCGTTAATCGGACAAGGAGCAAATCAACAATAAGAAATTACTTAAATATCACCTTCGCATTGGGGGCGGGAACGTAGGTTGCTTCATGTCCAACAACCCATTTCCCATCTTTTAAGTATTTCGATTCTACTCTTAGTGATCCATCTTCATTTAACCACGCTTTTGCTTTTACTTCGCTAACACCGCCGGTATTTCCCTTTACTACTTCGCGGCTAACAAAGGTATCGCCTTCAAAAATCACTTCTGCTTCGGTAAAGAAACCTTCAGTAGTAAAATAAAAGTAACGAATTTTCTTTTCTGCAGAGTCCCAAAAGATTATGGTTTCTCCACCATAAGCGCCATCATTAATAGAGTGTTCAATACGTACAGCTTTGCCATTTAGGTGTGTTTCCCATCGAGAGACATCGACAACCGGCTTTTCTGGTGTTGAATTGGCAAATTCGGCGCGATAGGTTTTTCCGACAAACGGCTCAAAGTTTTTAAGCTCCGGAATTAAGTCTGCGCTGAAGCCTACGGTAGAAAGAGCCAGCAGACATAGGGCTTGGAGGAATGTCGAATATTTTTTCATAATCATTCAAACTCTTTGTTGTGAAAGGCCGTCCAACTCTTGTTGAGTTGCTCAAATAATTAGAATAGGACCTATTGTGACGCAAACAAAGTGTTATTTAATAAATATTTGTATTGGGGATACACCATGATATTCAACACTCCCATATTTTTTGCCTTTTTCATGGTGTTTCTGTTTTTTTATGGATTTATCTTTCTGCGTCATAAGCCTCGAGTGTACTTTATTCTGGTGTCGAGTTTGGTGTTTTATGGCGCCTGGAATTATAAGTTTATTCCTCTATTGGTGGGCTCTGCCATCGCTGATTACTTTATTGCGCAGGCCATTGCTGCAGCGCAAACACAGCGGAGAAAGAAGCTTTGGGTTACGCTTTCATTGTCGATTAACCTAGGAATTCTCGGTTTATTCAAATACGCGGATTTTTTATTGGAGTCGGTAGCCGACTTTATATTGTTATTTGGTTACGAGGCTTCGCTTCCTACATTATCCTGGGTTTTACCCGTCGGTATTTCGTTCTACACCTTCCAGAGTTTAAGTTACACCATCGATGTTTATCGTGGTGATATGCAGCCGCGCAAAGGTTTGGTGGAGTTTACAGCAGCGCTTAGCTTCTTTCCGCAACTTGTGGCCGGCCCTATTTTGCGTGCTCGACAAATTTTGCCGCAAATGCACGATATTAAGTTGCCCGAGTGGATTCAGGTTAAACATGGATTGCTCTTGATCACGGTGGGCTTGATGAAGAAAACCACGGCCGACTTACTTGCTGTGCCTGCTCAACTTGCTTTTGACCCTAATCAGTCAGTGAGCCTGCTCGAAACCTGGACAGGCGTTTTGGCTTTTGCAGGACAGATTTATGGTGACTTTTCCGGGTATTCCGACATGGCGATTGGAATTGCACTGCTGCTTGGGTTCCAGTTACCGCTTAACTTCAGGTTGCCTTACTTTGCGGTGTCGCCAGTGGACTTTTGGCGACGCTGGCATATTTCGCTTTCCAGCTGGTTACGCGACTACGTTTATATTTCGCTCGGTGGTAATCGCAATCAACGGCGCATGCGAAATATTCTCATCACCATGTTGCTGGGCGGTTTGTGGCATGGTGCTGCCTGGACTTTTGTCGCCTGGGGTGCGTTTCATGGCGTCATTATTGCGGCGACTCACTATCTGGCATCGATGGCTATTTTTGCAGGTTTTACCAATGCTACCGGTCGCTGGGTAAAGCTATTGAAATGGAGTATTACTTTTTATCTGGTGCTGATTGGGTGGGTGCTGTTTAGAGCTGCTGATATTGGAAGTGCTGGAGACATGCTATTGCAAATGCACGGGCTCACGGAAACTGTATCAACAGCAACAAACACTGCGTGGGTCATATTTGCATTGGCGGTGCTGGCCTTAATATTAATGCACTTGCTGGACAACTTTGTGTTGAAGCATTCCGAAAAACTAAAAAGCAAAGGGTGGCTGTTCTGGCCGCTACTGATTTTAGG
>JBFHVL010000313.1:0-2402 GCA_041589565.1 Kangiellaceae bacterium | reverse complement strand
GAACGCCACTGTCAACAATTCCAAAGTCATAAGGGTAACCGTCAAAGCCATCGTTGTGCCAGGTAGGATAACGCGCAGACGGCATACTGACATCCAGCTCATAATCTACAGGATGATCGTAGGCAACTTTAACGACTTCTGTATAATCAGCAATTTGCTGTAATAACGTAGCCGGAATTGTTGCACTCACTGCATTACCCAAAGCAACTTTTTCGCGTACTTCACCGCCCAATGATTTAATTACTTGCGCCATATCGTCGAGCTTGTGTTGCGCAGCTTCAGCAGCAATCTCGGCCTTTTCCTTGCGCTGCTTATCCAGTAACTCGTCCAGCTCTTTTTTCAATGAACGAGTTAAGGCTTTATCCCGATCAGACATTTGAGCGGCTTTCGATTTCATAAAAGCTTGCTCTTCTTTTTCCGATAGTGATTTCTGAGGACGATACTTTTTATCAACCATTTTCAATCGCTCTGAAAGATCATTTAGCTGCATTTCATAACGCTTTTCAATCGCAGAAAACTTCTTACTCAGATCGTCCCCTTTTACAAAAACAATGATATCCAGGGGTTTATCCGATTTCGCCTGCGCCAAAAGCGTAGGCTCTATTTTATTGTTTGAACTTTTATCTATCGCTTGTTCAATGAGATATAGCTCACCATCTTCTCCTTTATGAAAAGACTCGTTTTTTGCAGCGCTGAGTGACAAGGTTGTGATAACACATGTAGCAACCGTCGTCATCCTGAATAGGTTTCTCATGATGTTTCTCCATAGTGTGGTCAATGATTAAATTTTTTATCGCAAGTCCAGCTAATAAAAAAAGATTAAGTGCCAATTGATGCGGCTTGATTTTCCGATCAGTTGACGCAGCGATAATGACACTCAACTTTTTTTAGAAACATACGACTTTGTTGTCGATACTTGTAAGAGAAAAACCTATCTCAAAATTGTTTATCGCAAGGAAATAATAATAAATATTGATTGTTGAAATACCCGTGCAAATCTAATCACTATTGCTTAAATAAATGTTTTTGTGTTATTAACTTTCTTGGTGATGTTGTGAAATCTTAATTGATCAACAACTTTATATGGATGGTCCAGCATTACACTTACCGTGGGGACTAAGTTGAAACACAGCGCCTAGAGTCTATTGATAAATTTTTCAGCGAAAATATCTCTATTTGCTAAACTATCTAAATATAAAGCGCTCCATGTAGAGTAACTATGCCGTCTTCACGAGTATCACTAGCGATGCTTGGAGGACTGTTGATCAGCGGTATTCATCCCCAGTCCATAGCAAGCGCCGAACCCGACCTGCAATCGCTCAATTTCGAAGAGCTGTTACGTATTCCTGTTGTCTCAGCCTCCAACCGCGAAGAAAGTCTGGCTGACGCCCCGGCAAAAATAATCGTAATTAGTGGAGAAGAGTTATTAAAGCGGGGGTTTTTAAACCTATCCGAAGCGCTTGAGTACCTCCCCGGAATGACCATTGTCCGGCCACACAGCGACGAAGGCTTTATCAATATCTGGCGCGGGGTAAGACACAACATTGGCTCGTCACATATTCTTTTGCTCGATGGAAAACAACTGAACCACCTGTATTTTGCCGAAACAGAAATTTTGGCGACCTTTCCCATGAGTCAAATTCGCCGCATTGAAATAGTCTACGGCCCTGCTTCTGCCGTTTACGGCGCTAATGCCTTCGTTGGTGTGATCAATGTACTTACCAGGCACTCAACGCTCGCCCATTTACACAGCGGCAAAGTCACCCTTGGTAGCAATCAAACTCGCATCTTCGATGACTTTTACGCCCAGCCGCTCGGCGACTGGACACTCTCTTTAGGGCTGAGGTACGAAGAAAGCCTGCTGGACGATGCTCATATCGAGTCCTTCGAATGGACCAGCAATCGTTACTACTCCGATCCAATGCTTTGGGGAGATTTTACTTCAGCGTCTGAATATGGAGCTTTTCGTTCCCAAAATCGCAAACACGCTTTCGACTTTCGTATGAGTTATCAAGGTCACCAGATAGCGCTTCAGGAATTTCAATCCGCATCGGGATATGGTGTTAAGTACACAGCCGACAGTGTTCAAAATAACGATCAATGGAAAGAGGGGGAGCAGGTCTTTTTCTGGCAATGGAAAGGGTCTCTCAATGACACAGTTGACTGGCAATCTCTGTTGCGTTGGCGCAGCAGTGGCGTTATTTCGCCCTCTGACTTTTTAGAAGCTTACAGTGTTGTTGATCCTGACAGCGGGCTTAACCAACGAGTTATCGACTATTCCTTATGGCAAAATAAAAATTTCAGTTGGCAATTAGAGCAAAGCGTTGATTGGAAGCTTTCGGAGCACTGGCGACTAAACGGTGGCATCGGTTACGAACGAAAACTTCTGAGTAAAGCTTATG
>JBFHVL010000312.1:0-2411 GCA_041589565.1 Kangiellaceae bacterium | reverse complement strand
CTTTAAGCGTACTGGTCAGTGATAGCGAAAGCTGGCTGAAGAATGTTGAGGAGTTTTTATCAAGTGACGACAAATTCAAAGACTTAATCAACAACAAACAAGTCGCCCTGGTATTATGTGACTCGGTCGATGGAATGGTTGATTTTTGTAATGACTTTGCGCCAGAGCACCTAATGCTGTGTGATGAGCGTATCGCCAACGAACAACTCAAACACTATGGTAGTTTATTTATTGGCGCTAATAGCGCAGTAGCCATGGGAGATTACTGCTCTGGCCCGAATCACACTTTGCCAACGCTTGGCTATGCCCGTCAGTCAGGAGGCCTAAATGTATCAACGTTTGTGCGTGTGCAGACTGTTCAGAAAGTTTCTGATGCAGGCCGCTCAGAGCTTGCGGATATGGCTATGCCACTGGCTAAAGAGGAAGGGCTTGAGTTTCACTATGAGAGTTTGGCGGTGAGGAAGAAATAAATATTTTTCATCATTGTCGCGATGTTGGCGCTGGCATTATTTTGCAAGAACTCTATTTACACTGTCATTGCGAGGAGTGGAACGACGAAGCAATCTCATTGATTTTTGGGAATGATGAGATCGCCGCGCTTCGCTCGCGATGACAAATTCTTGCTTATTAAGATTCAGATGAACTTACTAAGTCCGTCAAAGATCGCCCTTACCACCCGAATAAACATGAATACTTTTTCAGCTTCATCCACTATTCCTTCAAAATCAGCATTAAAGAGCTCTTTATAAAGCTGATTAAGTTCTCCATGATCGAAAAGAGTTCCGCCACAAGATTCACAATAGTCTAGCTCTATACCATTAAATTGAGTTCTACTTAAACTCGTATCTACACATGAAGGACACTTACCCTTCCCAGCGCCTATTAAGTTTTCAGTAATCTCGTTAACGTACTTTTCTAAATCGTCTTTCTCAAATAAGAATTTCGACAGATCATAAGAGGAAATCCAGTGCGACCAGCAATATAGGCACTCATAAAATTTTTTATCTTCGTATCTTTTGACTGCCATTACTTCGTTGCATACAGGACAGTTTTCCGACATTTAGCTTCCTTTCAATCAAATAAGTTATCTGCAAAGCTATCGATTTTGCCATCTTTGTTTACATCGTATATCCCTTTACTTCTAAGTAACTCAATATCCTTTCTAAAGTAAAAATAACGACGAACGATCACAATAGTGACTAACACCACTCCAGTTGCACAGAACAAAAAAACATCTAGATTCGACGCACCAGCCCCCATCCATTTGACGATAGGTACGTTTCCGATTCTAAACTCACCTCCTGCTCCAAATTCAAATATTCTCGATAGACTAATAACTCCGAAAACTATAAATAAAGAGTTATACATGCAAAATAAGTATACCGCCCCCCTTACTGTTGCGGCCATCTCTTTAAACTTATTTCGCTTTTTTATTTTTTCCATTTCAAATTTTCTCATTGCCTATTAGTGAATGAGTACCTTACAAGCCTAATCTATTACATTCCTTAATATAATCCGCAAACTTATCGTTCACACCCGCCTCTTCCGCAAATTGATTCCATTGACTGACGCTATTCGAAACCTCATCAATCACCTGCTTTGCGAGCGATTTTTTAATCCTTGCCAAATCTGCAACGGCCATTAAATCGTCTTTGGTGAAGTTATCCCGTTTGCCGTTAATACTCATTTGGTGCTGGCTGGTCCATAGCCCTTTTGGATTATAAGCAAAGCACAAATCGTACGCAGGCGAAAGTCGCCACTGGCCTGTTTTATTCATCACATAAGCAATATTTTTAGTGTGATCGTCCTGATTACGCGATAAAACATTAAACACCATACGTCGGAACTGCTCGACAATATCGTCTTTCGACAGACTCAGCTTTTCCATTACCTGAAAGGCCTGCTCGTAACTGTGCGCTCCGGCCATATTAAAGTCGAGATGGTTAATGGCGCATAACGTCTGCACATGGAGTTTGTCGCCATTGTCGAAACGATCGAAGCGCTTGGTAATAAAATGCGCGCGACCATTTTCTTCTAACAGGTGAGACTCCATCATGGTGATACCCGCGGCCCTCGCCATTAAATAATAGGCATATTCCACGCGACCAAAACCTTTGGGATCGGCCAGCTCTTTGTCTTTGTTATTTTCGACGCCATCAAATTTAAGAATCCAGTAGGTAAAGCCGTCGGGAGCCTTCACCTGTCCAGAGCGGATTTCGTTGGTCGTTCGATTCCAGGCGACGACTGCTTTGGCTCTTGCGCCGCCAGCAGAAGTGCCAACTCGAATAATATCTTCAAAGGCTTTCTGTTTTTCTTTATCTCGCTCAATACTGGCCGCGAGGGATTCGCGTTGCGTTAAGATCTCTCCCGCTAATTCCACCAACTCATCCACTTTTAGCTGTTCTGATCGG
>JBFHVL010000311.1:0-2496 GCA_041589565.1 Kangiellaceae bacterium | reverse complement strand
TGCTGTTCCAGGTCGGCGGGACAAATGCCGGGATAACTTGCGCCGCGACGGCCAAGCTGAAAACCTCGGTGCGGGACGCAGTACAGGCGAATACCTTCGTTATGACCAGCGAGATAAGAGTCAAAGTCCGGAGCAATGCCATATTCAGCACAAGCTTCACGATGATCACTGATCCTTTGTGATGAAAAGCCTCGAGAACCGTCCTCATACCCTATGGTACGCCAGTCGGCAGTCCGGCACTCATCTTTGGACAAAGTTGCGCAACCATTCAACCAAAGCCCCAGAAAAAGCATCGAGATCAATGAAATTGCTCGCTTCATGTCTACTCCTATATCTTTATTGATTTGCGAATTAGGTCAAACATATCATCTTTTTCCTCCTCATGACTAATGTTAGAGTAACCGAAATTGATGGAGTAACTTATTATTTATGAAGAAGAAAATAGGCTTGGCTCTGGGGAGTGGTGCCGCTCGAGGCATCAGCCATTTTGGCATTATCAAAGCACTCAAACGCGAAAAAATCGAGCCAGAGGTGGTTTGCGGCTCGTCTATGGGGGCATTGGTTGGAGCTGCACTGGTTACGGGACACTTGGAAGACCTGGAAAAATGGTTTAAAGAGCAGTCGACGACAACTATTTTGCGCCATCTGGACATTAACTTTTTCGCCAGCGGTGGAATTGCTGATGGCGAGTTATTCATTAAGTATTTAAAAGAAGCCTTTGGCGACTATCAAATTGAAAACTTATCCACCCCCTATGCGGCTGTTGCCTGCGATATGCATACCGGGCGAGAAATCTGGATCACGAAAGGTTCCATATGGGACGCAGTGCGCGCATCTGGAGCCTACCCGGGTCTTTTAACACCAGTACTACAAGAAGGCCGCTGGCTAGTGGATGGCGGTATTGTAAACCCTGTTCCAGTCTCAGTTTGCCGAGCGTTGGGTGCAACGCATGTTATTGGTGTTAATTTAAACCACGATATTGTCACCCCAAAACCAGCAAAAATGAAAGAGCGCAATGGCCTGCTCAAACTCGATAACACCGCAATTGGTAAATTCAGTGGAAAAATTAAACAGGCCATCAATCAGCGAATGCCCTTTGCTGGCAAACCTAAACAAAATGCGCCGGGAATAATGGATGTCTTTTCCTGTACTATAAACATTATGCAGGACAGAATTACTCGCAGCCGTCTCGCAGGCGACCCGGCCGAAGTCATGTTTAACCCTCGTTTGTCGCATATAGGATTTCTAGAAACGGACAAAGCCTCTGAAATTATCATTGAAGGCGAAGAGTGTGTTGAACGACATACCGAATTACTTAACTATCTAAGATAGGAGCAGTTATGAATACTAAACCAACCGGATTACTTACCGCTCTATTAATACTATTCACCAGTGGCTGCGCGAGCCTAGGCGATACACCAGCGGAAAAGCGTCAATCCATTTTACAAATGAAAAATGAGGTTCTTGCTGAGCTTTATAAAGCTAAGCCTTCAGCCAAAGCGATGGTGAATTCAGCTCCTGGTTTTGCAGTGTTCGATAATGGTAACGTCAATTTGTTTGTTGTAAGTGTGGGTGCCGGGTATGGAGTTGTCAAAGACAATATCAATGGCAGACATGTTTATATGAAAATGGCCGAAGCTGGCGTTGGTCTGGGAATTGGAATTAAAGACTTTCGTGCAGTAATCGTGTTTCATAATAAAGCCGTTATGGACCGATTTATAAATCAAGGCTGGCAATTTGGTGGCCATGCGGATGCCGCAGCCAAAGCAGGCGATAAAGGTGGCGCTGTTGGTGGTGAAGCGACTGTCGATAATATGACGATTTTTCAGTTCACCGAAAACGGACTTGCACTGCAAGCACAATTGAAAGGTACTAAATTCTGGAAAGATGATGAGCTTAACTAACTTAAAAACTCTCACCGCTTGTTCTTTATTAGTTTGCACTCAGTTAAGTGCAACATCAGCCATTGAGTTTGAAGGTCGTTGGTGTGGCAAATGGGATAATATTTACCAAACCTGTTTCACCATCGAGAAAACCGAACAAGGGTTTAAAACTTTATATCAGTGGGAAGAACACTTGGGCGGTGGGTTTCAGGAAAAATTCATTACCGGAAAGCAACTCAACGCTAACACTCTGGACTTTAAAGGAAAAATTATTGTCATTGATTTAAAGCAACATGATCGCGCTACTGCGCTTGGCGTTTTTCAACATCATTCAAGAACAGCAGACTTGGAAAGACAATAACAGGCGTTAAGCGATTTCGCACTTTATAAGTTCGTTCAAGTAGATTTGGTAGTATGACAAAGCGATTTTATTAGAGGCTGTCACTCTGCGACTTGATCGCAGAACCCAGCAACTGCTGTCGGCCACTTGCGTACACTAGAAGTTTTATAAATTTTGTCCGTTATCAAGCAGTAAAGTATTGCCTGTTTTCTAATGCTTAGCACTGGAGCGCAACTTTGCTGCGTCCTATACTGCGGATTTTTACGCATTGAT
>JBFHVL010000310.1:0-2501 GCA_041589565.1 Kangiellaceae bacterium | reverse complement strand
GCGTTAATATGACCAAGACTCTCGTGTAATAACAAAGGGACTCCACTCATGCCCCAACTTTTTATTCCAATAAACATTAAATCGCTTCGCACTCACTTGCTTAAAACGTTAGCGGCTTTTCTGGTGTTTACTTGTTCGGCAGCTCACGCGGTCCCTGGTACTGATATTTCTTTATTTAAAATTCTTACCAGCGAAAAGGGGATTGCTTTAAAGTTTGAAAAAACATTAGTAAAGCGTTCTGGGTACGATAATCAACCAGCGTTTTCGGCTGATTCACAGAGTATCCTATACACCAAAATGGTGGGGGAGCAGACCGATATTTGGCAAGTACAAATTAAGGATGGCGGTACAAAAGCCATCACTCAAACGAAAGAAAGTGAATATTCCCCTACACCGCTTGCAGACAAAATTTTTTCCAGCGTTATCGCTTATGAGGGTAAACAAACTTTGTGGGAGTTGGTAGGGGGTAAGCACCATCAGTTGCTCAGTCGAGCAGTAGAGCCTGTGGGGTATCACGTTTGGACCGCTCCGAATCAATTAGCGATGTTTCGGTTAGCAGAGCCACATGAGCTGGTCCTTTTGGAGTTGGACCAAGGCAGCGCTAAAGGAACCGTTTTAGCAAAAGACATTGGCCGCGGTCTGGCGGCTCAACCTTCTGAGAATTTATTATTTTATACACAGGTTGTAGGAGAGGCGTTATGGCTGTCGCAATATGACCTGGAAAAACGAGTGGCCCAGGATCTATTAGCCCTGTTTCCGAACCAGCAGGATTTTGCCTGGCACTCGGCTATTGGCTTTATACATAGTGATGGTGAATCACTTTATCAATCGACTCGCGAAGCATCGAAGTGGATAAAGCTTGAAGTAAAAGGGGGGCACAACCTTACACAAATCAGTCGATTGGCGATCAGTCCAAATGGTCAATGGCTCGCAGTGGTGCATGCCGATTTATAGACAAAAAGTCTCAAAATGAGTACCAGAAAGATAAAATTTGTCGGCATGTGCTTCAATCGACTATGTTTATTAAAGCCGCAGGACGTATGGAGAGCCATCGATTGACCCCAAACTACCAAGTCATCATAAAAGAAATAAACCGATCAATTGACGATGGTCGCTTGCGTTTACCTTCCTTTCCGGAAAACCTTATTAAAATTCGAGAAGCGTTGAATAACCCCAATACCTCCATGAAAACGCTGGCACAGCTAGTCCATTCCGATGTGGCTTTGGCCAGTAAGATTTACTCGATTGCTAACTCATCAGCCTATGGGCTTCGCACCGACAATATGTCATTGCTTAATATTATGACCATGCTTGGCCTCAATATGATTCGTACCACCATTTATAATTATTGCCTGTCGCAATTGTTTTCTGACCGGCGATTCAAACGTATTGAGCAAGTCGCTACCTTTGTTAGAAACAGAAGTCTGGAAATCGCTGGATTGAATTACGCCATCTCAAAACGATATCGAGTAGGAGACACCAGTTTAGCTTTGTTGTCGGGGCTCTTTCATAACGTTGGCGCAATGGTGGTCATGAGCTGGTTGGCACAAAATCCATCCAGTAATCTCGACGCGAAACAGCAAAAAGCGTTGGTGTTATCAGGCCAGTATCAATTCTCCAAGAGAGTTATGTCCGAATGGAGAGTGCCTGAAAGTTTGAAAAGAGTCATAGAGGCGGGCGAGACAGTATTAGATACCCACGACGATAATAACTTGTATGCTCATTTGGTAGAAATTTCACGCTGGGTCAGTCGTATTCTGCGTAGCGCTAAAACGATTGAAGAGCCTCCAGTTAATTCATTGGCATTATTTGGAATGGATGTGGATCAGGTATTAATGGACAAAGATGATATTTTGTCGGACATGATTAAGATCATTCAGACAATACGCTAGACGTACTCTAATATGCCAATCGGGGAAAAATATTAATATTTTGTGTTCAGCCAAAATCGACCTACTAAAGTGTCTAATGGTGACTCGGCCCCACTAGGGTTTCTTTGAGCAACATGAGTGAGAAGCTGAGTTATTCTCTCATCGCTATCGGTTAATCACACTTCAACTTTTCGAACAAAACATTTGGGCTCGTGTAAATAATTTGCCGCTTTCGGTAAGTAAGTTTATTCGCTTATCGCTTCAAGCGATTGAGACAGGCAGTGAGTTGGTGCTATTTTCTCAATTAGAGATGCCGTCTATCTCGAATAAAGCTTCGCAGTGACGCAGGCACCAGTAGTGTAATCTAGGCCTTACACTCGATTCTTATAGCGCTTCTAAGTAGTTGTTCCAAAAGGCTTTTCGTGGTTGTCCTTTACAATTGACATAGTTATCATCCGTAATTAGTATGCTGTCATGTAAACAAAAATTCACCGAAATAGACGGACGCCGTCTAGATCCTATATAGAAGAACGCCGTCTATTAAACTGTTAGCACTTAAGAGAATACATGGACCAGTTTCAAAAAATCGAATCACTCGGATTAGCAGACAAATATTATGAAATTTGCAAT
>JBFHVL010000309.1:0-2517 GCA_041589565.1 Kangiellaceae bacterium | reverse complement strand
TCAAACTCTTCGGTTTTGCAGCGGCGCGCCATTCGACGTAGTACCGAATCAGTTCCGCTTTGCAATGGTAAATGCATATGTGGCATCACGCGTTTATTTTCAAATAAAGACCAGAAGTTTTCCGGTAAATCCCAGGGCTCTACCGAGGCAAATCGTATACGGGGAATTTCGGTTTCATCGAGAATTCGCTGAACCAAAGTAAACAGGTTCGAATCAATGTCGCTGCCGTATCCGCCTACATGCACACCAGCAATGACAATTTCCTGCACACCATCGGCAACGTGTTGATTGACTTCATCAATAATCGACTCGGGTGTACGACTGCGCTCTTCACCACGCGCAACAGTAACAATGCAAAAGGTGCAACGATAACGGCAACCATCCTGAACCTTTATAAACGCACGTTCTTTATTTCGTGCAAACAATGCCGGAGCTCCGGGCTCGGTAGCCATTGCGGGCATGGTCGGTAAATCCAGTACAGCTTGAGTCTTGGCAACCAGCTGATCTTTTTCGGTATTAGGAACCACCAGATCAACACCCAGTATTTCATTCGCTTCGTTTTCTTCGAGCGATGCATAACACCCGGTAACTACCAGCTTGGCAGATGGATTTTTACGGTGATGCTTGCGAATGACCTGCCGAGATTTTCGTGCAGCTTCACCCGTAACAGCACAGGTATTGACCACCATAACTTTAGCTTCGGCAGCATTACGCGTCAGGTCGTAACCAATCGCTTGATACTCTTGTGCCCAACGCTGTAATTCGGCTTCGTTCAATCGACACCCGAGTGCGGTAAGATAAACTTTATTCATTAGTGTGCAATCTCTTGGCTAAGTGATGTCACCGATGTTAATGGATGTCCAGTCCACGATTGATAACGCAGTTTTTGCGCGTCAGTCGCATTTTCTTTCGCTCGAATTTCCAGCTTTCGATAAGGATTTTTTCGAGCTTCAACAGTTACCGAACGAAGCTCATCGCGACGGAAAAAGTGCACTACATAGTCTTTTCCTTGTTTTAATTCCTGCGTGCGCTGATCGATATTCTTTTTGGTTAGTCTTAGCTCGTCGATAGACACCACTATGTCATCAATAGTAAGTCCAGCTTCCCATGCGGGCGAACCCTTTTGAACACCAGTCAGTTTAAGACGGTCATCAAACGTCCACCCTAAATCGATAAGTTTTTTATCGTCTTCTTTGGTGACTAGCTCCAGCCCTGCTGACTCCAGCAACTCTACAAAGTTTATCGGTGTCGTTCCCCAAACGTAGTCTTGCCAGAAATTCGAGAAATCACTCGCAGTTACTTCATTAACCAAAGCCAAAAGATCTTCGTCGGTAAATCCTTTCTCACTCACTTTAAACCTTTGATACAACCGTCGATGTACATCTTCGAGTGATTTTTTATCACCGGTCGCATTGCGAATTTCAAAATCGAGCAACCAGCTGACCAGAGAACCCTCGGAATAAATATTAACACTGTGATTAATGGTGAAGTGATTGGTGCTTTCTATCCACTTATAAAAACTGGCTTCGGCAACCGACTGGGTGTTACGCCCAGGACGGTTTAAGTGTCCTTCAATGGATTTAGCCAAGTCTTTATAAAATTCTTTTTGGGTGGTAATGCCCGCTCGTCGCGTTATGAGGGTGTCGAAATAACTGGTGGTTCCTTCGGCCACCCACAACAATGGCGTGTAGTTTTCTTTTTGAAAGTCGTACGGCACCAGCCCAGCAGGTCGGTACGCTTTAACATTCCAGGTATGCACCAGCTCGTGCGCTGCGGTTAATATAAAATTAACGTAATCTTCACGGGAGGCGAACTTATCGCGTTGTCGTTGAATAATGGTCGAATTGATATGTTCGGTTGCTCCGCGCGGCCCACTGGTGGCATGAATCATGTAAAGGTATCGCGAATAAGGAAAATCGCCCCAGATTTTTTCCACTTCAGCATCCAGCTTGGCCAGATCTGCGATTATTTTCTGTTCGTTGTAATTGCCACGACCCCAGAATAAAATTTCGTAGTCACGGTTTCCTGCACTAAACTCGTGAAACGAATGGATTCCCGTTTCGATAGGTGAGTCGATTAATATGTCGTAGTTATCGGCAATAAACTTGTGTTTTCTGACCGAACGCATGCCGGAACGGGAGCGCCATTTTCGCGGAACATCCAGCTCAACGGTTAACGGACTGTAACGAAACTCTGGTGAATACATAAACACGGCAGAGGGATCGATAAACGCGTGGGTATCATCAATATGCCGAGTACGATTACCCAGCTGATTGGCATAAATACGGTAACTAATTTTTACCGGTTGGCCGTTACTCTTAATGATCCAGCTGGCCTTGTCTTTCATTTCCCACTCGAGCGATTTACCTTTTTTACCGGCCGCAGAAAACTCTCGAATACTGTTGGAAAGCTCCAGAATCTCATAACGACCACTACGCCATACGGGTAAACGCACTTCCAGAGTTTCACCTTTATGAGCCGGAAAGCGTACTTCAACTTTCGCCATATGATGCGTCG
>JBFHVL010000308.1:0-2537 GCA_041589565.1 Kangiellaceae bacterium | reverse complement strand
GAGCGAACTCACTGCTGTTCCATTACCAGCATCAGTATGGCTACTCCTCTCTGGTCTTGCTGGATTAGTGACTTTAGCAAAGAAGAAATCATAACAAAGCACTCCAGCTGACCGCTAAACGCGGCAGCTGAGTTTAGCGTTATGTGTCCAAGTTACCCATGATAAGTAGACACCTCAATTAACCAAATGAGGGTCTAAATTATGACTAAGAAAACTAAAAACAAATACAATCATTACACTGAAGATTTTCGTCGGGAAGCTGTACGACGTTCTGAACAAGAAGGTGTATCTGCTGTTGACGTAGCCAATGAACTGGGCATTCATCCCAATCAAATCTATAATTGGCGTAATCAATATAAACGTTTATCGGAGAAACAGTTTAATACTATGGATGGTGTCGATTACTCAAAACAAGAAAGTGAAGAAATTCGTAAGCTCAAACGTCAGCTGGCTGACCTGAAAGAGGAAAATGAATTTCTAAAAAAGGCGACGGCGTACTTCGCCAAACCAAACTGGTAAGGTACGCCTATATTGAGTCCTTACGAGGACGCCATAGCATTAAGAAGATGTGTGTCTGGCTCAGTGTCAGTCGATCGGGCTATTATAAATGGCGTACTCGTGTACCCAGCGAACGATCACAACAACGCCAACTGGTAGAGCAAGCGGCCGTGCAGACATTTCATGCCTTTAAACATCGGTACGGCGCTCCGCGCCTGACCATTGAACTGAATGAAGCGGGTGTGCCCTGCAGCGTGAATCATATTGCGCAAATACTAGCAGACAAGGGCTTACAGGCGCGTAACGGCAAACACTATAAGTACTTCCCTGGTCCAAATGCACGGAATCATGTGAGTGATAACCTGCTGCGCAGAAACTTCAAGGCAAGCAAACCCAATGAAAAGTGGGTATCAGATATTACCTACATTAAGATCGAACGTGGCTTTGTGTACCTGGCGGTGATTATGGATCTGTTCTCACGCAAAATAATCGGCTGGTCGCTGGATACCACCATGACCAATCAGCTCATCATGGATGCCTTTAATATGGCTGTGTCGATACGAGAAGTAGAACCCGGACTGATATTACACTCCGATCGCGGGGTGCAGTACCGTTCCAGTGAATACCAGTTCCTATTGATTAATAACCGCATTCGCCCTAGTATGAGTCGTAAAGGTAATTGTTGGGATAATGCAGTGATGGAATCTTTCTTTGCACGGCTGAAAGTCGAATCACTTTACGCAGAACAGTTTAAAGGGAAGAAGGATGCCTATTCATGTGTCTTCGAATATATCGAAACCTTCTATAACAGCATCCGGCGTCATTCAGCGAATGACTATAAAAGCCCAAATACTATTGAACAGGAATACTACGATCAGTGCGCTTAATCCAGTGTCTACTTTTCGTGGGTAACATCAACGAAAATACTTATCATGACTCATAGTGACATTGTTCTCTATAGTTTTGCGATTAGCCCGTACACCTTAAAGGTTCGATGCTATCTGCTTTACAAAGATCTTAATTTTCGAACGGTCTACGTCCATCCAATGACTATGAAACAAGAGTTACCGGTAGGTCACACAGTACCCGTACTTACTCACAGGTCTGAATCAATAAACGAGTCTTTCGAGATTGGATTATGGTTAGATGAACTGTATCCGGATCCGCCCCTGTTTACTGAGGATAGAAGGAACGAAATACTTAAGGCCGATATGTGGATTACTAAAAGCCTAATACCAGCTGTATTTCGATTTATTGTGGGTTATGGAGAATCTTGGCGTATTGCGTCACGAAAACGATGGGCGGCCTCTGAATTACTCAAATTAACAATTCCTGGTGGTATCTCAACGTTCGAACGGATAATTCATTTGGTTTTCCTTGGGCGCCTGCCGTTTATTCGGCGGGCGATAGAATCTACAAATCTTGCATTTGATAATCAGGCGTTGCGTAAACAGCTTGCTGTTGAGTTTGAAAATTTACTTGGCAATGGTCCATTTTTATGTGAGAGCCCAGTGCCTACGCTCGCTGATTTATCGGCATATCCTCAAGTAACATTCCGATACTTTCAGAATAATGGCGAACACTTCCTTCCAGGAGACAAAATCAAAAAATGGGCTTTTAGGATGCAAAATGCGATTCCCAGATATGAAGAACTTCTACCAGACGAACTGCTGTAATCTAAATGGTTTGTCTAACAAGCGGGGCAAGTTGACGCCAAAAAGCGGCGCAACTTACCCGAATCGTTAGCGGTATAAAAAATAAAGCTTAGTTATAAGAATAAAAATTAATGAAGTAGTTCTACAAGTATTAACGCTGAAAAGTTTCACCCTGTAGGGGCTCGATATACAATTAGCTGAAAAGCGGGAAACTGTCTAGCCATTAGCCAGCTGATGCTGGGCAACCCAAATATGACCCTGGCTAAGTTTCCTGATATAAAATAAGTTATTATACAAAAGCACAGGTAGCACTAGCTCATTGAACTACCAACCACCCAGTGTGTTTGCACGAGCTGTGGCATAATGAATACTCGCCTTGGGAAT
>JBFHVL010000307.1:0-2574 GCA_041589565.1 Kangiellaceae bacterium | reverse complement strand
TTCACCATCGCAGCTAAATTTTCAGATTTAAGGTCACAAGAGTGTTGATCTATCATGACATCTGGCAGAACTACGGCAAAAGGTTGCTCTCCCACTACAGCGCGAGCAGTTAAAACAGCATGCCCAAGACCTTTAGCAACCCCCTGTCGTACATGCATAATAGTAACTTCTTTGGGACAAATCGATTGCACCTCATCTAAAAGCTGTCTTTTTACTCGCTTCTCTAAGGTAGATTCAAGCTCAAAAGAAGTATCAAAGTGATTTTCTATCGCGTTTTTTGATGAATGAGTAACCAGCACAATTTCAGTGATTCCGGCGTCAGCACACTCATTAACAATATATTGAATTAGTGGCTTATCGACTATCGGCAACATCTCTTTTGGAATGGCTTTTGTTGCAGGCAGCATTCGAGTACCTAACCCTGCGACTGGAATTACAGCCTTACGAACAACTTTGGAATTCATATTCATCAGTCCTTTAATATCCTTTCTTCGATCTTAACAGCTTCTAACCGTTTTTAAAAAGTTGCTTGCCAAAAGACACTACGCTGCTAGCCAAGCAACTATCCATTCAAACTCCAAACGGAAGGAATGATTAGCAAGGTACACACACCCACTAAGATGCTTAATGGTACGCCTAGTTTAATATAGTCACTAAACCTATAGCCGCCGGCGCTGTACACCATCAAATTGGTCTGATAGCCCAACGGCGATATGAAGCTCGCTGACGCTGCAATCATGATTGCAATGGTGTACGGGATTAAATTGTACCCCATCGACTCAATGATTCCAGCAACTAAAGAAAAGGCGATGACCGCGGCGGCACTATTGGTGACCATTTCGGTTAGCAGTAAGGTTATCAAGTACACAGCAATTAACAAAGCGATTGGGTTACTCCCAAAATTAGCAACAATGGCGCCAGCCAATAATTGATCGCCACCAGATACATTCAGGGCTTTGCCGATGCCTAATGCAAACCCGATAGTTAACAACACTTGCAGGTCGAGACTTTGCTTGGCCTGTGACCAACTGATACAACCCGATGCAAGAATAACCGCCGCCGCGATAAACGCAGCAACGACCACCGGAGTTAATCCCGATGTTGATAAGCCAATCATTGCAGCCAAACTAAGCCAGGCCCACTTGGCATGCTTTGAGTCTCCAAGATTCAGATCGTTGATACCATTAACGACCAGAAACTCACGAGACAATGAATAGCGCTCAATAAAACTCCTTCGCGCCAACATCAGCAAAGTGTCTCCCGGCCGAAGTACAATATCTCCGGTTTTCGCTTTTACCCGCTGTCCATTTCGTACCACAGCAATAATCGCCGCATTGTAGCGTTTACGAAACTGACCTTGCTTAACGGTTTTACCAACTAACGGGTTGTGAGGAGCAACTGCGGCTTCAACCAACCTCGCTTTTCCTGTGTCTCCTGACAGTTTAAATACTTGTTTTTCGGCCAACTCCAAGCCGTTAAGCTCAAGTAAGTCACCTATTGAGTCCACCAAACCAGTAAATATTAATCGGTCATTGGCTGCCAGCCGTGTCTCAGGACCGACTACCGCTAGAATTAAATCACCGCGGATAATTTCGATTAAATAGAGGCCATTTAGGTTTCTTAATTCCGCTTGCTGAATCGTTTTACCCACCAGTGTACTGTCGGGCTTTACAATCATTTCAACCGTGTATTCTCGCGTACTACCAATCGAGCTCTGCGGTAATTGCCGCTCTTTTAATATTTTTTTGGAGAAAAGCGCAAGGTAAGCCACCCCAATCAACGTGATTGGCACCCCAACCAAGGCTATATCGAAAAATCCCAATTGCCCTTTATAATCGGTTTCCTGGATCAGTCCATAGACCAATAAATTGGTACTGGTTCCAACTAAGGTGCAGGTGCCGCCCAGAATCGCCGCATAACTAATGGGCAATAAAAAGTAACTATGACACCAACCTTTCTTTTTACTCCATTGGGTCACACTGGGCATTAAGGCAGCCACAATAGGCGTGTTATTTAAAACAGAACTTAAGCTGGCGACGGGAATAGTGAATTTCAAAACCCCAACTTCAGGACGGCTCACTCCCTGAGTAATACGATCAATGATTGGCTTAAGTGCCCCGCTCTGGTGGACACCCGCAGCGACAACATACAAGAGCGCTATGGTAATCAATCCTTGATTGGAAAAACCAGAAAAGGCTGCCTGAACCGGAACAATTCCCGAGATTAAAAGAAAAAGCAATCCAGCGCCTAAAATCAGTTCTGGCTCTTTACGGGTAAAGAACAACAATGCAAAACAGGCCACGACTGTGGCAAAGACAATATAAGCTCCCCAGACGTCCATCATAGATAAGACTAAACGTTTACTGACGGCAAAATTTGTTTTTCAACAAGATAGTCAATCACCTGCTGTGCCGAAGCCTCAATGGTCATTTCATTGGTTTGCAAGTGTACTTCCGGATTCTCTGGAGCCTCGTACGGTGACGATATGCCAGTAAAGTTAGGGATATCGCCCTGGCGAGCTTTCTTATAAAGACCTTTTGGATCACGCGCTTCACACACTGCGAGCGGAGTATC
>JBFHVL010000306.1:0-2604 GCA_041589565.1 Kangiellaceae bacterium | reverse complement strand
TAGCAGGATAGTAATGTTGGCTTGGCTTAAATTGATAGGTTGGGCTCATCATATTAACCTCATTTGAATTAATCTGCGGTCTAGTGTAAAACCTCATGTTAACTTGAGGTCAAGCAGTTAATTCTAAAAAATCTGGATTTATATTTATGAAAGCAAAACGAGAGGGATGGAGCGTCGGGAAAGTGGCCGAGCGTGCCGATGTGTCAGTTGCTACACTGCATTTTTACGAAAAGGAAGGACTTATTTCAAGCTGGCGTAATAGCGGCAACCAGAGGCGTTACGATCCAGCGGTGCTACGACGTATAGGTGTGATTAAAACGGCCCAACGACTAGGCATACCGCTAAAGGAAATTGCACGAGAGTTCTCTCGACTTCCCGATAATCGAACGCCCACCAAGGCGGACTGGAAAAAGCTTTCTACTCACTGGCGCAATAATCTGCAACAGCGTATTGATCAGTTAACAAAGCTGCGTGATCAACTGGACGGTTGTATTGGCTGCGGTTGTTTATCCTTAAAAACCTGCAAGCTTAGAAATCCTGATGATTTGGCAGGTAAAAAAGGTTCTGGTGCAGTGTATTTAAATCAGAGTTAAGTTGAGCTCGGTGAGGAGGCATTAACTTCTCACCGAATCTAATCATTCCGCTATTTTCTTAGAATATAGCCCGACTTGGGAACCGTAATAATCCGATAGGGCATATCAAGCTCTTTTAGAATCCGCCGCAAATGACACACACTATGGGTGAGTCCGGTAGCTCCGGTATACACATTGCCATGCCAGATTTTTTCAATGAGGTAATCACGACTCAGTAATTGATTCGGATGCTCATTAAACTCAATAAAGAGCGCCCAAAGTTTGGCTCGTAAAGATATGCATTTTTCACCTTTAATAAGTTGATGCATATCTTCATCAATAACCAAAGGAGCGTAGCCTGGTGAGTCGTTACTTTTGGGAAAATGAAAGAGTGGAGCGCTCATTACTGTTCTCCTTTGTCAGTAGTTAATGTGGCCAGTACCTGAGTTAAGTTAAAGCCGTAGTTATTTTTTAAATTGGGATCGCTGCCGACTTCCAATAGTTGATTGGCCAAATCCAGATGGCCTTCGCCAGCGGCCCATAGTGCGGCGGTATTGCCCATAATGTCCTGCGTATTGAGTTGGCTTCGATGGCTGATCAGCCTATTGACGAGCTCATGGTTGCCTTCGGTAGCAGCCACCATTAGGGGTGTTAATCTCATGCCTTTATCGTTTGCTTGATGATTGGGATTGGCGCCGTGTTTGAGCAGCAAGTCGACGATGGCTTTGTTTTGGGTTTGTATGGCTGTCATCAGTGGCGTAAAACCAATTATGTTTTGTTGCTCGGTATCGAAACTGTTATTCAGAAGAATTTCGACACAGGCGAGGCATTCATTTTGTACTGCGTAGTGCAGCAGTGTGTTTGATATCGGATCGCGAAAACCTGTCGCGTTCGGTGCTTTGGCGATGGTGTTGAGTTCCGAATAACTCTTTTTATCGATTAATTGAAATGCCAACTTAACCTGAGTCGATGGCCATAAAATGCGTCGGTGTTGAGCGATTAAATTAACTATCTCGGTATGACCACGTCGAAGTGCAATATGCATGGCATCACCATGAATAGACGCGATGCGGTGATCGGCTCCTTGCGCCAGTAGCTCTTTAATAATTTCGATATAGCCATAGTAAGACGCCCAGTTGATGGCGGGATCACCCATGGCGTCGACCGCATTAATATTTGCACCATGCTCAAGCAACAGCCGAAGCGTAATAACTTGATCGCGACTGACCGCAGCCATTAAAGGTGAGGCTTTTAAACCATTTAAATACGGTTGCTCTACGTCTGCTCCTGCATCGAGCAGATGACTCACTATGTCAGGCTGATGCTCGATGGCGGATAAGAGCAATGTGCTCCCGTTTGATGAGTAAGTGTTAAGTTGATGCGCTGACAGTTGCTTGATTTCAGCGGTTGTTAGTGCGGCCTGCTTAACTTTTATTAATGCTGAATCAACGGCAGTTCGTGCTTTTAGGTGTTCATCAAAAAGTTGAACTAACGTATTGTTGTTACTGGCCTTAGCAATCGAAAGTGCGGTGTGCTTTTGTTCCGCTTGCATTGTTGGATCCGCACCCTGAGCAAGCAGTAATGACACACAGTTCAAGCATTGGCGATAGGTAGCCAAGTGAAGCGCCGTGTATCCGCGTGCATTGGCTTTGTTAACGTCAGCACCGTGATCGAGTAGCCACTGCAGAAGTTCCCAATTGGCTGAACGAGCGGCTTGATTTAAAGCACTGGCTTCGTCGTCGCCATTGTTACCTAAATTAATATCAGCACCCTTTTCGAGTAACATTGTCAGAATACTTTTTTGATCAAGTCGCGCGGCGATGGGTAGTGCTGCGTAGCCAGTCACATTGTGCCAGTTGGGTGATACTCCATGATCGATGAGTTGACCTAGTTTTTTTTCATCCCTGTTGATGACAGTGGTCATAAGCGCAAGCGAAGCAAACGGCAGATCATCTTTGCTCAAGAGGTTATTTGGTTGAAGCGAATTTGTTTTATTTAACGCAAACGCAACCAGTGGGTGTAGCTGACCATC
>JBFHVL010000305.1:0-2604 GCA_041589565.1 Kangiellaceae bacterium | reverse complement strand
TGGGCTAACGATATCAAATGGACTTCGCATTCTGGACGGAAAGCCATTACAGGTGGAAAATGACAAACTTCGGGACGTCTTTGAAATCATGACCAATAACCAGGGCGAGTATTTTACATCCACCGAGATCGAGAAATTAACAAAGTGCACCAACGCCTCATACACCATTAGGTCGTGCGCTCGTAAGTATGGATGCGCGGTTTACAGCCGAAAGACGGAAGTTCGCCAGATCATGGAATGGAAAATGAAACTTCCGGATATTAGTCGAGAACGTCACGCTGAGATATTTACGATAAGAAATCCAAAAGAGTGCGCATACTCAACGGCCAAAACCTTTGGAGTTGATCTTGATTTCATCATAAAAGTAAAAGAGGAAGCGAACAAATGAAAACACAGGCAATAGAATGTCAAATCCTTCCTGAAACAACCGTCAGAGAGTGGAAGCTAGTTCACGCTGGATTTGTATCAAGAGCGCTATTAAAGCTCACTGGCGGCCGTTTTGGGCGTGATTTTTACGTAAAACTAAGTTAGAGAGTAATACCAGCAAGAAAGGTCTACTTCCAGAGGGAAGATAAACGCCTGGTTTGCGTAAATCACGGTCAGATTAAGTTGGAAAAGATCCATCAACCTGGATTGCCGTCACACTTTAATTGCCGATGTGTGATCGCCGTCACTGAAAGAGAGCAATAAATAAAATAGAGTGTTCACATAGACAGAACAAACAGCAAACAAAACTCAGACATAAGGAACAAAATATCATGAAAAAATACTTATCGTTATCGGTTCAATTCTTAATTGCTCTCGGGATTATGACAATGTGGGTTTGGTTTATTTAAGGGGAAATTACCATGAGTGAAGCGAAATTTACTAAAGAAAACTGGGTGATCGGGTCTCACAAAATCAAGGACGCTGAAGACTGCAATGTTGAATGTAACCAAGATTGCGGGTGGTCTTATGTTGGGACTGCTGAGAAAACTGTAGCGCTAGTCGTAACCAAGTCTTATACCGATAATGACATAATCGACAACGCCTATCTAATCGCGGCGGCGCCAGACTTGTATGAAGAAATAGAACGAGAGGCTGCTGCAATCCGATTCGAACTGGAGTTCAACAAGATAAGCATTACAACAAGAAAGTCGGCTGCACTAAAATCAGCATTATCTAGAAAAGAGAAACTACTAGCCAAAGCGCGAGGTGAGTATGAGTGAGAGAAAAGAGGTGCTCATGTGTTGGCGATGTAGGAGTTATAAAAACCCAGACCAGTTTGATTCTGACCAACCATACTGGTGTAGATGGTGCAAGGGTTGCAAGAAAACACCAATAGGGGAAATACCATCATGAGCAACTTTAAGGCTGGCGACAAAGTTAAGATAGTATCGCAATCAATCTGTGACCTTTACGACATGCTTGGCATAAAAGTTGGCGACGTGGTTGAGGTTTCGGAGGTTAGCCCTGTCGTTGGGTGCGGCGATACGATACTGGTTGAGCACGACTGCTTGCCAGTGTTGGTGAGATTATCAGATGTAGAGGTTGCTGATCATGATTAACTACATCGCACTAATTGTAATATTCACTATCTGTGGAATAGTTTGGTAAAAGGTGATCAACATGACAGACATTCAAGCAATTATCGCAATAACAAGCGCATTTGTTGTGTTTGTTATGGCACTATAAAAATGGGGCGTTTGCCCCTATTTTTTTACCCCTGGATTGGTCTTTCCCTTTTTGATGTTTTCGTCTATTTCAGACTGCAAAACTGGTATAGCAACGCACCTACAGTTTATTGCGTCACCTGGGGCGATAGGAGCCCCGTCATCGCCAATGGGAAGATCGCTAAAACTGTAAATCCCCTTTCCATACTTAGTTACCTTGTTTGCTATTGCCCTATGCCTAGACCTTACGCGATTATCATCAACATGATGCCACTTAAAGTAAGCCACCCCAGACGCCTTCATTCTGCGCTGAGATACACCATTAACTACCTTGGATGTTTGATCCCTTGCGATAGTTCTAGCTCGTCTCTTAGTTACACCAAATTGATGCTGTATTTCATCTTCAATACTGGACGGTCTTCTACCAGCCCTCATATTTGACAGGACGATAGACTCAACCCTGCTTAAATGCTGCTCCGGTATTGATTTTATTAGTGCCACGTTTTCAGCAATTGATGCGCTAAGATAAGTTGACACGGTTGGGTTGTCATAAACATTGATACCGAATGGCGACAGTGTTTTTTTTAGCCTTCCGTTCGCGTAGACATCGGCAGCATAAACAAACTTGCTCGCGGTATTTTGAGCCCAGATATCAAACTGATCACCCGACCATTGCTCGCGAAGGGCGTTTATTTTATCTTGGATAGTCTCTGGCCACTCGTCATTGACTGATACTGCGTCTGCCGTGTATTCGAAAGCTATCGACTTGATATACTGCATCAACTCGTTTTTAACGCTCTGGTTTAACTCTCTGATCATCTTGTCCAGTTGAGACTTGTAAGCCTCACCGATATCAACCGGCAGTCTAATGGCCTTTATTTTCTTTGCTCTGCCGGCGGGTATCTGCTCCAACTGACTTTTTAGTAAATCTTTACTATCCATTGAGCATCCT
>JBFHVL010000304.1:0-2635 GCA_041589565.1 Kangiellaceae bacterium | reverse complement strand
TTTTTTATTGTCTGTATATCTGAAAATCATCACGTAGGGTGGGCACTGCCCACCTTGAACCATCGACTCAAACAAAGGCCCTCATCCATACAGTATGATTTGGACTTTTCGGGTAAATCAGGCACGCTTAGGTTTCGTGCTTGCGCGTTTTGTCGGAGCGGGGTACCGTAAACTTCATTCGAATCAAAGCGTTGCCCACCTGGTTTACAAGTTTATGTGTAAGCCCTCGCCGAAATAACAGGCGCGCACGTTTTTCTGGAAGGGAGATTTGAGTTATGGAAGATTCTCCAATGCAATCAATAAGTTATCCAGGAAACCTCGAAAGAGTGTCCCGGGATAAATGCGTACGCACACTAACAAGCTGTTATTTGTATTCATGCAGAGATAGGTGAATAGACATGAACGATGATCAACTAGATCGAAGTCTCCGCTCTATTGGGAAGGCATGCTTTGTTAAATACTTTGCCGAATTTTCGGATCTAGCTATTAGTAGTGAAGACTTGATTGACATGCTTATGCAACAAGAGGGATATACCGAGTCTGGATGTAAAACGAGAATTTCTAACTCGCGGCGAATAATATCTTCGGGGCGTCAAGATGATGCGCTTGCGATGATCATTGCTTCGGAACGTGTTGAAGCCGAGATAGTAGATAAAGCTCGTGAACTACGACGCAACAAATAACAAGCGGCTGTTGAGGCCACTGAAAAGCGTGGCGGGACGCGCAAAAAGTACGCGCCCAAAGGCCGGGCGTTAGGCATTTCAAATAGGCGAACCCTATGAAAGCGTTAGTAATACTCATATTTTTTGCTAGTTTTTCGTTGGAAGTCTTTGGATATGACAGCGAGCGTGTTGTTCTAGAAGTCCCGGTTGTAAAACAGGGAAAGCAGCTGTGTGGGCCTGCGACACTTCAAATGATTTTTCAGTATTGGGGAGAAAGTGACTATAACCAATACGATATAGCGCAATCGATGTTAAACCAGTTTTCAGGTTCGCAACGTTACATAAAATCAGGAATATTGCGCAGCACTCCAATTGATTGGTCAAAATACCCGGGGACCGGAACAATTAATATGCGTGAATTTTTAAAAAGGTTCGGTCGAGTTAAAAATATAATGCTGGAAAATGAACCGGCTTCGCCTAGGGAGCCTGAACGCCTATTTAATAAAGTAAGAGAAAGCGTGTACAACGGAGCGCCAGTGATAGTTCATCAGTATTGGTCAGGCGTGGGATCTAATGGACATTACAGAATAGTTACAGGCTATGATGACAAAAAACGGGTTATCTATCTCAATGATGCACACGGTGGTGTTCGAGTAAAACAGACCTATGATGAGTTCATGATGAAATGGAATTTTAATCAACGCTGGCTTCACTACAACGCAATTTTCTTTGAGCCAACAAATACTCCGTTGGACGCGAAATTGTAATTGCCTAACAATTCGCTGTACTTGGACCCAACTAAGCGTCGCAAGCTTGTGGTTTGCTGCGCAAACTTTACCACAAGCTTGCTCTGCTCCGTTGGGCCGGTAAGCAAGGCGTTACATGCACGACTATGAATAGCGTCTTAATCAGTGTTTTGATTTTGATAGGCTTGGGTGTTACCGCCTTTGGTTTTGCTCGAGCTTCTCGTAGGAAATACGAAAATGACTACGGAAAGCCGAGCAGAGCTGATAAGCGTCGGTTTTTGATTGCGTTGGCTGTCTTCGCTCTTCTTTTCGGTTGTCTGATGAGCTTCTGGCCTGAAGCGGGGTTTGCTCTGGCATGTATGTTTATAGTCGCCTCCTTACTGGTTCGCCTTCCTACACGGCCAGGAATAGTCAAGGATATTAGTTATTCTGGGGTCATGGTTTCGGTGATTTCAGTCTTTTATGGAGTTCTTCGGCATGGCATGTAACAAGCGGCCGTTGACGTCACTGGGAAGCGTGGCGGAACGTGTAAAAAGCACGTGCCCAAAGGCTGGGCGTTACTCACTATGAAACGTATATTGTTACTTCTGACACTTTATCCGGCCTTGCTTCATGCATCGGTTGACTTGGTTAAAGTAGATAAGTCAGAAAACCGTATGATGTTGCTGGAAAATGGCCAGGTCATAACTGAATATCATGTGGTTTTTGGAGAGAATCCAAAGGGACATAAGTTTCAGGAAGGCGACGAACGGACACCTGAAGGTCGATATACTCTGGATTACAAGAAAGAAGATTCGTCATTCTATCGTTCTATGCATATCAGCTATCCCAACGCTGAAGATGAAGCAAAGGCGGAAGAGCTTGGGGTATCACCTGGTGGTTTTATCATGGTGCATGGCCAAAAGAACGGTTTAGGATGGCTTTCATTTCTCTTTCAAAAGTTCAACTGGACGGATGGCTGCATAGCACTGACGAATAGTGACATGGATGATTTTATGGAGAGGGTAGATGTCGGCACTCCGATTGAAATCCAGTGGTAGGCGAGTAATAAGCGGGTGTTGTTTGCCGCTGAAATACGAGCAAGACGCTCAAAAACCGGGCGTTAACTTCCCGAGTTACCCATGAAAAGTAGACACCTCACTACTACCTAATGAGGGTCTTTAAATGACTAAGAAAACAAAGAACAAATACAATCACTACACCGAAGACTTCCGTCGTGAAGCGGTG
>JBFHVL010000303.1:0-2640 GCA_041589565.1 Kangiellaceae bacterium | reverse complement strand
CGGCAGCAGAAATTGCCAAGTCGCTAAAAGGTGTCGGTTTAAAGAAAGCGGAAGCGATTGTCGAGCTACGCTCGAAACTGGGCGGCTTTAAGCGAGTCGAGCAATTACTCGATGTGAAAGGAATTGGTGAAGCAACATTGGAAAAGAATCGCAAATCCATTCAGCTTTAACCTCATATTTCCTGTTGCAATGGGGCGCATAGCGCCCTTTTGTCGTTTTTATATCAGTCTTATTCGTGTAGAATTTCTATCGTCAGAAAAATTGAATTAAGGAACAGTTCTAATGATGTCATTTCCAGTGATTTTATCCGGTGGTACAGGGACGCGGTTATGGCCTTTGTCGCGTGAGTTGTTTCCCAAGCAATTGGTCCAGTTAACCGGTGATAAGAGTTTGCTCCAGCAAACGTTACAGCGATGCGCATTATTACCTGGATTATCATCGAGTCTCGATATACAGGCTCCTATAGTGGTTTGTAATGAGCAACATCGCTTTTTAATTGCCCAGCAAGCACAGGAAACGGGTCAGGAACTGACCACTATTATTTTGGAACCTTGTGGGCGAAATACGGCACCTGCTTTGACACTGGCTGCGGAGTATATTCGTCAAAAATTTGAAGACGGATTAATGCTGGTTTTATCAGCCGATCATGCGATGGAGCAACCTATTGAGTTTGCCAAATCGGCAATTCAATTGTGTGAAGCTTTGGTCGATGCTCGTTCAATTGGTGTCTTCGGTATCAAACCGGAGTTCGCTCATACGGGTTATGGTTATATCGAAGTCGGTGAGTCGAAGGATCATAATATTAATCTGGTGACCTCATTTAAAGAAAAACCCGAGTTGCAGGTGGCTGAGACTTATCTGGCTGCAGGAAACTACTATTGGAATAGTGGTATGTTTGTTAGCCATGCCAGTACCTGGCATCAGGCCCTTGAGTCGCTAAACCCTCAAATATCAAAAGCCTGTAGCGCAGCAGTCGAAAATGCTGAACAAGACATGGATTTTCTGCGGGTTAATCAGGCTGCATTTGAGCAATCCCCCAGCGACTCTATCGACTATGCGGTGATTGAAAACATCCAGTCGTTACGTAAACTTGATATTTCAGTGGATATGATGCCTTTGACCTGCCATTGGAGTGATCTGGGATCATGGCCCAGTGTGTCTGATAATTTACCTGCCGATGAACAGGGTAATGTAACGGTTGGTGATGTTATCACTGAACAAACCAATAATACTTTTGTAATGAGTCAAGAAAGGCTGGTCGCAACCGTGGGTGTTGACGATCTGGTTATCGTCGAAACGCCAGATGCTGTGTTGGTTGCTGATAAATCTAAAGCACAAGATGTCAAAAATATTGTCACTCGCCTTAAACTGGATGGGCGAGGAGAGCATCAGGTACATCGGCGTGTGTATCGGCCCTGGGGTAACTACGAAACCGTCGATTTTGGTGAACGGTATCAAGTGAAACGTATTGTGGTAAAACCGGGAGCTTCATTGTCGCTGCAAATGCATCATCATCGCGCCGAACACTGGATTGTAGTACGTGGTACCGCTGAAGTAACTCGCGGTGAAGATACCTTTTTATTATCAGAAAACGAATCGACCTATATTCCCATAGGAACAACTCACCGCTTGGTTAATCCCGGTAAGTTACCCCTGGAGTTGATAGAGGTACAGTCCGGTACATACCTGGGCGAGGACGATATTGTTCGTTTTGAAGATATTTACGGTCGCGAGAAAGAAAAAGTTATAGGGTAAAGATTTGGCTGACAAGATAAGAGTCTTAGTCGTTTTTGGTACCCGTCCTGAAGCGATAAAAATGGCACCGCTGGCAAAAGCATTGATCGCCGACCCGGCTTTCGATGCAAAAATTTGCGTGACTGCCCAACACCGAGAAATGCTGGATCAGGTTTTGAATTTATTTGATTTAAAACCTGACTTTGATCTCAACATAATGAAGGCTGGCCAAACGCTGTTTGATGTGACCAGCCGTGTTCTTCAAGGTGTGGGTGAAGTTCTGATTCAGTGGCGGCCTGATGTTGTCTTGGTGCATGGTGATACAACGACTACTTTTGCAACTTCACTAGCTGCATTTTACCATCAAGTGGCAATAGGGCATGTAGAAGCCGGACTTCGCACCGGAAACTTGTATTCTCCGTGGCCAGAAGAAGCTAATCGACAGCTAACCGGGGTATTAACGCACTATCATTTTGCCCCAACTGAGTCGTCACGAGACAATCTTCTAGGTGAATCAAAGCCAGAAGATCGTATTTGGGTGACTGGAAATACGGTGATTGATGCTTTGGTATGGGTCTCAGAGAAGCTTAAAAATGATCAAGCATTGCAAGAAAAATTCACTCGTCAATTTTCGTTTTTAGATGCCAATAAAAAAATGATTCTGGTGACTGGTCACCGTCGAGAAAACTTCGGTGAAGGTTTTATGCAGATTTGTCAGGGATTGGATAAGTTAGCAAAGCGAGAGGATGTGCAGGTTGTTTATCCGGTACATTTAAATCCTAATGTGCAAAAGCCAGTGAAAGAAATACTCGGTAACAACAAAGATGTACATTTGATTGAACCGCAAGACTATTTGCCTTTTGTCTATCTGATGCAGCAGAGTCATTTTATTATCACTGACAGTGG
>JBFHVL010000302.1:0-2640 GCA_041589565.1 Kangiellaceae bacterium | reverse complement strand
GACGCATAGGACGTAATCAAAAAAGAACTCACATCTAGATCCGTCCTTATTTCGTCCAATGCACCGGCGGGCGCTCTGTGAGTTTTCAGTGTTACATTCCGGGCAGAATATAGTCGGCAACTGTCGTTTTTTATCTTCCCTGGTCTTTAGTTCGTCGAGTATTGGGTTCTCATAAAGCCCGCCCATGTGAGCCATGGTGCCAGAATAATCCAGCACGAGGTGATCTTTTTTTGTGACGCCCATTTCTTTATGCTCGTCAGTAATTAGTCTCATTCCTCGGCCTAGCAGCTGAGTGAGCAGGGTTAGCGATCCAATCATGCGCAAGATGACACTGGTATCAATTAGGGGTTCATCGTAACCGGTAGTTAGACAGCCAATCTGGATTAGGTATTTGCACTCGCGGCTTTTTATTTTTTCCAGGGCGGCGTCATTCCTTTTCTTTGAGTTCGGGTGATCGGAGTGGACGATTACCCATGACCCTTCCGGAAGGTACTTGGCAACCTCTTTACAGTGCTTAACCCCGAAGCAGGTAATCATTACGGCGTTACGATCTTTGGTAAGCCTAACAACCTCGTCAATTATAGATTGCAGTTTTGGCTTGTCAGACATTACTTCTTTTTCCATTGCCTCCATTTGGGCCTTGGTTAAATCGGCGGTGCTGTTTTCGGTTGTCTTTATTTGCTCGCTGAAATTGTAACCAAGACTATCCGTCTGGCCAACTTCGCATCCGTAAATTGTTGGCACCAAAAAGCCCATAGAGACAAGCGTTGCAGTATCAATGCTGTATAACTGCTCTCGCCAGACATCGCCTATAATGCTAGTTGTGTGTCGATATGGAGATCCAGTAAATCCGATTAGAGCGATACGGTGGCCGTGTTTTTCTAGGCATCGACGATTTAGCTCGATGAGTATTTGCATATATGTTTTGCTAGGATCATCAACTGGAACTTGGTGGCACTCGTCGACTATGACAGCCCTTGGCACATAACTGTCCCAAGCGCCAGAGGTGATCGCATTGTAGGCGGTGGCCTCGTTGCTAACAATAACACCGCCGTTTGCGTATTCCATGCGCTTGGCGAATGATGCGGAATATATAGAGTTAAGCACGCGCATCACAAAAAAAGTCCTTGAGTTTTGTTCCACTAGTTTTATGTCCCTAGCAAGGCATAGGGCCGGCCACCCCATATCAACAAAGCGAGATAGGATTGCACCCATTAAAGGTGTCTTTCCAGCCCCAACAGACGCCTCGACAAAGGCGCCAATTAGACTGTCCTCGCTTTCTTGTTCGTTATCTTTAAAGAATCTTGAGATGGTGCGCAGGTGGTTGCGCACACTAAGGAATGCCTCTTGCTGGTAAGGTCTCAATGTTATCTTGCCGAATTTAAAATCTTCACTCATTGGTTACTTTTCCTTGAAATCTATCTCTATTGAGTTTGGAGCTTCATTACCGAAAACGTCCCACCCTGGAGCCGAGTATCTCGCGAACATTTCCAACTTGTTAATTTCTGGGTTGTATTTTGATTCAATCATTTGACGAAATTCGACCGGCTTTTCGCTGTGTTTGCCGGTAAACGGTAAATCGGTCGACGTGTATTGGTTTCGCTTGCTGTCATTGTATAGCGACGTGGTCGACTTGCCTCGTGCATACATTAAAAGGAATTCACAATCTGTCATTCCGTGGGGGCCGCAAACCCCATGCGGCTTTCCGCTTTCTTTCTTTTTGTTCCAAACTTTCGCGCATCGAATGTAACGCTTAAAACCCCAGGCCTCGGCTAACTCGTGGCAGTCTTTTAAAAATGGTGAGGTAACCCACATATAAAGGTGCGCTGTATCGTCAGCTATCGAATCAACGTCGAATCGCTTTAGATCAGAGATGCTCATACAAGAGTAATCCAGATCGGAGAACTTCCCGGCTCGTGCCCCACGGCTGCCATATTTCCACGGTGCATCACAATAAATAACCTGATATTTCTTCACTGGTTAACCTCCCACTGAGCCTTGTTGTTGTCATAACATCCCATTTTTTCAAAGATGGTCATGGCAGAAATCTCATCTATTTCGTTCTCGCCGCTTGATGCGATCCATGCTGGTAAGATGATGTTATCCGCCCATCGAGATTCGCAAAGCTCAAGTATCATATCTTTGTGAATTTCGGTGACTAATCCTTGTATCTCGCTATGCAAACAAGGCGTTTTGATCAAGTACGGCTCCATGATGATTTTGTTTTTGCCGTTCTTCTCACGCATTAAGACGCAAAGGGTGATTGACCACTTAATCTCGGTCTTATTGATAAGGTCGGCCGCAGCTTGATCAATGCCTCGCTCTTGCAAGTTGTACTTGCTGAATGGCAAAACCGACTTCTGATCAGTAGCGTAAACAAAATAATTTTCGCTCATGTGCTTGCGGATCATTTTTTGCTGGATGGCAATTAGTCGGGCGCGTTGCTTTTTGTCCGCGTACGCTGGAATGACTGGGGTGCTAACCACTTTGCGATTTTTCATGGCTAAAATCCTGTTACTTTGTTAATTAAACTAATGGTGCTGGAGTGTAATCGGTAGAATTGCGTCGAATAACCTGAGTGCCGTGCTTGTTCTTTAGCCCAGGGTTGCTTGTCACACGTCCAAAGCGATCGTAGCTGTT
>JBFHVL010000301.1:0-2715 GCA_041589565.1 Kangiellaceae bacterium | reverse complement strand
TGCCATGGGCGCAGAAGTCACCGGCATTGATATGGGCGAAGCGCCGTTAGCCGTGGCTCGATTACACCAGTTAGAAAGTGGTCAAAAAGTTGATTATCAACGCATCACTGCCGAAGAGTTAGCTGCACAACGTGCTGGCGAGTTCGATGTGGTTACCTGCCTTGAAATGCTAGAGCATGTCCCCGATCCCAGCTCGGTTATTGCTGCCTGCCACACGTTGGCGAAACCGGGTGGTGATGTTTTCTTTTCTACCATCAACCGCAATCCGAAAAGTTTTCTGTTCGCTATTGTTGGCGCCGAGTATGTTTTAAATATGCTCCCCAAAGGCACGCACGAGTACGCCAAGTTTATTCGACCGTCGGAACTTGATCGTTGGGCTCGTTCCACCGGACTTGAACTCAACACCATGACGGGTATGCATTACAATCCACTGACGAAACGCTACTGGTTGTCGGATTCGAATTTAGACGTGAATTACCTGTGCCATTACAACAAACCTGCTCAATAAAATAATAAGTGCAAATTCTCTATGAAATTTAAAGCCGTTTTATTTGATCTTGATGGCACCTTTGCCGATACAGCACCAGACTTAGCATTTGCATTAAATGAAGTTTTGACAGAGCAAGGTAAAGCAAAACTACCTTTTGATGCTATTCGTCCTTTTGTTTCCAAAGGTGCTCCAGGATTAATCAAACTTGGGTTTGGATTAACGCCAAAAGACAACGCTTATCACCCTGTTCGAGAGCGCTTGCTAGAAATTTATCAAAATAACATTTGTAAAGAAACGCAACTTTTCCCCGGTATCGCCGAGTTCATTGATACTCTCGATAAGCATCAAATTCCGTGGGGCATTATTACCAATAAGCCTGAGTTTTTAACCACGCCGTTAATGCACGAGCTTAAGCTCAATACTCGCTCACATGTTACTTATAGTGGCGATACCTTTGAGGAGAAAAAACCACACCCTCTTCCGCTATTAAAAGCAGCGGAGGCCATTAACCAAAAGCCTGAAGACTGCTTATACATTGGAGATGATGAGCGCGATGTGATTGCCGCACGTGCCGCGGGGATGATCCCAGTGGCTGCATTGTGGGGCTATATACCTGAAAGTGAAAACCCTGAGGCTTGGGATGCTAACTACAACTTAGCCACTTCGGAGCAGCTCTTAGAGCTTCTCCATTGACTTTCGTCAAACAAAGATAAACGTCTCCGAAGCGATCAAACATTTCTGTAGTTTTTAATTAAAAGACGTTCCATAAATTACCCTTCGATGAGCGAATTCACGCTCATCATTGTGCGGCCATGCTAACTATCTTCCAGCACACTGTTTTGGCATAGCCCCTGACAACTCGCGACGACCTACTCGAGATGAGTCTCGCTGGTACGGCGCAACATTATAAATTTTATCTTTATAGGAAATGTCTAATTCGTACTGCTGCGTTGGTTGCATATTAATTGCCAACTCATATCGAAAATTTGATGATCCGGTAAAAAAAGAAGAAGAGGAAAACGCGACCACCAAATACGCAGTTTCCTCAGTCGGAATAGCCAACTCAATACGACCGGATTTTAACTCAACACTTCCCAAATATTGAATGTCGCAATTACTGGTCATCTGGTGAACTCCCAGATAGGTCGTAATGTCTTCCAGTTGTGCGTTGACAACGAGGTTTTTCTTTCCGCTGTTTTTGTACGTCTTGCCAACCGAGCAAGCCGACAGAAGCACTAGAACGCATAGAGCGGACACGGCTGTAAAGGGGCGGACATACTGTCGATTAATTATCATAGTTCACACCTACGAACTGGTCAGGTCAGGACAACCCACATTGCTACCATCTGCCCAACCTTTAATCGCATTGATCATCGTCTCATGTCCCATACTCGGACCATAATATTTAATTCGAGTATTATTGGCTCCAACCTTAAACGCATCAAACACCATGAGGTAATACCCCCCCGGTGGAACTTCGGTAATGGTCAGTACACCTTGTTTAAAATCTTGCTGTACATGAAGTTCAGCACGATCGGCTTCTACAATCACCGTAGGGTTGTAGTCGGTCACAACCACTTGATAGCTGGTCGATGACTGAGAGGTAGTTTTAATTGTCACATCAAGACACTTGGGTGCCATTTTCTGAAAACGAGCCGCCACAGTTTCGAATGACTGATTCACTTCGTACTCTTCTGTTTTCGCTAAAAAAGCCCCTGGGGCCTGTTGTCGAAATTCCGCTGCAGTTTGAGGATGGGAAGTTACGCAGGCTGCAGTACCAAGCAAAAACAAGACACAAACAAAAACTCTAATCGCATTCATGAGATATTCCTCATTAGTGAGGCTTTAGATAGCAGCGGGCTTTTGTTTATTGGCCAATGAGAGTCAATAAATACCAGCTTTTCGTCTGCTCCCTCTAACCTTTTATTATTGTAAGTACGGACGTACTATAAAACAGTATAAGCATCTATGTAAATCGCGCAGATTTCAAGCAAACACACTTGGAGCCAGAAGTTATTGTAATGTTCGAATTAACGAGCCTTTATTTGTAAATTAAAAAGTTCTAATTAGCCTGTTATGCTCCCTATCTCTGAATAGTAAAAAAGCATGGAGACGCTTTAAAATAACTTTTCAATTATTAACGAGTAATTGTAAACAAATACGACTTTTGAAAAATCCTTATCTAATTTATCCATTGTATACTCAAATTTTGCTCCACAAATGCA
>JBFHVL010000300.1:0-2734 GCA_041589565.1 Kangiellaceae bacterium | reverse complement strand
GTGTAGCTGACCATCGGCGCGCAATCCAATCTCTGCGATCAATCGCCGCATGATGTCGAAATACGGGCCTTCCAATGCAAAGTCGAACGCCTCATACCCATTATTATGCTCTAATCGTACATTGGCACCTGCATCGAGCAGCTGCTCAACAACTGGCAGGTGGCCTTTGAATGCAGCGTGCATCAAAGCCGTAGCAGAACTGGGAGTCTCTAAATCGGGATTCGCGCCATGTTTAAGGAGTCGTTGAACTACTTCGCTATTGCCCTGAGCGGCAGCCAGCGATAACGGCGAGTGACGATCCTGAAAAAAGTTAACATCGTCCATTCGGATCAGCAGCTTGTCAACTTCAGCGACATTGTTGGTTTCAATCGCCTCCATTAACTGGGTGTGGAGTTGCTCTTGCGAGTCCGCAGTGTTGGTGTTGGCTGCAGATAGAGTTACGCTAAATCCGAGCGTTAAAATCAAACCAACAAATGGGCGAAGTATTTTCAACATGGGAACTTGTCCAAAATTTGTTAAGATGGCTTTATGCTCGCTGTGACGGGTGAAAATCACAAAAGAGTAGCCCTTAAATAGAAATGAGAAAGTTATGAGTGGATCTCAAGCAATTGATAATATTAAAGAAATTAGCTTTGGCGAGTTTCGATTTAATTTTTCTTCGGAAACTTTGAGTAATGCTCAGGGAGCCGTTGAGCTGCCACCCAAACCCTCGAAAATCTTGTCGTTACTGTTAAAAACCCCCGGCGAACTGGTGACACGAGAAAAAATCATCGAGCAGGTTTGGCCCGATCAGGTGGTGGACTTTGACCAGAATATTAACTTTTGTATTAAACAGATCCGTGAGCAGCTGGGAGACAATCCCAAACAGCCCACCTATGTCGAGACGGTGCCTAAACGAGGGTATCGGTTTCTGGTAAAGCCCGAGGTTATATCCAAAACCGCTAGTGAAGGAATATTTGGTCGTCGTTTCAAAGTTTTGGCGGGTACAGCAGCGGCCGTGATCGTTGGTGTGGTCACTGTTGCTCTGTGGTTAGGCATGGTGGGTGATAGAAATTTAGCGCCTGAAATCGCTCAGGACATTAAACGAGGCCTTTATTTACTGGATGAAGGTGGCGAGAAAAACCGTAAATTGAGTCAGACGCTGTTTGAAAGTGTTTTACAGCAGCATCCTAATACCGGGCAGGCCCATGCCGGCTTAGTGTTGGTTCATTTGTACCATAGCACTACACAATCTCAGCGAGACCGAGTTCGAGAGCACTTGAAAAGAGCGCTAAAAGCGGCACCGCGTGATGCCCTAACTTTATTAGCCAAAGCGAAAGTCGCCTTTTATTACGACTGGGATGTAGTGACCGCCAGTGAGGCGTTTCGTGCAGCTGCTCGTAAAGATCCTGATTCCATTATGATCCTGCACGATTTAGCCGTCGTTGAAGCCATCCGCGGCAATATGTCGTTGGCGGAACAAAGTATCGAGCGGATTTTAGAAATTGATCCCGGACGTTTTCAACAGCATTACCACGCAGGCTGGTTTTATCAGGTTGCCGGAAAATACGATTTAGCACTTAAGCAATGCAGTGAAAGTTTAGAGCTTGAGCCAGAACACGCTTTTAGTTTGATGTGCGCTGGACGTTCCGCTTTAAAATTGCAGCTACCGCAAACCGCAGTGCATTATCTTTCGGGCTTTATGAAAATGGTAAAGGAAGAGGAATCGTTGATTAATCCCATCGTTACCGATATCGAAAATGGCAGTATCGACTCTTTTAATCAGTGGTATGTGAACTGGCTTTCGGATAATGGACAAGATCCTTTTATGCTCGCTCTGGCCTATAGCGAAATGGGCAACACCGAAGGCGCACTAGCCGCACTAGAGAACGCTATTCGCAATAAACATATTATGGTACCTACTGCATTGGCATTTGATGAATTATCTAAATTGCGCGACAACGAGCGGTTTCTTGAATTAATGCAGGTGGTGACTCGATAATTTGCTTGCCGCAAATAAATTAGTGAACACAGATCAATAACATCTCTATTTGGGGAATAACTTTGAATAAGACTTTTAAACTTGCTGTTATCGCTTTACTGATTGCTTACCAGTCACTTTCCAGCTCTGTAGAAATTAATATTCTTGAAGACTTCGAGGCAGGCTCGCGTGCCGCCAATGTAGGAAATCACGAAAAAGCGCTGATATTTTTTAATCAGTGCGCCGAAAAGAAAGACCCTCGCTGCTACTTTGCACTATCGACGTACTATTATTTTGGTGATGGTGGTATTAAACAAAATTACGAAACTGCTTATCAATATGCCAAACAAGGCGCAGACGGTGGGTATGGCCCCGCAGAATTTATGACGGCCATTATGTTACGAGATGGTCATGGCGTTGAAGCCAATAATGAAAAAGCTTTGGAGTATTTGGAGTCAGCTGCTTATAAATGTGTCTCACAGGCACAAGAAGATTTTGGTAATTATCTTTTATCGTTTGAAGATATGAATATGTGGTTCAATGCCGCAATATGGCTGCGGCTGGCTGCAGAAAATGGTAGCGATTCCGCATTAAATACATTAAATGAAGTATTTAAAGACGCGCCCCAAGAATTTAATGATGAAGTGACAAGGTTAAAAAAGGAAGTTGAAGGGAATTTAACTTGCGAGACAGAGAGTTAGTCCAGGAGAGCTTCAATTCATACCTTAAGGTTGAAGTTCCATATTTAAAAATAAGTTGGAACTAAAATCTTAC
>JBFHVL010000299.1:0-2748 GCA_041589565.1 Kangiellaceae bacterium | reverse complement strand
CTTATAAGTATGAGTAAAGGTAAGTCCTCAGTCTGCAAGTTAACGTCTGCCAAATGTAAGGAGTCTGCCATGAAAAAAGCAGCCGCATCTCTACTACTTGTATCGTCTTGTGCACTGTATGCGAGTGAACAAGTTGAGTATTCTGTCGCTGAATTTTGTGAAATAACTGGGACCAACAATAGCTCTATTATACAAAAAGGTATTGAAAAGGCTTACATTAAAAAGCTTGGGTTCAAACCTAGCCGAGAACAATGCCTAGAAGAAAAACACATTAAGTTCATCACATTTAAGCCATACAAAAACAACTACGACTTCTTTATGAACAAACCTTATCGAGGTTCGGTAATTAGACTTAGCCAAAGTCAAGTTACTAAGCTCCGAGCGGCAAATGCATCGCACAAAGAAATCATGGAAATTATCACTTCCGTCGATAAGTAAAACATACTGGTTTCAGAGCAGTTACGATAGGTAACTGCTCTTTAATACCGCGTTTAAATCTGCCGGATTTGCTCGATTATCAACTGTAAACTAGACTCCCCCCGAAATTCATTAATATCAAGATTATAAACAATTTCCACTTGTTTTAGTGCTTGACCAAGAATTTCCTCACTGGAAAAAAACTGAATTGCATCGACAAGATTGCCAGACGTTAAATCTTTCAGTACTAGTTTCAGGTGTTTTTCAACCAGTATTCTTTGCTGAATCACTTCGAAAATGCCATCGAACATAGGCTCAGGAAAAGCTTGTCCCCATGGACCAAGCTGCTTTATGTGTCGTGCAGTTTCAAGGTTTAGCTCTGTGGGCTGTAACTCACCATCCGATACAATATTGTCATCGAATGACCTATTTCCAATCCATTGCATTACTTCCGTCTCAAACATCTTTCGAAATTCAGTCAAACTTTCCAGCTTTAATGACAGCCCGGCCGCCATTGCATGGCCACCAAACTTACTGAGTAAGTCGGGTCGCTTTGACGCTATATTTGCCAGTACATCACGCATATGAACTCCGGGCACGCTGCGGCCAGAGCCTTTAATCTCAGTATCACTTTCTTTCGCAAATGCGATAACAGGTCGATTTAATTTTTCTTTAATTCTCGAAGCGACAAGTCCCACAACGCCCTGATGCCAGCTGTCATCATAAAAACACAGTGTATTCGGGCGTTCTGCCCGGCTACTCAACTCTGACATAGATATACGAGACATCGCATCGGCTACCATTTCTTGCTCAATCTCTCGACGATACTGATTTAAGCTGTCCAGCTCGAACGCCATCGGTGCGGCCTCAGCTTCTGTGTTGGCCAGCAAACACTCAATGCCCAATGCCATATCTTCAAGCCGTCCTGCTGCATTCAAGCGTGGCCCAACTGCAAACCCAAGGTCTGCAGCCTGTACCTTTCGAAAATCACGCTTGCCAGCCTGGAGCAGCATTTTTATTCCCGGTCTAGTAAAACCAGCTCTTATTCTTTCTAAGCCTTGTGCAACTAAAATTCGATTATTTCGATCGAGTGGCACAACATCGGCAACCGTTCCTAACGCAACAATATCCAGCCACTCGGCAAGGTTGGGCTCGGTCACCTCCCATGCCCTGAACAGGTTGCGCTCACGTAAACTGCTGCGTAATGCAATTAACAGATAAAATGCCACCCCGACGCCAGCCAGAGCCTTACTGGGAAATTGGTCTCCGGGCAAATTGGGATTCAGGACAACTTCCGCATCAGGAATTGTATCTCCTGGTAAATGATGATCCGTGATTAAAACTTTTATACCCAATTTTTTAGCAAGCGCCACACCAGCATGATTGCTAATGCCATTATCAACAGTGATAATCCAATCAGGTTTCTCGTTTGAAATTTCTGCAACAATTTTTTCTGACAAGCCGTACCCGTAATCAAAGCGATTAGGAACAACGTAGTTTAAATGTTTCAACCCCATCGCTGGCAGCGCAAGCATTAAAAGTGCCGTGCTGGTTGCGCCGTCAGCATCAAAATCTCCCACTATCGTTACTTTTGCATTTGATTCGATCATGGAAATTAATGCTTCAACTGCCAAATCAATGTTAGACAACAAACGATAGTCATAAAGGTTATTCAGTGAGTAGTCCAACTCGCAAACACCTTCTATGCCACGTGCCGCTAACACTCTCTGTAACAAAGGTGAATACTCTTTAAGATCGTCTGGTATGTGCTCAACTTTGCGTCTAACAATGTCTTTTAAAAACATGGATGTATAACTCCATTGTTATTTTTCAATAATGGCTAAATACAGAAAATGTTCGCTTAATCTAATTTGAATATCCGCTTTAGTCTTTGGTACCAATTATCAGCTTTCTTTAACTCCCACTGATAGTAACCATCAACGACTGATATTTCATTACACTCATTCATTAACGACTTAACTTTTGTTAACACTTGGTTTATCCAGTCAGCGAGAAAATCCCATTCACTATAAAGCCAGTGCTCCAGGCCGTCTTTGATGATAACTACCGACTCGTGTTCTTTTTGCAAAGGCGACTGTTGAATAAAGGCGGGACAATGGCTAATCCAAATACCATTAAAGGAAAATTTTGCTTCACTCGTCGCCAGCAACATCTGAATTTCATTAATGAGCGCCAGCCATTCAGTTTGCTCTTTGCTGTTTCCTAAACTGAAATATAAATTTTCACCAATTAATTCAGTAATATTTTTCCACTCTAAGGGAAGCTCTTTATCAGTCGTAAGTATTAATTGCTCATCGATGAACTGAAACT
>JBFHVL010000298.1:0-2751 GCA_041589565.1 Kangiellaceae bacterium | reverse complement strand
GACGTTGACTCCTGAGTTTTACTTGCCAAGGTACGTACTTCATCAGCAACGACCGCAAAGCCACGCCCTTGCTCTCCGGCTCGCGCTGCTTCAATTGCAGCATTTAAAGCCAGAAGGTTGGTTTGGTCTGCAATTCCGCGAATAACATCTAATACCGAGCCTATGTTATCGCTGTACTCATTTAACTTGTTGATAACGTGAGATGCTTGCTCAATCTCGCTGGCCAAGCGATTAATAGTATTAATATTCTCCCGAACAATCGATTGACCCGTATTGGTCTCTTCGTTTGCGCCTTGCACTTCCTGCAAGGTGCTGTTTGCGCTATTAGCCACTTCATTTACCGTAGCCGTCATTTCTGCCATTGCGGTGGCTACCAGTTCCGTTTGCTCTTTTTGTCGATTTATCGACTCATGTCCCTGTCGAGCAATCGCTTCGGTTTGCTCAGCGCTCGCAGCCAATTGCTGCGAACTGCTCGCGATATTTCCTAAAATACCTCTGAGCTTTGATATCAAGTCATTGACACTATCGGACAAAGTTCCAAACTCGTCTTCTCGGTGAACATCGATGGTTCGTGTCAAATCACCGTCGGCCACTTGAGAAATTACTTCGACAACTGCCGACAATGGCTGGCGAATCGTTTTGATAACCAACATTGAAATCAACACAGCCGCTACAATGGCGATTAGCGCTAATACAACGATCAGTGATTGTGTGCCTGCAACCTGATCTACCGCTTGTTCTTTCGATTGGTCGGCGAACTGCTTGACGCCTTTTACACCTTCCCTTAGCTCAGCGATTGCGGCGGCTAACCGCTGCTCAGCTTCAATCAATGTGTTTAGCGACATATTGGCTGAAGACAGTTGCGATAAATAGGTTCCAAGTAGCCCATTACTGCCGGTAGCCAAGGACTTAAAGTTGTTGAGTGCCGTTCCCATTTCACCAAAATACTCCGAGCTCGCAGCCGCTCCACCAGACAACTCCTGATGTTTGCTCAAAGCCGAGTCGACAATGGCTTGCAGGTCTTTATTCACCGTATTGATGGTATCCGAATTATCCAGATTCAAAGCATCGGTGGCGCTGATAGTGCCTTCTCGAATCAAGTTACCTATGGATTGAACCAGTTTGATATCTTCCTGCGAGGAAATATCTTCCGATAGGTCATACACCAGGCTATCGAGTTCATCAGCCACATCTTCAAAGTCGCTTTTTTTATTGGACACAGACCGAGCCAACTCCAAAGCCCGACGATGGGTATTGAAAACCTCAGGAACCTTTCCCAGATATTCATCTACCGATTCCTGACTCTGGCGAAAGGTCTTTAATAAACCGGGATGGTTGCTCATCAAAGCCAGTAAATGCTTTCTCTGTTTCTCATAATTTGCCTTTAAAGCATCAAACCGCTCTTCAAAATTTGGCAGTTCATCGAGACTTTCAGACTTCTGATGACGATTCACCTGATCGTTAGCTTCCAATAGCGTCGAAATCATCTCACCACTGGTTTGTAACATCGGCGTTGCCTCATCAACAACGCTTTCCAAGGTACGATTGATACCATTAACGCCAGACAGGCTCGCAATACTGATCACCAGAAGCAGCAAAACGACAACCCCAAAGCCTCCGGCAATTCGTGCAGACACAGTTAAATTCATAAACAGCCCTATTGATTCCGATTATTATTTTTGCCAGACATCGGGCAATGCGCCACTCGAGTCCACTTTTACGCAAAATATTTAGAAAAATCACTAAGATATAGCTTAGAACAAGAATGAGCTTCTTGCTAAAAATCTCTTAAAGTCGACACTCAAATCGCTAAAAGAGGTCGAACTAATTGATATATCGGCTGAAAAATCATGGAATTAAGCCCGAAACCAAGAAACTTTCGAGTTTTTCTCGGTACCGGGCTCTTTTTAGGGTGTTTTTTTAAATGCTGGATTGCAATGAACGAATGCGATCATCCAATGGGGGATGGGAGGCCAATAAAGTGGCAAGAGACATTTTGCCACCGGTAATGCCAAAGGCAGTCATTGTATCGGGCATCTGGTTTGGTAGCTCAGATTCCGCTTTTAACCGAGCCAAAGCATTGATCATTGGCTGGCGTCCAGCAAGGTTAGCGCCCATAGCATCAGCACGATACTCTCTGCGACGGCTAAACCAGGCCACGATCATGGCAGCAAGTATCCCCAGGATTATTTCAGCGACCCAAGTCACAATGTAAAAGCCAATCCCATGGCCCCGCTCGGTTTTAAACACCACCCGATCAACGGTATGCCCGATAATTCGTGCAAAGAACATCACAAAAGTATTCACAACCCCCTGAATTAACGTCAGGGTTACCATATCACCATTGGCAACATGGCCAATCTCGTGGCCAAGAACAGCTCGAACTTCGTCACGGCTAAAGCGGTTTAATAATCCTTGACTCACCGCGACCAAAGCGTTGTTTCGGTTCCAACCGGTAGCAAAGGCATTAGATTGCTCTGACGGGAATATCCCAACTTCAGGCATTCCAATTCCAGCACGCTGTGACAAGTCAGCAACCGTGTCGAGCAGCCAACGCTCCTCCGCAGTTCGCGGTTGCGTGATCACATAGGTTTGAGTGAATCGTTTAGCCATCCATTTGGAAAGCAGCAACGACACAAAAGAGCCACCCATACCAAAAATAAAACAGAACACTAATAAAGCTTGTAAGTTTAGGTCGACACCGTTTCGGGCCATCAATCCTTCAAACCCTAACAAGCTCAACGTAATGCT
>JBFHVL010000297.1:0-2757 GCA_041589565.1 Kangiellaceae bacterium | reverse complement strand
GCTTTAGCGACAAGCTCTTCTGGATGAGAGGCCCCAGTTAAAAAAGAAAAGTTACTGCGACAAAAAAGTTCAGCATAGCTTGTCATGATGTTTCATCTTCAAAAAAAACCATGCACAAACCATTGCTGTTTACTGTAATCAAAAAAAATCCAAAGTAATGGCCCTGACTCTTGTTGTGCCACAAAGTAACCTCGGTTGACGGTTTTCTTCCACCAGTACTGATGAATTCGCTCTTCTTGTGAAATGACTTGTAAGGCTTCCTGCCAAAAAAGTGCACCATTTTTCTGTTGAATTCTTTGTGGTGTTGACAACAACCAGCTCGGCCGAAAGGCTAACTCTCGTTCTGATTCATCACTTTGTTCAAGCTTTAATGTTTGGTGATTTGTTCTAGATGAAAGCTTAGCTCTAGAGGAAAGTGGTGCTTGCAACTCGGGTACTTGCTGACAAGATTCAGTAAACCGCAAGCAACTGTTATCACCAAAACGCGCTTTTATTTTATTAATAAAATGTTCTCGGTTGTTAAATGATTCCGATAGTTGAAATAACGATACTTCAGACGCAGCAATATCACTCAGCTGCTCTACTTTTAACTGCAACTGTTCAATGGGGCCGGTGAGTTGCACTCTTTGTAAATGCAAACGGGTTAATTCGGTATAAACCGAAGCATTAATATCGGCTTCGGTTAAATGCACTGAAAAAGAAGAGGTTCGCTGATAGGTGTCTTGCATGATCCATAACAGATGTTGCGCATTTTTTTGATGAAGCCGTAAAAACTCAACCAGTTCGGTAATCAACCTTTGCATCGGAAAAATAAGCCCATCGGCTTGATGGATCACATCAAGAAATTCTAAACGACGCTCAAAACAAATACTTGGAACAAAATAATCAAAAGGATCGGATTTAGACCCTTGCATGCGCTCACAATAATCGAGCACTTTTTGATTAAATCGTTTTTGTAATGCAGCGGCAGGTATTACAAGCAGATCGTTAATGGTTTGAAAGCCTAAACGTGAAAAATTTTTCTGAACCGAAGGCGCAAAAGGTAATAACACTATGGGTAGCTGTTTAACTAATCGCATAATGCCGTTTTTATCGAGTTGTCGTTCGCTTTCACTAAAGCAATTAAGTTGCGCCGATAAATCGCTAAACGATAATAACTCAGCGGCTTTAACCGTATGTCCAAGCCCTAGCCGTATTTGATAATGTAAACTTTCAAAACGCACTCGGATATGATGAAGCAACGCTTCACCATTACCAAACAGTAATAAACTGCGTCCAATTTCTAACGCTATGGATTGTGCTGAACAAATACACACTTGCGATGAAAAAGGGTACGCCAGCAGCGCCATATACTGAAGCTGCGCTTGTTCGTGTAATAGATTACGCTCTATGACTTTAAGTTCTGGTTCAATGGCGTAAGCGGTAGCCACACTTTGCCCAACCTGAATGCCTTGAGCTACCGCCTGCGGATTAACGCAAACCACTTGCTGCTGCTCAATCACCGCAAGTGGCAAACATTTTTGTGGATCATGCCAAACCGATTCTAATAATAACGAAGGGAAACGAATGCACAGCCACATACCATATCATCCTTAATGCACACTGATATTAGATGCAGATTGGCTACGCTCCATACGCGGATCGGCAGGAGCATAGTCAGGCTTGAGCTTGCGCTGTTTAGCCAACAAGGCAGACGACATAACACCAACAGGATTATTAACTCTCAAAATAGGCTCAGGCCAATAACGAGCTTGCAATGGTGTTAACTGCGCTCGCTCAGGAAATAAATTTAATGCGACCTCTTGGCCACTCCAGCCTCCTGGCTGCTTTAAAATATGTACATTACAAACACCCTGTTGCGACATAGCTAACTGCAAGCGTAGCGCTGCTACTGACGCTTGCTGAGCCATTACCTGTGGCCGAAAGACAAACCCCCAACTACTGGCATCACGACAACCCAGTGCCAGCTTACGCAGTTCAGTCGTGATCACCTTCGGCTCAATAAACCAACACAATAAAGCACTGCAAGAACCAGAACTTAATGCCTGATACGCCGCCCACACCTGCGCCTTTATATCGGGCAAATGCAGTACCACCAGTTTTTCAGGATCAATACCTAACGTTTTAAGCAAGGGCAAATAAGGACGCATCGGCGGGTTCACTAACACTACATACCCCGCTCCTTGCGAAAGCCGAGCCAGCAAAGGTGCGAGCAACTGCCACTCACCCAAGCCAGGCTGAGGCAGTAATAACTCGGTCAAACTCCCTTGTGGCCAACCTCCATAGTGTAATGCCGCGTCCAGTGCGGTATGTCCGGTTGATTGTGCTGGTTTAGGCGCACAACGCGCTGAAGCCTGCCACAACGCAGGATGCTTTAATAAAGGCTTTATGGCTTCGGAGTGTGACATAATGAATAATGCTAAAATACCAATAACTACTTATATAAGTAGCATTTTATTTATCAGTGATCCAGCAGAAGATCGTCAGCTAAAGCTAACCTGTTGATCATTCGAGAGTTTTATTTTTTAGGTATTCAGAGGAACGCTTTTGTGGATTTAGGCAAAGAGAGGACGGTTTTTCGACTTTTGTCATCTCGCACTTGATGCGAGATCCAGAATTTTATTCGATCATAAGCCCAAGCATCATAAGGTAGAATTAGACAAATAAGCGGACATATAAAAATATTTGTCTTCTCACAAAGTTTCAGCATCGTACAAATGAAGAAGATCTTATTTCGCTCCTCAGCGACTCACTTTT
>JBFHVL010000296.1:0-2767 GCA_041589565.1 Kangiellaceae bacterium | reverse complement strand
TTATACTGTTATAAGATTAACACAGATAATAGGGCGCAAAGTTTATGAGTATATTTATACAACTTTATGAATATGCGAAGGCTATGCTGCACCAAAGCAAACATAGCCTTTAAAAAAATTTTATCGTAGCGCGTAAAACGCCTGCTCCGATACTTTATGCCAATCGTAAGCCTGCGTACGATACTTGTTATACGATTCATACACTCTACGGGCAAACGGATCAGAATCGGCTAACTCCTGAACCACCTGATGCGACAGCTCTTCAAATCGCTTTAACACATCATCGGGTAATTTTTTCAGCTGAACCTTATGCTCATTAATCAACGTATTCAACGCAGCATTATTCTTTTCGGTAAAGTCGGCAAGCATATCGGAATTCGCCATAACACAGGCGGCTTTCACCACAGCCTGTAAATCGGCAGGAAGCTCGTTAAAAGCATCCAGATTAATAATCGCCTCGAGCGTGGTACCTGGCTCGTGCCAACCGGGGTAGTAATAGAATTTTGCCGCCTTGTGTAAACCAAAGGCTAAATCATTGTAGGGTCCAACCCATTCGGTGGCATCAATTCGACCACGCTCCAATGCAGAGAATAATTCAGCACCGGGGATTAACTCGGGCGTACCACCGGCGCGTTTAAAGACTTCACCACCGAGTCCGGGAATGCGCATCTTCAATCCCTGAATATCCTCCAGTGATTTAATTTCTTTATTAAACCAACCGGCCATTTGTACACCGGTATTTCCGGCAGGCATGGGCAACAGATTCAGTGGGGCGTACAGCTCCTGCCACAGCTCAAGGCCACCGCCTTTAAACAGCCACCCGTTCATCTCCTGAGCGTTTAAGCCAAACGGAACGGCGGAGAACATGGGTGACGCAGGCAACTTGCCTTTCCAATAGTAAGAAGCTCCATGGCCCATCTGTACCGTACCGGATGCAACCGTATCGAACACCTGAAGCGCAGGAACCAGCTCATTAGCGCCTAATACCGTCACCTTCATTCGGCCACCGCTCAGCTCATTGATAGTCTTGGCCAGATACTCAGCACCTTCACCCAAACCCTGAAAGTTTTTTGGCCAGGTGGTGATCATGGTCCACTCAATCACCTTGCCGCTGCTTTGAGCGCCGGAGTCGGTAGCACAATCACTTTTTTGCGAACTACATCCCGCTAGAGTTGCCGCAGCACCAATTCCCATGGCACCTACAAAAGCACGTCGTTTCATATTCGGTCCTCGAAGTTCATTTTTTAATTCTTAAACGATGCAGCGATTATTCCTTGTCACAGCCAAGGATGCAATGGCACAAGGGTAACAACGCGTAATAGTAACAACAATGAATGGCTCAATTGACAAATACTCGGAGGACTCGGTAGGCAGCGTAAGTCCGCTTTGATATGATGGTTAGCTTAACTTGAATTTTTGCCAAGGTTTTTTACCACATTATGTTGATCCGGCCACTGGCCTACAAGGGACCTAATGATCATCTCGCGCAGCATTTTAATGAGGCTCAACTCTACGTAGGCCTCCAGCTCCTGCTAAATGGAAACCTTATCCACTGGCAACACGAAAGTTCAACCCAATGGATTCATGGCGATTTTTTAGATCATACAGATACCGCGCAATCCTTAAGCGACACAATTAAAGCCGAACTGGCCTGGCCGCTCACCAAAGATGGAAACAGTTGTACCTGCCAGCTAGCCAAGCCCTGTGCTCATTTAGCCGCGCTTGCCATTGAATCTAAGCGTCGATTAGATCAGATTATTTACTCAGTAAAAGATTTTCAGGAGAAATCCTCGTTATGGTCATCAGAGCTGCAATGGCTTAATCAACAGGAATTTGATCCTTACCCCAATATGGCGCGACATCGGCTGGTGTATTTATTAAAACGCGAGTCTGACCAGTTTTATATTTCGTTTTATAAGGCTTACCTAACGCAGGACAATAAGTACTTATTAAAAGATAAGTTCGATTTCACTCAGGTGAACTTTCAAAAACTGCAAAAATTTATTTCGCTTACCGATCAATCCATTTTGCATCAATGCTTAAGTTTGATTGATAAGGGCAAGGCCAAAGCCGAAGAGAATTTACTGTATTTCATTGATGCGAATGACTCTGACTGTAATGCCATGTTTTTTCAGATGGTCCAGAGCAAACGCTGTTTTTGGAAAGCCAGCTCACGACCACCCATAAAAAGTCAGATGACTCAACAAGTGCCCGAGAATTTATCGCGAGTCACAGCGAACGCCTTTTTTGATGTGTCTCACAATCAATTAATTTTTGTTAAGAACAGTCATCAGTCGCTGCCAGCTATTGAGTCTATCAAACCCAAGCTTACTTTGGTATCGACTCAGGAATATTTACCCTGGCGCAAAGGCAATCCGCTACAACTGGATATTGGAAAAGTAAAATTTATCGTTAATGATGCATTGGAAATATCCAGCGAAGTCTTTATACAGGCTAAACAAGAACTCAGCGAATCACACAAACAATCCATTGCCAGGCACTGGCGTGAAGTTCAGGCGTTACCGACAGTAAAAGCTCGGCAGGAATATCCGATTTACCGGCAATTTGATCTGGCCGATCGATACCTGGACACCTCAATCGGTCAGTTGTGTGTTTGGCTTGCAGGTTTGCATAACGAAGGCTGGCTTATCGAGTTTGATCACTCTTTTCGCCTGAACCGTAAAACTAACGATAACTGGTATCTCGATTTAACCGAAAATAACGACTGGTTTGAGTTAGAACTTGGAATTATTGTTGATGGCGAGTC
>JBFHVL010000295.1:0-2798 GCA_041589565.1 Kangiellaceae bacterium | reverse complement strand
ACCATCAAAAAAGGTCATTTCTCGCCCAAAGGTGTAATCAATGATTTGATCCGGACAAACCCAGGTTCCTGGCCCCATATTGTCAGCCAGGCCGCCAACCGTATTAACCGCAATAATTTGCTCTACACCCAACTGTTTCAGCACATCAATATTGGCTCGGTAATTGATTCGGTGTGGTGGAATACTGGTCTCAAAACCATGACGCGCTAAAAAATAGAGTGGAGAACTCGCCACGGACGCCTGTAAAACAGTAGAGGAAAGTTGACCGTAACGAGAACAAACTTCAACTTCTTTATCAAAGGATAGCCCCTGAAATTGCCGAAGGTCACTGCCACAAATAATTGCAGTCGCTGGAATTGTCATAATCTCTATCTCAGTCTTTGTCGAAGCGTGAATTATCCTTGGTAGCGAGATTATTCTCAATACGATAGTTAATTTGGCCAATTCACTGCGATTTAGGCCAAAAACCACGGTTTCCGTCCACAAAGAGGCACCTATCTCATTGTTTTTATTAATTTTATAAATCTGGCTTGGTGTTTGCTTCACATAGAGTTCTTGTTGGATTGAAAGGAAATTTATGCGACTGATCAAAAAAACAGTAATAACCGTTGTAGGCGTTATCATCCTGTTAATCGGTTTGGTGTTTATCGTGTTGCCCGGCCCTGCGGTACTGATTATTCCATTGGGACTGGCGCTACTGGCAACTGAATACCCCGCTGCGGAAAAGTGGCTTAAAAAGTTTCAGCGGATGTTGTCACGCAGTGCTCGCTGGGCCGACAGTCAGTGGCGCAGGTTTAAATATCGCAGACAGAAGTCCTAACGTCAGCTCATTGATTGGGGTTGATTTGAATTGATTCAGCGAGGATCTTTTCTACACTCTTTATAAGAGGAGATTCTCGTTATGCTAAAACTAAATATTACTACCGCCCTGCTGTTCGCTTGCTCGCTACTGCACATCGGCTCTATTCAGGCAAAGGACGATCAACTGAAGGAATGGCGCTCAGGGATTCAACATATATTAAGCCGAGATGATGCATTGGGCAGCATTCGCAACAATGCCTCTGAAAAACAACCTCTAGCAACCGCCATTGCTGAATATTCTGGTGCTTTAAAACAACTCGACTATTCGACTACCCCCCAAATTTTTAAAGAAACCTTTCTGCGTCATATTCAGGCCTGGGATAACTCCATCAAGTTTTTTGAACAATTTGGTCATTTGCGCGGAGAGATGCACGACCTATTCGATCAAATTCGCGAGACTAACGCAGAACTTGCCATTCACGAAAAAGCCATCTGGGATACCTGGAGAAATGTAGCTACCGTGCGAGATTTCTACGCAAGTAAAGTCGCCAAGACGCCATTTGTATTTTCATCGAACAAGTCGGGAAAGTCACAACTGTACCGAATGACGTTAGGCTTGGAATGGAAAAATCTATCTAACTCTGACACCAGTGATAATTGGCCGGTGCTATCACCCGATAAAAAATCACTGGTTTTCCAGCGCAAATCCGGTGAGCATATCGCGCTGTATAAGATGAACCTGCAAGACTTAACCACTCAACGCTTACTAACGCACACCGATCACACCTATCTACCTTCATTTAATCCGACAACGGGCGATCTGCACTTTTTACGTTGGGAAACGGTTGATGGCGAGCGTAACAACTTCTTTTACCAAATGAGCTCTGATGGAATAGTCAAAAAGTGGATCGACTATTCGCCTAATGCCTCAACACCCATCAGCTGGTCACCCAAAGGCAATTTTTTTATCGCCACTCTAAGACAAGACAGAGAAGCCAAAGAGGCACAGCTGCATTTATTTAATACTCGAACCAAAAACCCTCAACCTATCACCGAGCTGGACGGTTATAACGGCAGTGCCGCTTTCTCTAACAGCGGTGACTACATTGCCTTTTATTCGGCAAACGAAACACGATCACGCGTGGGTTTATTAAAGGTCAGTGATCGCACCATTATGTGGCTGAATGAAAGCGGATTTTACTGGTACCCTGTTTGGTCGGCTGACGATCATTGGATTGTCATGAGCAAGGCAATGAACAAAGAACAAACCGATATTGATTTAGTGGTTGTCCATATCGATAACCCTACCTTTGAGATCCCACTGGTTTCTGCACCCTCTCGCGAAGGAAAAATGATTTGGCTGCAATAACATCTGGCCGACTCTCTTTATAAGACCAAGTTACAAACAGCGTTTGTTTAATAGAGGAATACTACAATAACTTAAACAACAACCAGCCTATAATGATAAAGGGATGAATCTGTACTGACACAATAAGGAGGAGTCGACCATGAGTATTTCAACCCGGGTCAGTGAATTTCTCAAATCACGAGATATTCCTTACCAAGCGATAAATCACACTCCAAGCAGAAGCTCTGTCGGTAGCGCTCTCGCGGCCCATGTTCCCATGAATAAAGTTGCCAAAGCGGTTGTTCTTGAGGATCACGAAGGCCATCGCATGATGGCGATACTACCCACCGACAATAAAATTAATATTGGAAAGCTCAATGAAACCTTTTGCGCCAACTTTCATCTTTTGAAAGAGTCAGAAGTTGCTCAACTGTTTTCCGACTGCCAAACTGGCGCTGTTCCACCTTTTGGTGATGCCTACCATATCAAAACGGTTGTTGATGAAGAGTTACTAGAACAGGATAAAATTTATCTGGAAGCAGGTGACCATGAAACGCTGTTAGAACTTGACAGAAAAAGTTTTAAAAAATTATTTGATCAGGATAATCAGGCTCACTTTAGTCACAAATGGAGTTATTGACCTTTAATT
>JBFHVL010000294.1:0-2821 GCA_041589565.1 Kangiellaceae bacterium | reverse complement strand
TTGACATGATGGGTACCTGTATTAAAGGCTGCGCTGGTGTCCTGTTTGTAAATACTGGTATCTACTTCAAGAATATAGTCCACTTGCTTTTCGATGTACTCACGAGCATATTTTTCGCTAAAAACACCATTGTAGTTGCCTAGGCATAGCGATGTACTCTCATCAAAAATTCCTTTTGCGAGCCAACTCGTTGCATAGGGGATTTGATGTTTTTGACAAAAGTTCATAATTTGCTGCTTCAGACGATTGTTAAGTTTGACGTTTTCTCCCACATACAGCAGAGGCTTCGTAGCGTGTTGAAGCTTATGTTTGATTTGACGAGCAATCATCTCCGCACCTTTTAGAACAAAGGTTTGGGGCGCAATTTCTTCCAACGTTGTTGGAAGCTGTAGAGCTTGAGTTTTCTGAAACACTAGATCACGAGGAACTTCAATAAATACTGGTTCTTTGTTGAGATACGCGTGTGCAACCAGCTGGAAAAAATGTTCGGCCGCCATATTTGGTTGCTCTGGACTTCGAGCGCCTTGTAAGCGCTCGCTCTTAATACCGAGAGCAGCGAAGGCGTCCAGTGCGCAATCATAGTTGGCGCGCCAGGTTGAAAATGAAGCAACAGTATGGTGGATGGTTCCCTCCAGAATTTCTTGCTCACCAGGTGCACCCGAAATAAAAATGACCGGAAGCTTTTCTGTTTTTGCCAATGCCGCGGCGGATGCACAGGGAAGGCTACCGACAGTGTAGGTAGTTAATGCTGCACCTAGACCGCTGATTTCAGCTTGACCACAGGCTGAAAAACCACCATGCATTTCATTACTGGATGGAGCAATTTCAATGCTGCTTTCCAGCGCTTTAATGATATTGGCAGCAAAGTCACCTCCGACTCCAAAGACAGTCTTAACACCGAAAAAGGTTAACACTTCTGCCATGGCTTCGCCCAAGGTAGGCAGCGATGCCGCATATTCGGCACCGAGATTATTTACATAGTTTTGCGTGTCCATAATGAGTTCTCTTAATCAGAATATTTCAATATTCTCAATATTCGGTCAGAAAACACTTTGGTGTAGATCAATAGATAGCCTTATAAGGCAGGAATTTTTGGAGTATTCCTTTGTAGGTAGGAGAGGATGAAAATAAAATTTAATAAAGGGAGCTATTGTCGCTCCCTTTAATTGCTAGTGGTCCAGGTTAATTTTGAGACGGAGTATTTTCGGCAAAATATTCATGGCTGTCGGCGTTTTTAATCGCCTGATTTGGATCACTTAGGGCCAGGTTTTTTGCGCCAGACTGTCCGTACACTATGTCGTCTGTCCCTGCGACTACATTAAAGTGGCTCATTTCGTGGATAATGGTACCCGCTTTAGAGTCAGTTCCAGTAGTTTGCGCTTGCCAAAACACTCGACATAAATAAATTTTGTACGGCTGGTTAGGATAAACATAGGCGAAATAGTTCTGATTGCAGCTGCAATCAAAGGTTTTAGGTTTGTTATCCAATGCATCTTTAATTGCATCAAAGTTACCTGCTACCGTATTCCAACGGCTTGAGCTGTAGGTGCCGAACCAGGTGGTATAGCGGGGGCCGGCTGAACCATTCAAATAAGACACTGAGTCGTTAGCCATATCTTTCGCCGCAGAAAGTGCCGACATCACTGAGTTTTGCTCAGAGTTGGAACAGTTACCGGTGAACGACACATCGTCACCGCCGCCACTACCACCGCAATCTTCTTTACGAGGGTTACAAGGCTTACCTTTTCGAGCTTTTTCTAAATAGACGAAAGCAGAGCTGGTATTTTTTAGCTGAGTAAACTTAGGACCTTTACCATTTTTTCCGATCGCGCTCGACTTACCAAACAACTCAAAGTTCTCTGCGGAAAAGTCAATCTGGTATTGACCGGCTTCTGAAAAATCATAAATAGCCGACAGCTCAACTCGATAACTACGACGCTCATTCTTTTTGAATTCAACATAATCGTCTGTGGTGGCAGCTGGGCGTTTGTAATGTGGACCTAGATAATCAACGGGTTCTCCGTCTCGTGAAATAGTGAAAATACCTTCTTCGATTTGGCCTTCTTCGTTAGGAAGGTACCATTTAAGTACACGTTGAGACTGGTGACTACGATTGTGTACGATGACTTTGATGTAAATATCTTCGGCATTATTGCTTTGCTGACGATCGGGCATTAATTTGACTTCAAAACCGTCATGAACTTTAGCGTTGCCAATAATAGCCGCAAATAACAGCGAACAAAGTATCAGGAGTCGTTTAAATAACATGGAAAGATCCTCTGGTAATTGAACTTAGGTGATTCACCACGCAACAACAAAAATACGAGGATGCTGTTAACTTTGTTATAAATTGATAAAAGGTCAATGGTATATTTACCACACGACATTTTCGACTCGTCTAAATCCGACAATCTCAAAGTCACTGTATGGTTCTAAATTTTTTAATTTGTGGATTTTAACGGCGATTGTGAGTGGGCGAATTGGCCGAAAAAGTGGCGTGGCGAACGAACCACTTGAGGTTGTATATTGCTCACTTTATGACAAAAGCGACACATCTGACCACAATGTAAGGTGGCAGATTGCGAAAAGATTGTTGCAGGTGGTTTAGGAATGTCCCAGTAAGAGAGTTGAATTTTTTCTACATATCTCTCACTGAGAACTTGTCGAGTTTTATGAAAGCCTTAACAATTCATTTATTCCGGTTTTTGCTCTGGTTTTCGCATCCACCTGTTTGACAATTACTGCACAATAAAGAGAGTAACTTCCGTCTTTAGAAGGTAAACTGCCGGGTACCACAACAGCGCCTGCTGGAACTCGGCCG
>JBFHVL010000293.1:0-2835 GCA_041589565.1 Kangiellaceae bacterium | reverse complement strand
TGCGTTAAAATTATTGTTCTGCTGCATGCTGCTTTGTCGGAAATCAAAAACAATGCCTTCACCTTGTTTTCGCACTTCAACATAGACTTCGGCGCCACAGTCCATAGGGTATCGGAAGTGACCTTCGCGTAACTTTTTAATAGCTGCCAATATTGCCTGTTCAGCGTTGTCTTGCACATAATTCATATAAGCACTGACAGTTGCTTCGCCGTAATGCTCGACGGCTTTAAGCAGCTCCTGAATACCGCGATGATTCGCTGCGATCTGTGCTTTGAGATCGGCCAAAGTTTGTTGGTAGTTTCTTACCGGATAAGGATGGTCTAATAATAACTGCTTTAATTCGCGTTCGCGTAGCTGCTGCCGATCGACCAATTTGAAGTTATTGATCACAATACCTTCTTGATCTATGTGATTACTCGAAGCCGGCATTGAGCCCGGTGTAGTGCCACCTATGTCGGCATGATGACCGCGCGATGCAACCCAGTACTTCAATTGGTTTGCTACAAATACCGGACTAACCAAAGTAATATCGGGAAGGTGAGTCCCACCATGGTAGGGTGAATTCATCATAAAGACATCGCCGGAACGAACGTTTGGATTATTGTCAGCGACATGCCTGACGCAATCACTCATAGAGCCAAGGTGTACCGGCATATGAGGCGCGTTGGCAATCAGGTTGCCCAGCTCATCAAACACAGCACATGAAAAATCCAGGCGCTCTTTGATATTGACTGAGAAAGCGGTTTGCTGAAGTACTGCGCCCATTTGTTCGGCGATATACATAAAAAGATTATTAAAAATTTCCAGCCGCGCCGGAGTCAGTTGTGTACTGTTTTTATTTGGTATTGCTTTCGCCTGTTTTCGTTGCAATAAAAAATGACCTTCGGCGGTTTTATGGCAGCGCCAATTGGGTTCGATCACCAAGGTTGTATTGGCATTATAAAGAATGGCAGGCCCTTCAATAACAGAGTCCGGGTTAATCGAATCAGTGGATAAAAACGGCGTAGAGAGCCACTGATTATCAAACCATACATCGTGATTTTTTGCTGATGCCTGCACAATTTTTGCCGTTGGTAACTGGGGTATTGGTCGCAAGCTGTGGGTTTGAATAACCGCACGCTCTATTACAATGTCATCGTGGCTTAAGGTGAAGCCAAATTGTTGCTGATGGATCGTGTGAAACTTTTTTCGGAGTAAGGACTCATCATCAATCACTAATGGAATGGTAATGTCGCTTTGCGAATATCTTAAATGCAGAGTCATTGTATGAGTGAACTTAGGATGGTCTGTCGTGGACGAACTCTTGTTTAATAGCGCTTGTTGCTGCTGTTCAAAAATGGATTTGGCTTTAGTTTTTATTTGCTCCAAAACCTTGGTAGACAGAGGTTGTTCAATAGCAAATTCATGCTCTCTTCCCTGTTGGGCACACCCCATTCCAAACGCCGATAACAAACTCGATTGTTGGTGAATTAAAATGTTCTGAATACCTAATTCATCGGCAACGCGGCAAGCATGTTGCCCGCCGGCACCACCAAACGCATTCAACAACGAATCGTCAAGCTCAATGCCTTTTTGGGTAGAAATGGTTTTTATGGCGTTAGCCATATTGTTTATGGCAATGGCTAAAAAATCGCTGGCGATTTGATTCATCGACTGTTGCTGACCGGTAGCCTGATTAATCGTTTGAGTGAGTGCAGAAAATGCCTGGTGACAGGCATCACTATCCAGCGCTTGGTTGCCTTGTTTTCCAAACACGTTAGGAAAATATTCCGGGCGAATTTTACCGCATATCAGATTGATATCGGTGACCGCCAGATCACCTCCTTTGCCATAGCACACCGGACCCGGATGGGCACCGGCGCTCTCTGGACCTACCTGCAGTCTTTGACCGTCAAACGACAGTTTAGAGCCGCCACCAGCGGCGACAGTATGTACTTTTAACATGGGTGCACGTAAATGAATGTCGGCGACCACATTGTCATTGGATATTTCAAACTGTCCCTGAAACAGTGAAACATCGGTTGAGGTGCCGCCCATATCAAAGCCCACCACTTTTTCAAAACCCAACTGCTGTGCGGTTCGTGCCATAGCTACGATGCCGCCGGCCGGGCCCGAAAGTACCGCGTCTTTTCCGCTAAAGTTTTTGGCGTCTGTAAGAGCACCGTTGCTTTGCATAAACAGTATTGGCGCCTGTGGCAAGTTATCCTGTAACTGATTTACATAACGTTTGAGTACAGGAGATAAGTAAGCGTCTGCCAATGCCGTGTCGGTTCGAGGTAATAGTCTCGGAAAGGGACTAGACTGATGCGATAAAGTAATTTGCTGGTAGCCAATGTGACGAGCCAGCTGCTTAACCATCAATTCGTGCTGTGAGTTTACGCAGGCGTGCATCAGACTTACTGCAATACTCCTAAGGCCATCATTGAAAGCCTGTTGCAACTTTTGAGACAGCGACTCGATATCTAACTCCTGAGTAACTTTTCCCTCGGCAGTCATCCGCTCCTTGGCTTCAACTACCGAATGGTAAAGAGGCTGGTTGGACTCGATGTTTTGTCGGAACAGGTGACGGCGATGCTGACTGCGGATCAGTAATAAGTCGGCAAAGCCCTGCGTCACTACCAGTAAGGTTGGCTCTCCTTTACGTTCAAGTAAGGCATTGGTGGCAACCGTTGTACCCATGCGTAACTCTTTAATGGTTGGGATAGCCGACTCGCTCAGCAGGCGATTGACACCAGTGACGACCGCATCTTGATAGTGCTCGGGATTATCCGACAATAATTTATGACTGAACCATTCACCTGTAGGAGACAGAGCCAGAATGTCGGTAAAGGTGCC
>JBFHVL010000292.1:0-2840 GCA_041589565.1 Kangiellaceae bacterium | reverse complement strand
GATAGCTCATCCAGCATTCGTGCTAAGCTCACTCGCCAGTACTCGGGTTTTAAAGGCTTTAAAGATTCCTTGATACTCGACTTATTCATCACAGAGTAATGCGGCCGTTTAGCTGGCGTTGGATATGCTTCACTCGGAATTGGATTCACAGGGATAGTTTTTTTAATTAAACCTTTTTCTAATCCTAGCTGCTGAATCGCCATTGCAAAATCATACCAGCTACACACGCCTTCGTCAGTCCAATGATGAGTTCCGGTGAGTTTTTTTTCTGCACTCGCTATACAAGCTCTGGCTAAATCATGAGCCCATGTGGGAGAACCGATTTGATCATCAATAACACCAAGCTCGTCTTTTTCGTTCATTAAACGGACCATGGTTTTAACAAAGTTGTTACCATGGCTGGAGTAAACCCAGGAGGTTCGAATGATACAACTTTGTGAGCCAGCAACCTCGGTGAGTCGCTTTTCACCTTCTGCCTTGCTCAATCCATAAACACCCTGTGGTTTAATGGGATCTTCTGGCATATAAGGCTTACCTTTATTGCCCTCGAACACATAGTCTGTCGATATATGGACAAGGTGAATATTATGTTGCTTAACGTAGCGTCCTAACAACTCAACAGCTTCAGCGTTTAATTTAAACGCGTTTTGCTGGTCTAATTCAGCTTTATCAACCGCAGTGTAAGCGCTGGCGTTAATTATCGCATCCGGTTGTATCCTATCTAAAACATCACAGAGATCATCAAAATCAAATAAATTAATGTCATTGCGCCCTAAACAAAAGATCTCATGTGGTGATGCTACTCTATTTAGCTCAAAAGCTAATTGCCCCGACTGGCCAATTACCGCGATCTTAAGTTTATTCATCTTAATCTCAATTCAAAATCTTTAACACACAACAGCTCAAAACGTCGGTGCATCATTAAACATTAGTCCTGCTTCATCTTTATTTGATAAGGAAGGTGGAGTGCCATCGACCAGCGGCCAGTCGACACCCAAAACGGGGTCATCGTACCGTACTGACACTTCAGACTCTGGATGATAATAGTCGGTACACTTATAAAGAAATTCTGCACTATCACTGGTGACATAAAAACCATGCGCAAAGCCCGGAGGCACCCAGAATAAGCGCTTGTTCTCTGCTGATAAATACACACCCACCCATTTTCCAAAGGTTTCGGAATTCTTTCTCATATCCACGGCGACATCAAAAACCTCACCACTGGTTACTCGGACCAACTTACCTTGTGTTTGGTGTGTTTGATAGTGCAAACCACGCAAAATTCCCTGTTTAGATTTCGAATGATTATCCTGAACAAAACCAAGATCACAGATATTCTGCCGAAACCAGTCATCTCGAAATGTTTCTAAAAAAAAGCCTCGCTCATCACCAAAAACTTTAGGCTCAATAATTTTTACGTCGGGAATCTCTGTATCTATCACATTCATTTTAACGTTAAACCTTATACTGATAGTTAGAATACTTTATCGGATATCATTCGAATTAAATATTCCCCGTAACCACTTTTAAGTAAAGGATGAGCCAATCGCTCTAATTGCTCCGCATCAATAAACCCTTTGCGATAAGCGACTTCTTCGGGGCAACAAATTTTTAATCCTTGTCGTTTTTCAATAGCCGCAATAAAGTTAGATGCATCGAGCAAACTATCCATTGTTCCGGTATCTAGCCAAGCGGAACCACGTCCCATCAGTTCGACGTGTAATTTTTTTTGTTGCAGATACAAATTATTCAAATCGGTAATTTCCAACTCCCCTCGATGAGATGGCTTAACTTCTTTAGCCATATCGACAACCTGCTCATCGTAAAAGTACAAGCCAGTCACCGCATAGTTCGACTTTGGTTTGATTGGCTTTTCTTCAATGGATAGTGCTTGCCAGTCATCATCAAACTCAACAACGCCATAGCGCTCAGGATCATGTACATGATATCCAAATACAGTTGCTCCTTCGGTGCGCTCATGTGCACTTGTCAGCGACTTTGCAAAATCGTGACCGTAATAAATATTATCACCTAATATCAAACAACTATGGTCATTTCCAATGAACGACTCACCTAATAAAAATGCCTGAGCTAATCCATCCGGTGAAGGTTGTTCGATATAGCTCAAATTTAATCCCCAGTCTGCGCCGTCACCCAACAGAGATTCGAACCTTGGCAACTCTTCTGGTGTGGAAATAATTAAAATATCTCTTATACCAGCCAACATAAGGGTCGATAAGGGATAATAAATCATGGGTTTATCGTAGACTGGCATCAACTGTTTACTAACGACTCTAGTCAATGGATGTAAACGGGTTCCGGACCCTCCTGCCAAAATTATCCCTTTACGATTTTTCATTGTTAAACAGCACTCCTCCGAATCAACAGTAAGATATCGTGGTTTATTCGTCTTTTAGGTATCTAATTCTCTAATGGTTGCGATGATAATTCTTATCACACCAAACAATAACACTATAGTCACACCAAATAATGTTAAGTTATATATTATTTGAGGATACCTATTATCCTCTGGCAAGGTAGGTGACTCAATGGTAACAAGGTACTGAAGTTTGCGATAAGCTTCAACTCTCGATTTTTCCAAGCTTACCAATGAAGACGCATAGGCTCTATTAGCCAGCTCTAGTTCTACTTGATATTCAGAATACTTGGCCAATATTTCACCAACGGACAAAGTTGCAGTTTCTCCTTCATTAGGTGCAATACGATTACGCTCTGCTTTTAATTGTTCTTCTAGCGCTGCAATTTCTCGTTTGACTCGTTGAACCTCCGAAGCATGCTCCGACATTACATCAGTCAGCCCTTTCAATTCGGCTCGCTTC
>JBFHVL010000291.1:0-2857 GCA_041589565.1 Kangiellaceae bacterium | reverse complement strand
GCTGCGAGTCGATTAACATCCACTGTATATCTAACTCGTTCCCTTCCAAGATTGAAATGTGAAATGCTTCAAGCCGATCCAGAAAATCGTCCAACACCGACTCGTCGATCACAATACTGGCAAAGAGTTCGCGAATATTATTTCTTAATGGTGAAATAATCGTTGCAAACCCTTGCTGAACTTCTTCAAAGGTTTTTAACTTAAACGCCCCGATTAAATCTTTTAATACTTTTTGTCCTCGCTGAATCAATTCACTCTGCTCACCCTGTTTTAACAAAGTTAGATGAAATAGACGCAACCAGTGTTCATAAAGAAATTGATATGTCCAGTCGGGAACTTCTCCGCCCGCTGCCGCCTGATTGACCAGTTGCCTTGCGGCCTGACTGGCACTAGCGTTTTGTGCCAGCTGGGTCTCAAACTGAATGACCCGCTCTTCAAACACGCGTGTTTTCTTTTGAAACTCCTGAAAACATTGGGTTAGCTGGTTTTGTAATTCAATAAAGTGTTGCTGATTAAGATTTTGTTTAACCCTGGTTTCAAAAGCAGCGGCAAACTCTTGCAATAAACGTTCGAAACTTCGTCCTGAATATTGATCAAACGGTCGAAGTACACGAACAATAAACTCGATCACCGTTTGAAATTCGTGACTGTAGCTCCCTGTTCCGAGCTGTGCTAACCAATAACGCATTACCCATAAATGCAACGCACGAAAAAAGTGTGGATGCTGTGTTCTAAGATCGACTACCGGCATTAACTGATTGAGCAGAACCTCCGACACTGAATTAAGCAAATAGAGCTCAGCATGTTGAGTCATAAGCTCTGCTGGCAGCGACGTCTGCTCATTGGCATCCAGCTTACACACCTGTTGCCAGAGCGTTGAGTCTTGGGCGAGTTGCAGTCACTGCTCTCGCGTTGAGGCAGTTACTTCCTGCCCGACGGCACGTGCAAAACCCTCCGCGTACTTTAAGAGCAGCTCGTCAACTTTGGCAAAATCGGAGTCGATCACCTTTTGCGCTCAGCTCCTTCATCAGTCGATCTCATTATTTTTATCACCATTCATACCTATTCCTAAAACGAACAAGGCCTCGACAAGTATAGTTGGTGATCACAGGTTGGATCAGTTCACTGGTCTTTTTCGACGACGAAACTTCATATTCTGCTAAAGTGATCACAAAATAATTCCATGCACTTGCCGGACTGAGCCAATGAAGGAGCCTACATGAAGAGTGATGTTGATATTGCCGCCAGCTTTTCCCCTCGTCCCATCATCGACATTGCTGAATCGATAGGACTCACTGAGCAAGAGCTGGAGTTTTACGGCAGTCATATCGCCAAAGTAAAATTATCGGCATTAACCAAACCAAGAACGGCCCCTGCCTCGAAACTTATACTGGTTTCGGCAACCACACCCACGGCCTCTGGCGAAGGCAAAACCACCACCACCATAGGTCTGGGACAAGCCTTTACCCAAATGGGTGAATCGGTTTGTCTTGCTCTTAGAGAACCCTCACTGGGCCCTTGCCTGGGTATGAAAGGCGGTGCTACCGGGGGAGGCTACAGTCAAATTATGCCTGCCGATCGAATTAATTTGCATTTCACAGGCGATTTTCACGCCATTACCAGCGCTAACAATTTGTTATCGGCCGCTATTGATAACCATATTTATCACGGCAATGATCTAGGGATAGATCCACGCCAAATTGTCTGGCGCCGGGTCATGGATATGAATGATCGCAGCCTCAGAAACATTGTTGTAGGCCTGGGGGGTAAAACCCAGGGTATTCCTCGAGAGGGTGGATTCGATATTACCGCCGCATCTGAAGTTATGGCAATGCTGTGTCTGACCAGTGGGCCAGATGACTTAAAGCAGCGGCTGGATAACACGCTGGTGGCTTACAGTTACACTGATCAGCCGATCTTCGCCCGCCAATTAAAGATCACAGGGGCCATGATGGCCCTGCTCAAAGATGCACTGCTACCTAATCTGGTACAAAGTTTTGAAGGCACACCGGCATTTGTTCACGGTGGCCCCTTCGCCAATATCGCTCACGGTTGCAATAGTGTGTTGGCCACCAAAATGGCAATGCAACACGCCGAATGGGCAATTACCGAAGCAGGATTTGGTTTCGATTTGGGCGCAGAAAAATTCTTCGATATCAAATGCCGAATGGCCGAACTGGACCCGGCGGCGGTCGTTCTGGTCACCACAGTTCGTGCGTTAAAAATGCATGGCGGAAAAGCTAAACACGAGCTGCACAAGCCCGATCTATCTGCAGTATCACGCGGCCTCGAAAACCTCGACAAGCATATTGAGAACGTCGAAAAATTTAATAAACACCCGGTCGTCGCGCTGAATCGTTTTGCCAGCGATACCGACGAGGAAATCGCCCTGATTCGGGCTCGCTGTGAAGAACTCAAGGTGTCCTTTGCCGTTTCCGACCATCATGCCAAAGGCGGTAAAGGAGCCATTGAACTTGCCCAAACCGTTATGGCATCCGTTGAAAAAAGCAATGCGTTCACTCCGCTTTATCCGCTTGATATGCCTGTGTATGAGAAAATTAAAACCGTCTGTATGGAAATGTATGGTGCAGATGATATCGCGTTTACCAAATCCGCCGAGAAAGATCTTAAACACATAGAACAACTAAAATTAACTGACTTGCCGATTTGTATAGCCAAGGCCCCTAGCTCATTGTCCGATGATCCGCTGCTACACGGTCGCCCTCGCGACTTCGAGGTTACAGTGCGCAATATACACGTCAATTCAGGCGCAGGCTTTTTAGTTGTACTTACTGGCGAAATAATGCGTATGCCCGGACTACCCAAAGCGCCTCAAGCCGAGCAAATGGCACTTGAT
>JBFHVL010000290.1:0-2859 GCA_041589565.1 Kangiellaceae bacterium | reverse complement strand
TCGGTCTTGGTGCCGTTACAGAGTCCATTCAATATTTTATTGGTCGTGACTTCGAAATTAAGGACATCATCAATGATGTGATTGGGAGCTTTTTAGGCTTCTGTTTTTATATTGCTACGACTCAACCCCGCCTTAGAAACATTTTCGGTCTTGCCGCCTTTATTCTTATTGGAATTGGAGGAAAAACGCTGTGGATTTATCTAATTGACGAAATGGAGTTGCATGAAAATTATGACATCATTAGTAATTTTGAAACACCTTTTCAACTAACCCGTTGGCAAGCAAGTGGTGCAACCTTAAAGATTTCGAATGACGAAGTATACGAGGGTTCTTATGCCCTACAGGTCGATTTAAATCCTGGTGCTTTTCCCGGAGTGGTTGTGACCGAATTTAATCGTGATTGGAATTTATATCAGGGGTTGGCGCTAAACATATACAGTGGCGATGATCGATCACGTGAGTACGTTATTAAAATTTATGATAACTGGCATAAACATAATGGTTATATTTATAGCGACCGCTTTAATCTTACTGCCACTTTGACTCCGGGCTGGAATCGAGTCATTATTCCTATGCGAGACATTCTTCATGCTCCAAGCGATCGAGTTATGAACTTATCGCAGGTTGCTGCAATCGAAATCTTTACCATCGAATTAACCTATCCCTTAACCATTTATATTGATGAGCTGTTACTGCTTCAACAACTGGATGACGTTATCGATTGATTCGACTATTTGCTGATCGTTAGCAGTGAGACTTATAAAAGCCCGTGGTTGTTTTGATAAGGGATACCTTTGAGAAAGCGTATCGGGAAGTTTGATATTATTAGGGATAAACAGTAATTGATGCGTCAATCCAAGCGCCGGTTGTAATTGCGATTGCCACTCAACGAGCTCAGACGCACTGCCTCGCACGACGACCACTGCGCGATGGCCATGGATTAAGTACGCATTTATTAAACTGGCATGAGCGAGTGATGACTGATGTATCTGAATACTCGCATGTTGAAGTATTTCATCTAGGATTGTTGAATGATCAATATTTCCGGTGAATTTTGAAAGTTGCGAAACAACTTCGATTACCATGGCACAACCGCTTGGTAAAGCATCGTCTGTCAGGTAAATTGGTTGTAATGGCACATCTGAATTGTTGGAATACTCGAAGCCCGCACCAGTTCTATAAAATTGACTAAATACTTTCTCGGTGATCTCAGTCAGCCAGATGAAATAATCCGTACTCCACTGATAACTAAGCCTGTGCAAAATCGCATTGGCTAGATAAGCGTAGTCATCTAAACATGCGCTTTGGTAAGCTGAGTCATTACGATAACAGCTATACAGCTGACCATTGAGCCACAGTTTATTTTTTATTGTACTGATTATAGCTTGAGCAGACTCAATCATAGTTTCATTGTTTAGTAACTGCCCGCTTTTAAATAATGCCGATGCTAATAATGCATTCCATCCGGTAAGCGCTTTGTCATCTCTTGCCGGCCTGGCTCGTTGGTTACGATAGTCGAGTAAAGTTTGTTTAATAGGGTCGAGTGACCATTGCACCTGTTTTAAGGGTAAGGATAGTTTTTCCGCCAAGGACTCAGTCGAATACCATTGATGCAAGTGCCAACGACCATCAAAGTTGGGTGCCTGTTCAAGACCAAAAGCCACTTTGGCTATCGGCCATTGTTCGGCACTCAATAAGTTTTCAATTTCAGTTCGATCAAATAAATAGAATTGGCCTTCTTTATCTTCGCTGTCGGCACTTAATGAGCTGCCGAAAACACCGCTTTCAAGTTGCATTTCATCTGATAGCCAGCGAAAAGTTTGCTGACACACATTGGCCATGCTGCCCTCTTTATTAAAGGTAGCCAGATCCGCATACCAAGCCATTAATAGTGCATTGTCGGATAACATTTTTTCAAAGTGAGGCACTCCCCAGTAATGATCCACACAGTATCGAAAAAATCCTCCTGCCAGATGATCGAATAGTCCAATCCTCGACATGCTTTGAGCCGCGCGCATGATGTGTTGGTAAAGCTGCTCGCTTTGGTCGGGCCGACGATAAAGAATAATGTTGAGTGCGGTTCGATAGAGTACGGGCTGTGGAAATTTTGGTGAGCCAGATAAACCTCCCCATTCAGGATCGGAGTGGGCATCGACATCACTAATAAACTTACTTACCAGTTCGTCGAGTGATGAAAAAGCCTTTGTCTGATTTGGGACAGGAATTAAACTCTGTTTAATAGACACGCACATTTCCAGAACATCGGTATATTTGTGCTGGAAAATATCACTGATTGTCATCAGGATTTGAGGAAAGGATGCCAGTCCATCAATTGGTTCAGGTGGAAAATAAGTACCGGCAAAAAAAGGTAATAGACTTTTCGGTTCGATAAACACGGTGAGTGGCCAGCCACCGGATCGTTGGTTTAATAGAAAATGCGCTTGTTGATATAGTTTGTCTAAGTCGGAGCGTTCTTCTCTATCTACTTTAATATTGACAAAGTGATGGTTCATGATTTGCGCGGTGTCGTGATTGCTAAACGACTCCTCTGCCATTTTGTGACACCAATGGCAGGCCGAGTAACCTATGGACAACAGAATGGGCTTATTTTGTTGTTTTGCGTATTCAAGAGTGTCCGTCGACCAGGGTTGCCAGTGAACCGGCTGGTCGGCGTGTTGTTGTAAATACGGACTTAAACATTTTGCCAGGTTATTTTTATTAAACGATGACACAGTAACCTCAATTGTGTACATTGGTTTTAACGGCACTCGCCGAAATAACTACTCACTATACACTCTGTCAGCGAGAGATAGAAATTATGCTGGAAATTCTCGATCCACTCGACTGGTTTGCCTTGCT
>JBFHVL010000289.1:0-2863 GCA_041589565.1 Kangiellaceae bacterium | reverse complement strand
TGATCTCTGTTGGGGCGATTGCCATCGCAGTAACACTCGCCTTGCGACTCAATGGCATGTCGCAGTGGGTGATGTGGGAAATCAGTGGTTTGTTCGAGAATATCGGAACCGTAGCCGATGGCATAACAACCTTGGCGAAGCCGCAAACGGTTACCGATGGGAAAAATGCTTCTCCGATTAAGATTGATCGTGGTGCCATCGAGTTTCGTGATGTGACTTTCCATTACGGTAAAGGTGGCGGTGTCATCGAGCGACTGAACTTATCCATCAAGCCTGGCGAAAAAATTGGCTTAGTCGGACGAAGCGGGGCCGGTAAATCTACTTTGGTCAATTTGTTACTGCGCTTTTACGACGTGGAATCCGGTGAGATTCTGATTGATGGTCAAAATATTCAACAACATCAACAAGAGTCTCTGCGTGCACAGATTGGTATGGTGACACAGGATACCTCCTTGCTGCACCGCAGTGTTCGCGAGAATATTCTTTATGGCAAACCGGATGCTACCGAAGCCGAACTATTGGCGGCGATTAAAAAAGCAGAAGCCGATGTATTCATTGAGGATTTAATCGATCCAAATGGTAACCGAGGGCTGGATGCTCAGGTTGGCGAACGTGGAGTAAAACTTTCGGGTGGCCAACGGCAACGTATTGCCATAGCTCGCGTATTATTAAAAGACGCGCCTGTCCTGGTGCTTGATGAAGCGACTTCGGCACTCGACTCTGAGGTGGAAGCCGCGATACAACAGAGCTTGAACCAATTAATGGAAGGTAAAACCGTTATTGCCATTGCCCACAGATTATCAACCATTGCCGCCATGGACCGTTTGATTGTATTGGACGAAGGAAAAATTATTGAACAGGGAACGCACCAACAGTTAGTTCAAAACGGCGGTATCTATGCCCAGTTATGGCAGCATCAAACCGGTGGATTTTTGGGGTTGGAGACCTAAGCATAAAGGAATTTCTTATACTGTCTTTTCTATATCGAGGTCACCAAGGCGTTCCATTTTTTCGGCAATAGTGATTAATGACTCTTCAATAATTGAAAGTTGCTCGGCTACAAAATGATGTATGGCTATATCCTTTGGCGATAGCTTTTCACAGTTTTTATTGTAGATGGCGAAGGCTTTGGCTTGTCGATAAAGCTCTGCTACATGTTTAGGGCAGTCGCAATACAATGAGGTTTTTAATGAGGCTAATTGATCAATAGTAATCGACATTTGGTTGTCGTGTTTTGCTTTTCGTTGTTTGCTATTTAATTTATCAATCTGCTTTGTAATCAGTTCATTGGAGATTGGTTTGATGATTAATTCTAACTCCGCACTTGATAAGCGCTCGACCGCTTTAAGGTGATTGGATACGGAAAAAAGGGTTAATTGCAGGCTGTCATCGTATTTGAGCAAGAGATCATAAATGAATTGCTCAATGGAATCGTTTAAATCGTCCAGTTGAATCCAGACATTAACCTTTTCGTTACACTTGGCGATACATTGCTGAATGTCTGAGAGGGAGTCCGCTACTTGATAACTGACTGTTGGTTTAAGATTAAATAATCCATGAATTAACCTCGGACCGTAGACTATCCAGGAAGCATTGGATGCTGATCTATTATTTTGGGAGTTGAGTAAACGCGTTAGTTGATGGACTGACAAAGTCACAGCATCTGAAATTTTAACGCCTTCATTAACGGCATTTTTTAGTAGGCGCAAGTGTTCTACGTCGGACAGCGAGTAGGTACGTCGACCGCTTTTGTCACGTTGAGCGAGTCTTAGATCATAACGTCGTTCCCAAGCTCTGATCACATGGGTACTCAAATTGGTTAACCGGGCTACGGTACCGATCGATAAATTTTTTTCAGACATAGACAAAATCTAGACAGTCAAAGCATTGTTCAAGTGTTTACGTTCCGACGAGGTATTTGGAGCGTTTAAGTTGGAGAACTCAAATGAAAGGCTGTTATGAACATCGAAGCATTGCATCAATCAAAAAGTGGTTTCCGCGATGAGCAGTATCGTGCGTTAGGTCAATTGGCAAATCATCGCCTACTCGATACCGGAGAGGAGCGTCACTGTTTCCAATCGCTCGAGCGAGCTCTACGGGAGTGGATTAAAGTAATGGCGAGGTCGATTGACCAACAGCGGACACCCTATGAGGTGCTGTCAGAAGAAGAATGGCTTACCTTGAAATCCCAACTAGACTTTTCTAACCAGAGCAAGCCCAATGAAGAGCTTATTGATAAAATACGCAGTAATTTTCCATGTATTAATGCATTACGATCACTAACCTTGGCGACTGAATCGCAACCTGCATCACAGCTGATGGCTGAGGTAGACACCCTTGTTGATTTTTTAGTAATTCACAATCAGAAGTTGGTGATTAAAGTCGCGAAGGAGCACAACTTTTTAAGTTTGCCTTTAGTGGATTTAGTTCAAGAAGGAAACATTGGCCTGCTCAAAGCCATAGAAAAATACGATGTTAAGAGAGAACATAAGTTTTCTACTTATGCTTGGTGGTGGATTCGGCACAGTATTACCTTATATGTTCGAAAGCAGGGCGGGCTGGTCAGAAAGCCTGACAACCTGGTGGAGCAAATGTTGCAGGTGTTACGTGAGTTCGAACATGCTGGCGAATATCAGAGTCGGGAGAAATTGAAGCAGGTTGCTCGGAAGCAGCACCTTCCACCTAAAAAGGTCGAACGGTTATTGCAGCTTGCGAAGCCTGACTTATCGATTGATGCGCCTTTATCCTCAGAAGACAGCGACCCTTCTTTAGCCCCGCTATTGGTTGCGCAAGATAGCGCAATAGACGATATCGTTATCACACGAAACTCGTTATCTAAGCATCTGAACCAATTACCCGAAGT
>JBFHVL010000288.1:0-2885 GCA_041589565.1 Kangiellaceae bacterium | reverse complement strand
TTAATCGAGTAACACCGGTCATGGCAAACGCTGCAATCAGCAGTGCTGAAACCATAATGATGGTATTGTTGTTTAAGGTCCAGCGACCAAGTGTGGAAGTAAACTCGGTTAACCTTGAACGCAGAGGTTTTTCTTTATTTTGGGTGTAGGTGAGTTTGACCAGTAATGGAAAAGTAAAAAACGCTATGACAAAGGCCAGCGCCAATCCCATAGACATCATCAAGCCGAAATCTTTTACCGGACGGATATCACTTACTACCAGTGAGCCAAAAGCTACCATGGTGGTAAGCGCAGTAAACAAGCAGGGCATAAACATGGTGCTCAGCGTATGCTCTAACTTTTCTGCAACCGACGCTTCAGGATCGTTAAAAGTGAGTTCTCTAAATCGAACTATCAAGTGAATGGTCAGTGACATGGTCATGATCAAGAGTAACGCAATAAAGTTTGACGATATCACCGTTGCTGGCCAATCGAGCCAACCCAGCAAACCCACCATAGAGACTACTGCTAGAGTACATATGCCCAGCGGTAAAACAATCCAGTGAATTTGTCGGAATATTAACGTTAAGATCAACACCAGAATAATTAAGATTAGGCTTCCGAACATTACCAAATCACTTTGTACATAATCCATCAAGTCGTTGGCGATCATCGGAACACCGCCTAAAAACAGACGATAACCTTCTGGTTGCGAAGCGATTATGTTTCGTAAATCGGTAATGGTCTTTTTAGTTACTGTACTGTACGACTGATTTTGTTGCCTCACGGCTTGCTGCAGAGATGCTTTCTGAGCCAGTTGTTGTTCGGTTAAAGCTTTACCCGCATGATCAATTTGAAATTCTGTCAGTTGACGTATGCTCTGTTTTAGTTCATCCGGGATCACCAGATTAATTTGCAGTGCCGTTAAAGCACCGTCTTCGGAAATGATCAGGTTTTTGTAAACCGGGTTCTGGATCAGAATGTCACGTGCTTTTTCTAACGGGAAATTACCTTCGCGTAGTGTAGTCGCATCCCCCTCAACAGAAAAAATATCGGTTTCCTGTGGATCAAATAGTGGAATATCTAAAATTGAAGTAACCGAGTCGACCGCGGGTAGTTTAACAATTTGTTCCTGAACTTTGGCTAAGTGATCCAGACTGGACTGAGTGAAAAGTTCGGCTTCAGGATCAAACAGCATGAATAAGTAATCGTCACTACCATACTGCAGATAGGTTTTTCGGTACGCCGTTAATGAGGGATCGTTTTCCAGCAACAGCGAATCGGCCGAAGCGTCCAGTCGAAAGTCGTTAATTCGAAAAGACAGTCCCAGAGTTACCAGCAGCGCTAGTACAAGAACCCAAGGTGTTTTGCTAATGGCTAGTTGTGCAATCCAGTGGCCAAGTTTTGAACGAAATTCCATTGATGATCCTCAATAGTGGAATAATTGGCTGGTGAAAAATTATCCAGTAATGATTATTTTATTTGGGGTGCAGTGAGGCATAAAGTCGCTATTCTACGCGTGTTGAGGGATTGTTGTAAATTTTTGCTGAACCTTCGCTGAATAAAAAAGCGGGTGAACAATATCACCCGCCTGATTGACTAAACGTAATCGGTTGAATTACTGAGTAATGACCGAAATTTTGTAGGCTGAGAATTGACCGTTGGATTGGGTATAGCCACCCTGAGCGTGCACCAGTTTAATCAATTCACCATCGCTAATCCGGCTGGACAGTTCAGCACTGAACTCCGCGAAATCGGTAAACAACATAATGCTGCCGTTGCCTTTGATGCCGTAAATACCGCGCTCAAACTTGGGCGCCAGAGTGGTGCTGTTTTCAGACTGGGTTAAATCAGTGCGGATGCCACCCTGTGCAACATGGTGATAGTGGCCCAAATCGTCACCGCTCAGGTTAAATGTCAGTTGCGACTCGGTCATCTCGGTAAAGGCATTGGCGGTGCCGTCATTCATCCAGCTTACGACCAGATGGCTATGGGCGTCGGAGTAATCAATCACCGACCAGGCATCGAAATCAGCAGGTGCTTGACCAAAGTCCTGTACAAACCCAATCACTCGAACGGGATCATTGACTTCAATATCGCCTGTCATCAAATTTCCGGTATTCACCTGATAGTTGCCAGGATCAGCGTCGAAGCTTGGATCCATGCCAGTGCCGGTGAAGTCGTACAGGTCTACTGGACGAGCTTGAATGGCCTGAAGGTTAAGCGCCAGCTCGGCATCGGCATTGCTGACCACATGACCGGCAATCGCGGTTAATTGCATACGCACGTAACCTTCACTGGCGTCGAGTACAGGCAATTCATCATTTGCAGAAGCGTCGCTGAAAGTTCCGGCAACGGTGATGGCCTGACCGGGGGAGAGACTGTTAATGGTTTCCATACCATCGTAATCGCGTGCTTTCACTACTTGAGTGTTGTCGCTCAGCTGTACCTGCAAGGTGTCGCGAAAGCTTACGGTGCCGGTATCGCGAATAAGAGTCGCACCTTTTACAGTCAGTAAATTGCCTTCGCGAGCAATAATAACGCCTTTAGCGGCGTCCAGATCGTGACCGGGAACACTGCTACCTGCCAACACTTGAGCGGCGGTAAACTGCTTGGCTTCGCGGTCGAAAGTACCAAAAGCAACGGTGGCTGTCGCCTGAGGCACTTGTGCCAGAGTTGCCAGGCCTTCTTCATTGGGCACTTCGTTACCGTTAATTTCAAAATGGGTGTTTTCATCGATGTAGATGTTCACTCCACCATGACGGCGGTCGCGGTTATAAAACGGACGCACTGCAATTCGGTAGTAGTCGTTTGCTTCATCAACGCGGATCAAAGGACCGCGAATTCGGAAGTCTTTGGCCATTACCGGCTCAACTTCGGCACTGATAAAGGGCTCGGTCGTCACC
>JBFHVL010000287.1:0-2912 GCA_041589565.1 Kangiellaceae bacterium | reverse complement strand
TAAAAAATACTAACCCTTTGTGGAGTGATACCTCATGTCTCTCGACGCTGTTATCCTGTTCTTCCTGTTTGGCTTTTTCCTGAAATTACTCAAAGTCGACTTTACTTTTCCTGATGGCCTGTCCAAAAGCCTGATGTTGATATTGCTTTTGGCCATTGGTCTTAAAGGCGGTGTCGCATTACAGGAGCACGTTTCTTTATCGCTGCTCTATCACTGCCTGATCATTATCATCATGGGAGTGGTCACCCCGTTTATTGCCTATCCTATATTACGTTACTTTGGTGAGTTCGATACCACCAATGCTGCCAGCATGGCGGCTCACTACGGTAGTGTGAGTGTGGGTACCTTTGCAGTCGCCATCGGGTTTCTTGAAAGTCAGGGCATCCCCTACGAAGAATACTTCGTCCTTTTTGTCGTAGTACTGGAAGTGCCCGCCATTATTGTGGGTTTAGCTCTTGCAAAGAGTGGCCCTTCGCTGCCCAAAACCGAACAACTCAAAGAAATTTTGCTCAACCCGGGCATTATATTGTTGGTAGGCGCGCTATTGATTGGGTTCCTGTCGAATGACTCCATCAATAAGACCTTCCCACTGTTTAAAGGTCTGTTCGGTGGGGTGCTGGCCCTGTTTTTACTGGAAATGGGCATGATCGCGGCCAGTCAGATGAAAAATTTGAACGATAACCGCTCATTTATTGCTGCTTTTGGTGTATTTATGCCACTGGTCGCTGGTATGATCGGTGCCCTGACGGGTCATCACTTGATGGGTATGTCGACAGGTGGTGTGCTACTGGTCGCCACGCTGGCGGCAAGCGCGTCTTACATTGCGGTTCCTGCCGCGATGCGCGTGGCATTACCACAAGCCAATCATGGTCTGTCGATTGCTGCGAGTCTGGGAGTCACTTTTCCTTTTAATGTATTGGTTGGCATCCCGCTCTACTGGTTACTCGCCAGTTACATAGCCTAACAAAGAATTTTAGAGGTATTACGCATGAGCCAATACGACGTTGCGATAATTATGGGGTCTCAATCGGACTGGCCAACCATGAAACTGGCCAGCGATGTGCTCACCGACTTAGGTGTGTCGCACAAACCCATGGTGATTTCTGCGCACCGTACCCCCAAACGACTTTACGAATTTGCCGAAAGCGCATCGTCCAATGGTATCAAAGTCATTATTGCCGGAGCAGGTGGAGCGGCTCATTTGCCCGGTATGGCAGCAGCCATGACAGAACTGCCCGTAATTGCAGTTCCTGTTCGCAGTAAAGCCTTATCAGGCGTTGATAGTCTTCTGTCAATTGTTCAAATGCCGAAAGGCGTAGCAGTCGCCACTCAGGCAATTGGCGAGGCTGGCGCTTTTAACGCTGGATTAATGGCCGCGCAAATTGTTGCTCTGGGTAATGAAGAAGTAAAACAGAAATTATTGGAGTTTCGGCAGACACAAACCGACAGCGTCAGCTGGGAGGTTGAGTAATGTTGATTGGCATCATTGGCGGCGGTCAACTGGCGCGAATGCTGGCTCAAGAAGGCCAGTCGCTTGGAGCTAGATTTAGTTTTCTGGTCGAGCCCAATGAAGATTCAGCTCCAGTAGAAGGTTTAGGAGAGATTGTCGTTCACAATGCCGAATGGGATAACAGAACCATTTTTGAAAAACTCGGAGAGCCCCAAGTCATAACGACCGAGCGCGAAGCCGTCGATACCGATTTGTTGCAAGCTTTATCAGAGTTTTGTCGAGTGGCACCGGATCACCACGCGGTTTCAGTGATGAAAAACCGCACCAACGAAAAACAATTCATTGAATCACTCAATATTCCTACTGCTAAATTTGCAATAGCCACTACCAAGCAACAAGTGATTGATGGGGCCGCTAAAGTAGGTCTGCCTTTGATCGTAAAGTCGAGCGAAAATGGATACGATGGCAAAAACCAGTGGCGAATTAAAACCGATCAAGAGCTAAAAGACTTTATCGAAAGTTATTCTGATCTTGAAGTTATCATGGAACAGTGGATCAACTTCCAGACTGAAGTGTCGATGGTTGCCACCCGATCATTAAACGGAAAAATGGCCTACTATGCGTTAACGGAAAATGTGCATCAAAATGGCATTTTGCTTACCTCAGTTGCGCCGGCAACCCAGTGGCAAAAGAAATTTGAGCAAACCGCTCAAAGCTATATGAAAACGATCATGGAAAAGCTTAATTACGTAGGCACTATGGCGATGGAATGCTTCATTGCTGGAGATGATCTGTTGATTAACGAGCTTGCGCCTCGCGTTCATAACAGCGGTCACTGGACTTTAACTGGAACCGAGTGCAGTCAGTTTAAAAATCATCTGTTGGCAATCATGGGTGTTACCTTGGGTAATACCCAGGCTAAAGCGCCAACCGCCATGTTAAATTTATTAGGTAAAGAATTTACCGAAGATAAATTGCCTGACTCTTCGACCTCCTTAAACTGGTACAACAAAAAAGTAAAGCCGGGCCGCAAGGTCGGACACATTAATATTCTCCATCAAGATCCCGAGCAAGTTACACAAACACTTGCTGAACTAAAAAACAAAGTTTATCTCGACGACTAGTTGCATTTTGGCGAGCAATCTACCAAATTGCTCGCCATATTCTATTGAGATAGCAGCGACTAGCAACACAAGCCGACCTTTTAACGCCAAGCTTTAAAAATGAATGGCTAACTGACCAACGAAAGTCCCTTGGATGATTGCAACTTAAGCTGCATTTACAGTCTGTATCGCTTACCTCTTAGCTACTTTTCGTTATAAAAATAATCGCTCTTACTACAGTAGCTTAATTTAACTTTTTGCTTACGTTAAAAGCAGTAAATAACGCTTAAAAAAGTGATTTTATAGCATTCAAATTGACGCTCAATAGTTGTATATCCACGAACCCCAACTAAACTAGT
>JBFHVL010000286.1:0-2943 GCA_041589565.1 Kangiellaceae bacterium | reverse complement strand
TCTGGATAAGGCTAAATCATGCATTTTGAGGTGATGCTCAGCAGCAGGAATATCGCCAAATGTTAAAAACACCGCATTACTTGGATGGTAATGCTTCTGGTAGAAATTTTTTAAATCCTGGTAACTAAGGCGAGTAATTTGATCCGGATCACCACCGCTATTGAAGTGGTAAGTCGTCGTCGGGAATAAATGTTTAGTAAATGTTTGCCATAACTGACTGACAGGTGAACTCATTGCACCTTTCATTTCATTATAGACAACACCTTTATAACTTAAGTCTGTCGACGGGTCATCCGCCTTAGTAAATTCAAGACGATGACCTTCCTGCAAAAAATCCATTTCATCGAGACGCGAAAAAAATACCGCATCCAGATACACATCCAGAAGATTATTAAAATCTTTTTTATTCTTGCTGGCGAAGGGATAGGCCGTCCAATCACTGCTGGTAAAGGCGTTCATAAAGGTATTCAGGGAACGGCGTATCATCATAAAAAACGGATCACGCACCGGATACTTTTCACTACCACACAAAGCTGTATGCTCAAGGATATGCGCCACGCCCGTGCTATCTGTAGGAACCGTTTTCAAACCGACCAGAAACACGTTTTCAGCATTATTTGTTGCAAAATGAAGATGTTTTGCTCCGGTACCCACATGCTCATATTCTTCAACCATTACATGAAGCGTATCGATTGCCTGAGACCTGATTAACTTAAAGTGCTTATTTGTACTGGAAGTTGCCATAAAAGAAACTGAACCTTTGAAACGGTGATAAAACAAAACTAAGGATTTTTGAAAATATGGAATGAAGATAGCGGAAAATAACCAAACTAACAATTCACGCTGAAAAACTGCTTAATTTAAAGACAATTTTTTGACCATCATCCTCGAAAAATATGTGACTCAGCATACATTTAATTTGTTTTAACAAGCAATTTTTTTGTTTTGATACTACACTCTTTCTAAGAAATAAAGCGTAAACAGAACTACTCTTTTCAACACTCAATAACTTTGAGAACGTTAATTTAGGGAGTTTGCCTGTCAACAATATGCAGACTTCTCATGTAAAGACATACGTTCAAGAAGACGCGCATTCAGTAATGAGTTTATCTACTCAAAAAATTATTCAGGAAGGTATGCATTAAATGGTCGATTTAAGACCTCTTCTATTCATTAATTCATTGATGGTATTGCTTGTAATCAGCGCATTATTCGCCTCAGTGAATAAAAATACTGAAACGACTCCGCCTGTAGAGACGAGTGCTTTAACGTCTTCAAGCGAATCGCAAGTGGTTGAGCCCCCTGCTACGAATTTATCGAGCAACAATACCGCTACTGCTGACGAGCAGGATGTAAGCAAGCGCGTGTTAGCGGCGCTGAAAGAAACGGAAGACAGAGCCTTTTCTCAAGAAGCTATATTTGCAGACGAAGTGCCTGTACAGAAAACAGCACCCCCGCTAAAGAAAGTGACTATCGACCCGGATCATAGCGTTATCAGTCATCCCTCATCCAGAACAGCGGGAAATGCATCAAAACCAGCGGCAGCTGCCGAATCCAAAGCAGCCCAGAAAGCTCCTGAAAAAGTCATCGCGCATGAAAATACACCGCCGCCAGTAACGCAGGCCATGACGACCGGCAAATTAATTGTGCGCTCAAATGTGACCGACGATACCGTTCTGGTTAATGGAAAACCCTACGGCCCCACAAAACTTGACCTGGAATTAACCCCCGGGAACTACATTATCGAAGTAGCCAAGAATGGCTATCAAAGCTGGAAAGCAAACGTCGATGTACGTCGTGGCACCACACAAACCATCAATGCCACCTTAGAACAATTCACCAAAGTCTCTTATAAAAATGGCGTCTGGGAAAATAATATCACCACCGGTGAAGGCCACTATATTGAAGAAGGCAAACTCGAATACAACGGTTCCTTCGTGAACGGTAAATTTCATGGCAGCGGTTCCATACGCTACGCAAATGGCATGAAATATCAGGGCCAGTGGTTTGAAGGCAAGATGCAAGGAAAAGGCACTCTGACCACGACAGAAGGCGACACTTATATTGGTGAAATGAGTGATAACAAGTTCAATGGTGATGGCACGCTAACCAAAGCAACAGGCGATATCTATACCGGTTTTTGGATTGATGGCGTGTTAAATGGCCAAGGCTCTCTCACCACTAAAGGCGGATTGCTCTATGTTGGCGGTTTCACAGACAACCTGTTTCACGGCAACGGCTCACTCACCTATCCCGATGGCGGTCACTATGAAGGCTCTTTTTCGAATGGCATGTTTCATGGCAAAGGTGTCGAGACTTATGCCAATGGTAAAAAATACGTTGGACAGTTTATAGAAGGTTTGTATCACGGTAATGGTGAGATACTGAACCCTAATGGCAGTAAGATTACCGGCACCTTTAAAGATGGTAAGCCCTTCGGTAAAGCAACACTGACAACACCCGAAGGTGAAGTATTTACCGCTCGCTCAACCGAACCCGGTGTGTGCTATCGAGAAAAGAGCTACCGTGCAACCGAGTGCCCGGAGCTGGATGGCTGGTAAGCGAATCAAACATTTCATTTATTATTTATAATGCATACGAATTAAGAAAAAATTAACGAGGCCCATGATGACAATTAAAAGTGCTTTGCTGGTAGATGACTCTAAAGTCGCCCGATTTGCCTTAAGTAAATTACTGGAAAAGCTCAACCTTAAAGTGGATATGGTCGGATCTGGTGAAGAGGCCTTAAGCTTTTTAAATGAGAACCCGAAACCGGATGTCATTTTCATGGACCACCTGATGCCCGGCATGAATGGCGTAGATGCCACCAAAGCCATAAAAATCAATCCGGAAACCTCGGATATTCCGGTGATCATGTGCACCTCAAAAAAATCCGATGAATTTACCGAAGATGCCGTCACCTACGGCATTTATGGTGTACTC
>JBFHVL010000285.1:0-2969 GCA_041589565.1 Kangiellaceae bacterium | reverse complement strand
TGTTCCATCCACTGCTCCATTTGCGCAGATTCCATTTGATAATCCTCCAGTTGAGACAGTACATATTCCTTGATTAGGTTTTCAAGAGTTTCTGGAGCAAGCTCCTCCCAGGGAATAATCATAGTGGGTAAGATAAGTGAGTTTTGGATTTCTGAAATTATAGTGTGATTAAGCTGTTAGTGCGACTGAGTAATGTTCAATTATTTTTATTCCCGACTGAAATTGCAAAAACCATTCATCGTTCTTTCCTTGCCACAATATGCAAATAACGACCTATTCGATTAAACGGCTCCTGACCTGAGTAACGCAACTCCATCGTTTCAATCTCTTCTTCGCTAGCCAGACCACCTCGCCGATGACTGACATAATCACTGAAAACTCGGATACCTGATAGCGATTGTACGGTCAGTTTATTTTCAGACAGCCATTGCTCAACCTGATCCAGGCTACATGGATTCAGCGGCGTTAAACTTCCTGAATCAGGTCGATATTCGCCTTCCCTTTCAAGTAATTTAAAATTGCCCATCACCAGATTTCGCATATCACGCCCGGCGGGATTATAAAAGCACAATGAGAGCACTCCCTGATCATTCAAAGACGCTGCTATCGAATCAATAAGAAACTTTGGTTCTGCTACCCATTCCAATACTGCGTGGCAAAAGATCAGGTCAAACGATTCGATATTTTGATTAAAGAACGTTTGATAAGGAAGATTATACCACTCGATCTGCTGCTTTAAGTTTTGTAATTCTGCCAGTTGTTGGGCTTTATGCATCATCTGCTCAGAAACATCTAAATAACTGACAGAGTGTTGACTTGCAAAATGTATGGCTAACTGCCCCAGTCCTGCGCCTACATCGAGCAATCTAAGCGAAGATTTACTCGCTAACTGAGGCGCTAAATCCTTTAAGATAACCTTCCGTCTGAGTCTACCTTTGCGAGATAAAGCCACTTTTTTCTCAAAGTGCTCAGCAATATCATCAAAATTTCGGTCGTTGATCATAGTAGCTGTCACTTTTACCCAAACTATTGAAATTTATCGATATCAAAGTCAAAGCCCATTATCTAGTGCCTAAATAACTACTTATAGTATGAGCAAATTACCCGCTTATAATTTTCTTTTACTGGTCAAATTTAACTAAATGGGTTAAGTCTCTATCTTCCCTTTCCATAACTGTAACATCTGAGTCAATGCATTCAATGTAATGGGCTTGGTTAAATAATCATTCATTCCTGCATCGAGACACTTTTGCTTGTCACCTTCCATTACGTTTGCCGTTAAAGCAATCACCGGAATCGACTGCCACTGTTCGCCAGCTTCGCTGTTGCGAATACTTTGCGTCGCACCGTAACCATCCAGCTCTGGCATCTGGCAGTCCATTAACACTAGATCGATTGCTTGACGACTGGTGATATTTTTAAGTATGTCAATTGCTTCTCTGCCATTATTAGCCAAGGTAACCGCAACGCCCAATTTTTTTAACATAGCCTCGGCAACCATTTGATTGACTTTATTATCTTCGACCAATAGCACCGTTAAGTCGAAAGAACTTAATTGTGCTTCATCAGATGCCTCTACCTTTAATGAGGACGACTGCAACTCGCGTAATGAATGGCGCGTTACCAATGTCCGTGTTGTCGTTCGATCAAATCTCGCTAGAAGATTTAAAGCATCGAATAAATCAGAGGGTGTCACCGGCTTAGGAATATAAGCATCATAACCAACATCTGCGTATATTTTAGCGTCGCCTCTGGCAGCAAAAGAGCTTAGCATCATCAATTTCATATTATCGAGGCGTTTAATTGTGCGAATTTTTTCGCCTAACTCAGCACCACTGATATCGGGTATTTGAATATCGATTATCGCAATGTCATAGTTGATACGCTCATTGTTCAGCATCGACAGAGCCTCACTGCCACTTTTCACAACATCAACCGTCGCGCCCCAGTTTTGTAACTGCCCTTTTAAAATCTCCCGACTGGTGACATTATCATCCACCAGTAATAGATGAGTACCTTCAATAGACAGCTGATCGAGATTAATTACATCGAGTTGTGATTCATTGAGTTGAACACTAAATTCAAACACACTTCCTTTACCAGGTTGAGATGAGGCCTTCACACTCCCATCCATCAAGTCACACAATTGTTTTACAATTGCTAAGCCTAAACCGGTACCACCAAATCTACGAGTTGTCGAAGCATCTTCTTGAGTAAAGGAATCAAATAGCCTGTCCAAATGTTGTTCTTTTATACCAATACCGGTGTCTTGTATCGAACAAGTAAATCGATAATGTCCTTCCTCGGCGTCACTCAAGCTTCCTTTAACAACAACTTCTCCATGGTCAGTAAACTTGATGGCATTTGATAAAAGGTTGGTCAGTATTTGTCGTAAACGACCGGGGTCGCCTTTGACCTGATTGGTATGAACGTCTCTTAAATCAAGAATAAGCTGCAGCTTTTTTTCCTCCGCTTTCTGAGCTAATGACTCAACCACTGAACCTACCAAAGCCACTAAGTTAAAATCGATAGATTCCAATTGAAGCTTACCTGCTTCACCCTTGGAAAAGTCCAGAATATCATTAACAATATGCAATAGTGACATCGCCGAGTTATGCGCCAAGTCGACATGATGCCTATTGGTATTTGGGACTTGCGAGGTTTTTAATAACTCCAGTGTTCCTATGACGGCATTCATAGGCGTACGGATTTCGTGACTCATACTCGCTAAAAATTCACTTTTGGCCTTTGCCGCCATAATAGCTTGTTCTTTCGCTTCTAATAGTTCCTGCTCTGTTTTTTTACGCTGTTCCGACTCATATATACTCCCAACAATTGAGCCAATCGCAATAACAAAGCTTTCCTCGACCTGGCTCCACTCTCTTTGCGGACCAATATGCTCCGCACATACAACACCAATAATTCCATCACCACCAGGAATGACGGCATCTAACATCGAACTAATGCCT
>JBFHVL010000284.1:0-2971 GCA_041589565.1 Kangiellaceae bacterium | reverse complement strand
GACTTCGCGCTCCAAATGCACACCGTAATGTTTTTCAACCTGCGTTTGAATGTACAGTGATAGTTCAAACAATTCTCGACCTGAAGCCCGTCCGTAATTCACCAGCACTAATGCCTGATGTTGATGAACGCCCGCATCGCCAACGCGATATCCCTTCAATCCCAGATTATCGATCAACCACCCAGCGGCAAGTTTTACCTCGCCTTTTGTGTTTGGATAGCCAACGATATTTGAGTACTGTTGCTGCAAGTCTAAAAACTGTTGTTGCGTAACCAAAGGATTTTTAAAAAAGCTACCCGCATTGCCAAGCACTTCGGGGTCGGGCAACTTCGACTGACGAGTGGAGATCACAGCTTCAGCAATTTCAATAGCTGTTGGTGTTTTATCTTCAAATAATGAATGAAGTGGAGAGTAATTTAAAACGGGGTTGAGTTGTTTATCCAAACACAAGGTAACAGCCACAATTAAGTAACAACCTACTTTTCTCTTAAATACACTGTCTCGATAACCAAACTCACAATCTTCGCGCTTAAAGGTATGCATCTTGCCATCTTCGAGAGATAGAGCCTGTACTGAAAGCAGCCTTTGCTCCAACTCCACGCCATAAGCACCAATATTTTGAATTGGCGCAGCACCAACTGTTCCAGGAATAAGCGCCAAATTTTCCAAGCCATTGTATCCATCAGCGAGTGTTTTCATAACGAGCTGATGCCAGTTTTCACCCGCCTTCGCGGTAACGCAAATCGACTCATCGGTTTCGTCATGATATTCTATGCCACTTAAAGCAATACGAATCACCAAGCCATTGAAGTGCTCTAGAAACAGCAAATTCGAACCACCACCTAAAATTAGAGCGTCAGGAAAATCCTGAAGCAACTCTGGTAGTTTTTCCAATTGCTCCATTTTAGACAGCTCAATGAATGCGTCAGCACTCGCTGTAACGCCAAAGGTATTTAAATGAGATAAGTCGGCGGATGTAGAAATAGGCAAAAGTTGAAGTCCTGTCATTTCGCGAAGCGACATTTTACCAATTAATATCACAAATTAGCCAGTTAGCCTTCGAATCAACGCTCGCGTCACGGCTCTCACTTTCTCACGGGCAGAAAACCGACGTAAATTAATTTTGACAACGCCTTGGGTAAAGCGTGTGGGTTTTGAGTAATCAATATTTACATCAACGATGACTGGCTGATTGTTTGCAGCAAGAGACATCGCTTGGTTAATCACTGTTTCAATCGATGCATTATCATTTAGCTTTAAGTATTGTGCTCCGGTTGCAATAGCAATCCCTTCGGGCTTAAAGCCTGCTACTTGAGTACAGGTTTTGCGATTGTAAGGAACCTTTTGAGCTTGAGCAATTTGTGCTAGCTCACCATCATTAAATACAAAAATGATAAGACCTAGTCCTAATTGAACAGCTGTTAATAGCTCAAGTCCAGTCATTAACAATCCACCGTCACCGACAATACCAACAACGGTACTGTTTTGATTTGCCAGCTTTGCGCCTATAGCTGCAGGCACACAATATCCCATGGCATTAAAATCACTGGGCGAAATAAAGCCTTTAGTTTTTTTAATGGGCATTAATTCCGCAGCAAGAAACGTATGATTGCCATCATCGGCAACGATGATCGACTGCCTTGGTAGTTGCCCACTTAGATGCTTGAAAAACTGCGCAGGATTAACCTTGTTTTTTGAATCATGTAACAACCACTCGTTAAGATAACTTTGTTTATGCTGCTTAATAATTACCTCAACTTCGTCTTTCTTTTTTTGCTCTATACATTTATTAACTTCTAGTATCAGCTCGCGTAACACTTGTTTGGAGTCGCCTTGCAGCGCAACTTTTGCTCGATAATTCGCATTGAATACTTCAGGGTTAATATCAATATGAATTAAGTTATCAGGTACAGTGACACCATAACTCCCTGTGGGTATTTCACTAAAGCGAGTACCCACAGCTATTAGACAGTCGATATCTTTAAACGATTTTGCAGCTACCGGAACCGAGTACTCCCCAAAGCCCATTCCCGTATGAAGAGAATGATCGGCTGGAAAAACACTCAATCCTTGTAATGTTGTTGCGACAGGAGCAGCCAAATACTCCGCTATTTCAATGAGCTCCTGAGTTGCCTCGCGTGCTCCCCATCCACAAAAGATTCCAACCTTCGTCGACTTCGAAATCTGCTCTACTGCTTGTTCGATTAACTCGCTGCTAATCGAGTAATCTTCATTTTCGCAGCGAAAATCAGGTAGATTCTCGACATCACCTTTGAAGTTGGCGATGTTATAAGGAATTTCAATATAAACAGGACCCGGCTCGCCTTCTGTGGCCAGTCGATAGGCTTGAAACAAAGTCGGTATGACATCATTATGATGCAGTATTTTAAAGGTTCCCTTGGTAATAGGCTTTAGAAGTGTATGTTGATCAATATCGTGCAACTGGTATTTATGCCCACTCTCGCTATGAACCCCACCTGAAATCACCAGTAAGGGAATCCCATCAAGACCAGCTTCGCCAATACCGCTGGCCGCATGAGTAATTCCAGCAGCGGGGACAATTAACAGTGTTCCTATAGAGTTACCAGTGCGAGAAACAGCGTCAGCCATAAAGGCTCCACCACATTCGTGAGTCACTAATATAGGCTTTACTGTTTTCGAGCTGTTTAACTGATCATAGATCTCGGTGGTATGAACACCAGGAATGCCAAAGGTATATTCAACACCTAATTGCTCAAGCGCAAACCGAACCAGCTCAGCTCCAGTTTTTCTCATCGTTCATCGAATAATAACTGTTAGATGTTCTACAGCTTAGCACTAATTGGGCTTTGGCCAATGGTTTCTGATTTGCGATGGAGTTTGAAGTCTGCGATTACTTTAGCAATCAACCCGAAACGTTAAGCAAAAAAAAAGCTCATCCAATCGGATGAGCTTTCTTTTTAATTAAATGCCTGGCGATGACCTACTCTCG
>JBFHVL010000283.1:0-2983 GCA_041589565.1 Kangiellaceae bacterium | reverse complement strand
GCATTGTCGTAACTTTGTGATGTATCAATGAGTACGCCATCCATATCAAAACAAATGATCTCGGGATCGAACACTTGGGCAAGTACGTTCAGTAGTGTATCAAGCTGATAGGGAATAGTGATACGAACGCATCCGCTAAGTAGTGGTTCGCTGAATAAGCGCACACTAATGTTGTTTCGCTTTAATACCTGTTTGAGTAACTCAGCTTTCAACGGATTTAGCTGTAGTAATAAAAAATTAGCTTGCGATGGAATAACCTGAACATCTTGCTTGATAAACCATTCTCTAAGCTGTTCGCGATTGCGCTTAATGGTTGCCGTATAGCTTTGCATATCGGCCAGCGCTTCGTTGGTAAAAGCAACGTTGGCGATTGCAATTGATGGTGCTGGAACATTAAAGGGCATGGCACGTTGCTTAAACTCGTTAATGAGCATTTCAGAGCCTATGAGATATCCAAGTCGAATACCGGCTAAACCAAAGGCTTTGGACAGGGTTCGTAGAATTACCAAATTGTCGAATTGATTAAGCCATTTAATTGCGCTGGGCTGTTCACTGAACTCAATATAAGCTTCATCCAGAAATATCCAGCTTTGACTTTGTTGCGCCAAGGTTAGCAGCTCGATTAATGCGTCTGGCGTTATTGATTCTCCAGTCGGATTATTAGGGCTGGTAACGACCAGAACCGACCCGGGATTATCGTGAAGCGATTGCTTAACACCTTCCCAGTTAATGGTTAAATCATCATTGGCTTCGACTTCAACGGTGGACAGTTTCCAGCTCTGCTTTCCCCAGGTGTATTGACTGAAGGCAGGTAACGGTAAAATTAACCGACTTCCTTCCGCAATAATGCGCATCAGAATGTAAATCGATTCGTCTCCGCCATTGCTACAAAACACCTGTTCCGGATTAACCTGATAAAACTTAGCAATCGTTGTTTCCAGCTGACCACGATCAGGATAGCGCCAAAGTTCAGTGGTACAGAATTCAATTTTCTGCAACCAACTCGGTTGATAATCGCTGCGTTCGTTGAAATCGAGCTTTAGCATGATGAAACCCTGTTACAGCGATTTTCGGATGGGAGTTTCCAGAATGTCAGTCGCTCCTGCTTGTAACAGTGAAGGGATCAACGTCTGGATCTGATTTTTAGGCACCGCGGCTTTAACGGCAAAACCTTCTTCGTTATAAAGTCGGCTTACCGTAGGCGAGCGCATGGCCGGTAGCAGGTTGACGATGGTATCGACATTGTCGTTACTGCAGTTCATTTCCAGTAATACGCGCTCACGACCATTGAGAACCGCTTGCATTAAAGTGAGCAGGTTGTCGATGTCGCGACGCTTTCCGGCATCGGCCAATGTATCTTTGTTGGCAATAAATTGCGTCGAGCTTTCCATAACCGTATCGACAATTTTCAGGCGGTTGGCCCGAATGGTGGTGCCAGTGCTGGTGTTGTCGATAATCATATCGGCGTCTTCGGGTGGAAATACTTCGGTCGCACCATAGCTTCGTAGCAACTGATAATCGAAGCCATTGCGGTCTAAATAATCGGCAGCAATGCGCTTGTATTCGGAAGCAACAATTACTTTACGTTGTTTGACTTGTTGCCAGTCCCACTCTTCGGGAATGCAGGCCACAATCTTTACCGGATCGAACTGCAAGTCTTTTAACACTTCTACTTCAGTGCGGCGCTCGTAAATCCAGTCGAGTCCGGCAAAGCCAATGTCGTGTTGTCCCATTTCGACCAGGGAAGGGATGTTCTGACTTTTCAGCAGTTTGACCTCCAAATCAAAACCATAGGCTTTGGGACGATAGTTACGATCATCGCCCACTAGAGTAATGCCTATGTCACTCAGCAGTTGTATAACCTTGGTGTTGATCCGCCCTTTAGGTAATACCAGTTTCAACGTCATGGATGGTTCCTTAAGTCTTAATGTATGAATTTGTGTGTTATTACCAGTCTGAATAAAGAAAAAGCCCCGAGTACTTTAGTAAACGGGGCTTTGCTGTTAATTTGTATTAATTCAAAAACGCAAAAAGCACCGTCACCTGAAAGGGTGATGGTGATGTAAATGGCTGTTAGTTTGGCGTCTTGTTTTCATGGGTTGTATAGTGGCATTTGATGGCTGTATTTGTCAACAATAAATTTATACTCCTTTAAAATAAGGCGTTTATTAATGATTTAGGTATAATTCGGTCAATTTTACGCATAGGTTGTATAGACATTGTGGTGATTCAACAAGTATCAACAGAACATCTTCCTTCCCAAATTCGAGAGATAATTCCCAACGATCAGCCTTTGCAGGCCAGGGTATCGCTATCGGGTAGCAAATATCTGGCAAACAGGCTGGTGATTATTGCTGCTTTGGCACGAGAGCCTGTGGTACTGAAAAACGTGGTCAATAACGATGACATAGTAACGGCCATTGAGGGGCTCAATAAGCTGGGCTATCAGCTACATTGGCAAGACGGAGTGTTGCAGAGCACGCCAAGAGGCAAGGTAAAATTTGATCAAACGGCAGAAATATACACTTCTCACAGCGGCACTTTCTCGCGTTTTGTGTCGGCGGTCGCGGCGCTAGAAAGCCGCCCTATTCATTTACGCGGTAGCGATAAGATGAATACCCGCCCAATGGCGGATCTGTTCAATGCGTTAACAGAGCTGGGTGTTTCCATTGATGCCACAGAACAGAGGTTACCCGCAGTAATTGGTGGGCCGATAACCGGAAATCACGTTGCCATCGATGGCGGTGTCAGCAGTCAGTACATCAGCGCTGTGTTGTTAGTTGCGCCAACACTTGATCGTGACTTCACCCTTGAGTTGGTCGGCAAAGAAGTTTCGACGCAATACATTGATATGACAGTAGCTTTAATGAAACAGTTTGGTGCACAGGTTGTAAAGCAGGAACGCTGTTATTTGATCCCCAAGCAAGAAGGGTATCAAGGTGGTGAATACTATATTCCGCCTGATCCGGTGAGCAGTTCCTAT
>JBFHVL010000282.1:0-3003 GCA_041589565.1 Kangiellaceae bacterium | reverse complement strand
TACACCAAACTCATAGGGCCAAAAAAGTTATTCACTATATGAAAACCAAAGCCCACCACTATGCCGGTCATTAATCGCGCGCCCATACTAACCGAGCGCATGGGGCCAAAGATGAACGAACTGGCCAGCACAATCATCACCACCAGAGTTAGGGGCTGTGCCAGCTTACGCCAGAACTCCAGTTGGTAGTGACGACTGTCGAGTTGGTTATTTTCCAGATACTTTTGATACTCAAATAATCCAGCGATATTAAGCATCTCGGGTTCGGTGGTCAAAACATCCACATGATCGGGTCGAAGCTCGCCCTGCCAAACATAGCTATCCAATTGCTGTAACTTTATTGTATCGCCGAGCGGTTGTTGCAGATTAGCTTTATGAAAAACCCAACCATCCAACTGGTGTGTGACATCAGCGGCTCGAATAACAGCAACAAGTTTTGATGTTTCATCACGCCGGAATAAAGTTACACCTGCCAATTGCGTCTGGCTTACGACCTTTTCAATATGAAGAATATCCTGTTTATCCCTCGCCCAGATCCCACGCTCGGATTGAGAAAGCTGATCTCCACTTAGCGCTTCGGCGCGAATTCGTTGCGCTTTTTGACTGGTATAAGGCGTTACCCACTCTCCAATAACAATGACTAGAAGCATGAGTAATATTGTGACTTTTACCGCACTCATAACAATGGTCAGGGTCTTAATACCCGCAGCGCGCATCACCGTTAATTCATTTTGACCGGCAAGCACACCTAAAGCCGATAAGCCTCCTATTAAGACACCCATCGGGAAAAACTCGTAAAGTCTCGCAGGCAGCAATAGTAGTGAGTAATAGAGAGCATCTAAAAACGCATAATTCCCTTCGCCAAGCTTTCCGGCTTCATCAAGCAAAGTAAACAAAGTGCGCAGCCCAACCAATACCAAAAGAGTAAACACAACACTCAAAAGTACCTGCTTGCCGATGTATCGATCAAGAATGGTTAGCTTCATGTTACTTCACTCCGCCACGCGCTTTGCGCAGCTTAAATGCGTTAGGATTTCGGTATTGCCAGAGTACCAACCCACCAAACAAACCATGAACCCACCATAGTCCCAGCACACCGGGAATTTTTTCATCTTCGATAAGTCCGCGCGCCAACATCAGAAAAATCATATAACTTAAATACAACAACAAGGCAGGCAACATCCGAGCAAACTTACCTTGTCGTGGTTCTACACGAGAAAGGGGTATCGCCAAAAATATCAACAGTGGAATACTGATCGGGATCGCCATTCGCCAGTGGAGTTCAGCCCAATGTTGAGCGTTTAAATTGGTTACCAGATCAGCGCTGGCAATGGCCTTGAGCTTTAATTTTCGTTCAGAGGCTCTGGGTGCAATTTGCATGCGATAACTGTCAAAGTTTGAAATACTCCAAGCGCCTGAGTTGGAAGGAATACGATAGCTATCCCCTTGTATCAACTTTAATGCATTTCCGCCAGATTCCTGGTGGACCAATAGACCTTTTTCCGCCGACACAATGTGCCAGTCCGAGTTCGCTTGCTCAGGTAAACGAGCGAAAAATAACTGAGAAAACTCTCCGCTCCCCGATTGATCCGCAGCGTAAATCACGCTACTACCATCTGAGCTCACCTGAAACTTTCCTGCACTTAAAAAGGCCAACTCTGACTGCTTGTCCTGCTGTTTTAACAAATCCTGTTGCGTTCCTGCCGCCCAGGGTGCGACCCATAAACTGAATCCACCTGCCACCATAAAACCCACAATAGCTACAGGCATTAACATTTGCGCTAATTGACGATTTCCAACACCCACGCTGCGCGCAACGGTTAACTCGTTCTCGACGTAAAGCTGCCCAAATGCCAGTAAAATGCCGAGAAATAACGATAAAGGTATCAAAAATCCAACTAATGGCGGCAACTGTAATCCAACCATACTTAACAACAATTCAGGTGCGATTTTACCATCCACAACATCGCTCAAATAACGAACAAACTGCTGACTGGTGAAAATCAACATAAGTATCAGTAGAACCGCCGATGAGGCGAGCAAAATTTCCTTATTGAGGTATTTTTTCAGGCGCACAAAACTTACTCAAAACTTATACTTTTAATGATTTTTAACCATATTTGGTTTAAAATCGCTATTTTTAAAGGTTTACATATCCAAATCAAGGCGTAATATAGCATGATTTGTTAAATCCTGCTGAGCTTTGCTCAGTGGATAAATTAATCTTAACCAAAGGCGAAAACCGCCAATCAAGTTCACAAGTATGTCAGGAGTCTTCATGGAATTTCACGTAAAAAGTGGCAGTCCCGAAAAACAGCGCAGTGCCTGTGTCGTTATAGGCGTATTCGAGCCACGCAAGCTTAGCAGTGTTGGTGAACAGCTGGATCAGGTCAGCGAAGGCTACATCAGCAACATCTTGCGACGCGGAGATCTGGAAGGCAAGTTAGGCCAAGTCTTATTATTGCACAACGTACCCAATACCTTATGTGATCGTGTGCTTTTGATAGGCTGCGGTAAAGAGCGCGACTTTGGTGAAGCCCAATACAAATCGGTTATGGCCAAAGCCATTTCAACTCTCAACGATACCGGCTCAATGGAAGCTGTCTGCTTTTTGAGCGAGCTAAACGTTAAAGGCCGTGACACCCACTGGAAAGTAAAACACGCAGTTGAAGCCACACAGGGCTGCCTGTACACCTTTGATCAATTAAAAAGCAAGACTGATACAGCACGTCGTCCACTACGTAAGCTTGTATTTAACGTGACTACCCGACGCGATTTGACCATTGGTGAGCAGGCCATCGCTGAAGGTCTTGCGGTTTCCGAAGGGGTAAAACTGGCCAAAGATTTAGCCAATATGCCACCCAATATCTGCACCCCGGCCTACCTGGCAGAACAAGCACAAAAAATCGCAACCGATTTCGAATCAGTCACCTGCAATGTTCTTGAAGAAAGCGATATGCTCGAAATGGGAATGGGCGCATTTATGGCGGTAGCACAAGGTTC
>JBFHVL010000281.1:0-3021 GCA_041589565.1 Kangiellaceae bacterium | reverse complement strand
GTGGGCGTTGCAGGAATCGACGGTCCGACGCCTCGGCCGAGACCAACTGATTAAAATTACTTGGTCGCATTTCTTACAGATATAAAAAAGCCTCAACAAGTAATGATTTAAAATGTAAAGGTGGGCGTTGCAGGAATCGACGGTCCGACGCCTCGGCCGAGACCAACTGATTAAAATTACTTGGTCGCATTTCTTACAGATATAAAAAAGCCTCAACGAGTGAGGCTTTTTAAAATGCTGGTGGGTCGTGCAGGAATCGAACCTGCGACCAACTGATTAAAAGTCAGCTGCTCTACCGGCTGAGCTAACGACCCAGATTGGTGTCACCTTTAATGCGATTGCGCCTGTTTTATTGGGTGCCCCGCTCGGTGAGACGCGTATTATGCTGATTTTCAAAATTAAATCAAGCGTTTTTTCCAAAAAAAATTGTTTCGTTCTAAATGTTGTTCAACTACGTATAAATGATGATCAAACTGCTGAAATATCACACATTCATCGCGCGTAATCGCGTGATAACTTCTTTCAATTCATTAACAGCATAGTCGATTTCTTCAGATGTGCTAAATCGTCCGACGCTAATACGAATGGCATTATGTGCTTGCTCATCCGATAGTCCCATAGCCTTGAGTACATAAGAAGGCTCAACACTTGCTGAATTGCACGCAGAACCAGAAGAAACCGCGAGGTTGTGCAGCGACATTAATAAGGTCTCTCCATCAACTCCGCCAATACTGACGTTAAATATACCAGGAGCACCAAGCTCTATATCGCCATTCAATTGAATATTATCCAGTTCGCTCAGCGATTGCCAAAAGCGAAGCTTAAGGGATTTCAGTCGCGCCATTTCGTCGGGTAGCTCGTTCTGAGCAATGGCAAAGGCTTCTCCCATACCAACAATCTGATGAGTGGGGAGGGTGCCGGATCGCATGCCGCGTTCGTGGCCGCCGCCATGAATTTGCGCCTCAATGGCTACATCCGGGCTGCGCCTTACATAAAGCGCGCCAATGCCTTTGGGGCCATACACTTTATGGCTGGAGAAAGAAGCCAAATCAATAGGGAGAGCTTTTACGTCAAAGGGTATTTTTCCGGCAGCCTGGGCTGCATCCACATGAAACAATACCTTGGCTTTACGACATAGATTTCCAATGCCCTTAATGTCCTGCAGCATCCCTGTTTCGTTATTCACCGCCATAATCGACACCAAAATGGTGTCCTCTCTCAAAGCTTCTGCGACGCTCTCGCTGCTGACTTGGCCGTTAGAGTCGGGTTTAAGATAAGTTACCTCATACTCTTGAGCTTGCAGATAGAGGCAGGTATCAATCACCGCTTTATGCTCAATAGAGCTGGTAATAATGTGTTTGCCTCTGTCTTTATAGCGCTCGGCCACTCCTTTAATGGCAAGGTTGTCCGACTCGGTGGCTCCTGAGGTCCAAACGATTTCTCGCGGATCGGCATTGATCAGGCCTGCAACCTGATTGCGGGCTATATCCACCGCTTCTTCAGCTTGCCAGCCATAGCGGTGAGAGCGTGATGCTGGATTACCGAACTGACCATCCAGAGTCAGGTACTGCATCATTTTCTCTGCAACTTTGGGGTCCACAGGAGTAGTTGCTGCGTAATCAAGATAAACGGGCTTTTTCATAAGCTTTTGGGGTAATTACCTAATCGTGAGGTTACAGACTGGGTTTAAAGCAGCTATTTTACCGGATATGATAGCCCCTCAACAAACCTGCAATAAAGTTATGGCATAAAGGAGTTTATGACAATGTTACGATCCATCGGGGTAATTGGGATGTTAGCGCTTATTTTCGCCTGTGCGGTGTCACCAACGGGGCGAAAGCAGGTGTTATTATTTTCTGGCGATCAAATGTCACAGATGGGCATTGCAGCCTATGAGTCTTTACAAAAAGAGAAGCAGCCGATTAAAGATGCCAAGGTGAATCGTTATGTGAGTTGTGTAACCGATCATTTGATTAAACAATTACCGGCAGAGCTCAAAAAGGTTGAGTGGGAAGTGAAAGTATTTGATGACGAAACACCTAATGCTTTCGCCTTACCGGGTGGCAAAATTGGCGTGCATACCGGAATGCTCAACATTGCTTCAACTCAGGAACAGCTTGCGGCTGTGATTGGCCATGAGATTGGTCACGTTTGGGCGAATCATGGCAATGAACGCATGAGTCGCACTACAGTTGCGCAAATGGGTTTGCAGGTCGCATCGGTGATTGCCGGTGAACCATCACCGGAAAAACAATTAGCACTCGGGGCATTAGGTATCGCAACCCAGGGTGTGGTGATGAAATACGATCGTAAACAAGAAAAGGAAGCCGATGCCATTGGATTAGATATGATGGCCAAAGCTGGGTTCAATCCCCAACAGGCCGTTACGCTATGGCAGAAAATGGCAGAGCAGGGTGGAGCGCGGCCTCCGGAGTTTATGTCAACCCACCCATCGGAAGCTACGCGTATCGAAAAGTTAACAGCACAGATGAGCGGCGTTTTACCTTTGTATAAACAATCGGTTGCCAGTGGTAATAAACCGAGCTGTAAACTGTAAAAACACTCATTAATAACAATCATTCAGGACGAGTAATAATTGACCTATTTAGTTATTGGGCTAACAGCGCTGGCAACAGCATTTTTAACCTTGTTTTCGGGTTTTGGTCTGGGGACTCTGTTAATGCCGGCCTTTGCATTGTTTTTTCCATTACCCGTAGCTGTTGCGTCTACCGCAGTGGTACATGGCGCGAATAATTTATTAAAGGTTTCTTTACTCTATAAAGAGATTAACTTTAAAGTTTTCGTCTGGTTTGGAATTCCCGCCATGATTGCTGCAGTGTTTGGCGCCCTGAGCTTAAGTTATCTGGCGGTTGTCACCGAAATTTATCATTGGCAGTGGTTCGGAATAAACTTTGAAAGTACATCGCTTAAAATTGTACTAGGCGGATTAATCTTAACCTTTGCTTTATTCGACCTTTCTCCCATTAAATCCAGGTTTCAGTTTAATCCTAGCTGGCTACC
>JBFHVL010000280.1:0-3041 GCA_041589565.1 Kangiellaceae bacterium | reverse complement strand
GTATTTACTAAAATTCACGCCAACTACCGTATCACAGGTAAAAATCTATCAGCAAAACAGGTACAACGCGCATGTGACTTGTCGATGGAAAAATACTGCTCAGTCTCTTTAATGCTGAAAGGTAAAGTAGAAATCACCCACAGCTACGAAATCATCGAGCAACGATAGAACCTTAACCTATTGATTTACATTCAGTTTATCATTAACACCTTCAACACTGATTACAATAAAATTCAAATGTTGACAATGCGAATACAAATGAATACAATCGTAATTAAGCAAGCTTGCAATAAATACGGAGTCATCCAATGACTGGCCGGACTGTACCATTAAGTGTGCGTGTTTCGCACGAAGATGCCGACTTTCTCGCGTCTTTTGAAATTGAAGGGGCGGAAACGCCCAGTGAAAAGCTAAGAGCATTAATCTCCGAAGCTCGAAAGCGCGAAGATTCCATCGGTGGTTTTTCCGAATCACAAATGGAATTAAGGCGCCTGATCCAGCCACTGATAGAAAAGGTTCAGGACTACGAAGCGAATAATGAACGTTACTCGCAATTACTGCACCTCGGGTTGGAATGGATCCCTGAAGCAATGGCCGAACTGGTGGCTCAACGCTTCAAAGTAAAGGGAGAAGCTGACGACGAATTAATGCAGGAGCTGGAACGCCGAGTAACCGATCGAGTGTTTCGGCTGATTGAAGGATTTTTAAGACTTGCGGTCACCCAGGACTGTGAGGGCTATGATCCTCAGGTCGTGCAAAAACGGCTACCCAGAATCCGTCAACTGGTTGAGTTGATTAAGTTCATGGAGCAAAACACCACGTCCTGAGGTTGGCAATCGGTCTGATTGCATTTAACGGATGGAGGTATTTATGGCTGTATTAGTTGTTGCGGTAATTGCTTTATTACTGTTCCCAGAGAGATTAACGGAGCTCTCCATCCTAGCCTTACTGGCCGCAGCTGCCTACCCCATATTTAGCTGGCTAAGCTCGTCCAATGATAAATTGGCAACCATAGACTTGTTAAAAAAAGAAGAGAACCTATAGCAGCTATTTTGAACTAGACATAGTAGACGGTTTTGGTCATCACTTTCGACATCAGCGCCATTGTTTGTTTGACCGGTGCGGGTAAATTGGCTCCACCCGCATCTAATGCAGCGGTCGCGTGTTGAAGCTCATCCTGCTGCATCACTTTAAGTATTTTTTGCGAGCGCAAGTCGTTTTTAGGCAGCTGCTTTAGATGATTGGAAAGGTGCTTTACGACCTGGTGTTCGGTTTCGACGACAAAGCCAAGGCTCCAGCGATCCCCCAGTGCACCAGCAACAGCGCCAATGGTAAACGAGCCCGCATACCAAAGCGGATTAAGCCAGCTGGTGTGGGTATCAAGGTCGAGTAAGCGCTGATGACACCAGTCAAGATGATCGTTTTCTTCTTTTGCGGCCTGTTCCATTTTCTCTCGAACATCGGGCAGCCGCGCTGTCAGGGCTTGCCCCTGATACAGTGCCTGAGCACAAACTTCGCCACAATGATTGATGCGCATAAGTCCTGCGACATGACGCCTTTCCACAGTTGATAAATCAGCTTCGGGGAGATCGGCGGCAGGCGAGGGTCGACTGGTGGTCTGGTAGCCCCCGGCCAATGTCCGCAGCGCATTATCTGCTACACAGAGTAAAGAATCGATGAAACCGAGTTGGCGCATGAGGTAAACTTAACTTTTTTAACAATGTACAAATTATATCGCTTCGTCTTTGAATAAGGAAATAAAGCGATATTTAGAGCAATCCAAACAAACAGGTGTAGTAACGAATGACGGGAAAAAGCGATCGACATGATTTGGAACTATTGATCAAATCACGAAACCCAATCATCGGTATTGAAACTCACGAAGAGAACAGAGCATTAAAAATGCTCTCGGAAATTGCTGTTAGTTCGAACAAGCCCCTTTTCACCTGGGATGTGGTGGATGGCTTGAAGCGCTATGATCTGATGGACGAGTTCGACGCATTGGCTGATACAACCAACCCTGATGATATGTTGCGCCATATATTAAGCGCTCATCGCCCGTCTATTTATGCTTTATGTGACTTCCATCCTTATATCGATGACGCTCCCCAAATTGTTCGGTTGTTAAAAGAATTGGTTCTAAGTGCTCACGAACATGAACACACAGTCGTAATGATTTCTCACGAGCTTTCCATTCCGGAAGAAATCAAACGCTTTGTTTCTCGCTTTGACATGGCATTACCTAACAAAGAACAACTGGAAAAACTGATTCGTCGTGAAGCTAAAGCGTGGTCAGTAAGACACGGTAAAAAAGTTCGTACCGATTCCAATACTCTCGCTCGACTGATCAATAACTTGCAAGGATTAACATTTGCCGACGCGCAACAACTCATTCGCAATGTCATTAATGATGATGGTGCAATCACCGAAGATGAATTGCCTGCCGTTAATAAAGCAAAGTTTGAGTTGCTGAATATGGAAGGTGTTTTGAGCTTTGAATATGAAACCTCAAAATTCAGTCAGGTGGGTGGACTTAACAATCTCAAACGTTGGCTTAAGCAACGTGAAGTCGTGTTTCATCGACGTGAAGAAATAGATTTGGATCCACCCAAAGGGCTCATGTTAGTGGGTGTACAAGGTGGAGGGAAAAGCCTTGCTGCCAAAGCGGTAGCCGGCATGTGGAGTGTTCCTCTACTACGTTTAGATTTTGGAACCTTGTACAACAAATATCATGGCGAAACTGAACGTAATTTGCGCGAAGCGCTTAAAATGGCGGAGTTAATGGCACCGTGTGTTCTTTGGTTCGATGAGATAGAAAAAGGGATCTCCACACAAGATAACGATGGTGGTACTTCCCAGCGAGTCCTGGGCACATTACTTACCTGGATGGCAGAAAACAAGAAGCCTGTCTTTGTAGTTTCGACAGCGAATGATATTTCTCGACTCCCTCCAGAATTGATTCGCAAAGGTCGACTCGATGAAATTTTCTTTGTTGATCTGCCCGATGACTCCGCGAGACAAGAGATCTTTAGAATCCACCT
>JBFHVL010000279.1:0-3086 GCA_041589565.1 Kangiellaceae bacterium | reverse complement strand
GGTCGAATTGAAGACTTGATGGGACGTCCGGCCAACAGCATGTGGATTGGCACTTTCCATGGCTTGGCCCATCGATTACTACGAGCCCATGCCAAAGATGCCGAGCTGGATGACAACTTCCAGATACTCGATTCCGATGATCAATTACGTATCGTAAAGCGTGTGGTGCGCGAAATGGGCTTGGATGAAAACGAGTGGCAGCCCAAGCAGGCGCAGTGGTTTATTAATGCCAAAAAAGACGATGGGTTAAGGCCACAAGATATTCCGCACAATGGTGATCTTTTTACCTCCACCATGACCAGTATTTATTCCCATTACGAACAAGCCTGTCGTCAATCTTCGTTGGTGGATTTTGCAGAACTGTTGCTCAGGGCCTATGAACTGCTGCGCGATAATGTGCATTTGCGCGAACATTATCAAAATCGATTTCGTCATATTTTGGTGGACGAGTTTCAGGACACCAATGCCATTCAATACCGCTGGATACGTTTAATTGCTAACCGCCAAAATGAAATTACCATTGTTGGCGATGATGATCAGTCGATTTACGGCTGGCGTGGTGCGCGGATTGAAAACATTCATCAGTTTCAACGCGACTATGGAGACTGCGAAACCATCCGCCTGGAGCAAAACTATCGCTCCACGTCGACTATTTTGCAGGCGGCGAATGCGGTTATCGCCAATAACAGTGATCGCCTGGGCAAGAATTTATGGACCAGTGGCGATCAGGGTGAGCCCATTGCGCTTTATGCGGCATTTAATGAGCAGGAAGAAGCGCGCTTTATTGCGGCAAGAATTCAAGATCATGTGAATCAGGGAAACAATCACAGCGAATGCGCCATTTTGTATCGCTCCAACGCACAATCACGGGTGCTGGAAGAAGCCTTACTGCAACGAGGCATTCCCTATCGCATTTACGGCGGTTTGCGCTTCTTCGAACGTGCCGAAATTAAAGATACTCTGGCCTACTGTCGTTTAGTCGCCAATCGAAATGACGATGCGGCGTTCGAACGTGTGGTGAATACGCCAACGCGTGGACTGGGGCAAAAGTCGATTGAAACGGTACGTGAAGTAGCCCGTGGTCGACAGGTATCCCTATGGCAGGCGGCCAGTATTGTGGTGGAAGAAAATTTGTTACCGGCACGGGCTAAAAACGGACTGATGACCTTTCAGGTGTTGGTGCAAAACCTTACTTCCGAAGCAGAAGAGATGGAGCTGCATCAACTCATCGATTTTGTCATTGAAGCTTCCGGTTTGCTGGATATGTATTTAAAGGAAAAAGGTGAAAAAGGACTGGCACGCAAAGAAAACTTACAGGAACTGGTATCAGCGGCGCGCGAATTTGATGCTGACGAATACGTCTTTGATGATCCCGATATGGGCACCGAAGATGAGATCGATCCGCTGGTGGCGTTTTTGTCCCATGCATCGCTCGAAGCGGGTGATACTCAAGCCGAAAAATACGAAGACAGTGTGCAGTTAATGACGCTTCACTCGGCAAAGGGACTGGAGTTTCCGGTAGTATTTTTAACTGGAATGGAAGAAAAATTATTTCCCCATCAGATGTCGATGGATGATCCCGATGGCTTGGCAGAAGAGCGACGGCTGTGTTACGTGGGCATTACCCGTGCGATGAAAAAGCTTTATTTACTGCATGCTGAAAAACGTCGCTTATGGGGTAAAGAAACTTATCCATCGATTTCTCGATTTGTGCGTGAAATTCCCAAGCAGTTGATTGAAGAAATTCGATTAAATGCACAGGTGTCGCAACCTGCGTTCGGTCGAAGCTCACTATTTGACAGTGATGATGGACCCGAGGGATTTCAATTGGGCCAAATGGTAGAGCATCCGAAATTTGGACAGGGGGTAATTCTTAATTTTGAAGGCTCAGGACCACAAGCGCGCATCCAGATCAATTTTGAATCGGTGGGACCGAAAACGTTAGTGCTGGCGTACGCAAAGTTGACTCCGGCGTAATTGCCACACCTTGATCTGATTTAGCAATTATCTTTAATTCTAATTTTTGTATGGATCCTGCGAGCAAGTCGCAGGATGATAGTGAAAGCGAGAGTATTAAAGGACACGGTCATCTTATGGCTTAACCCTAGTATCGAGTAAAAATAGTTAATTATTTAATACACAATGACGGTCGCTTTTTACTTGCTCATACTCACGGGTAGTAATTTCATGGCTATGCCCAAAGGGATCATTGAAATACAAAGACCAGGCGACCTGATGGTTTGCTATTCGGATCTTTAAGCCATGTTTTTCTAGATGTTCTTTCCACTCGATAAATCCCTTTGCTGTAGTTTTTAACGCAAGAGACGTTAGCGGTTCATATTTTTCCCGTTCAAAAAAAGCCAGATGAACAGTATCCGAAGCATCTGACATAGTCAGTGGGCCGGTCTTATTATCCCAAAGTTTAAGAGGTTCATAAATCTTAAATCCCAGTACCTTACTGTACCAGTCCACGGCTTTCGTTTTATCGTTCACGTAGATATGAATATGGTCTATACCCTTTAACAACGGTACTATCATGTGCCTTCCCTTCTATTTATTGGCCATAAGACGGTTAAAAAATTTGCAGAAGCTCTGTTTAAACAGGCCTTGTTGAGTGTCTTCAACTTTACTCGGCGTCATTTTTTGACTAGCAGGATAGTAATGTTGGCTTGGCTTAAATTGATAGGTTGGGCTCATCATATTAACCTCATTTGAATTAATCTGCGGTCTAGTGTAAAACCTCATGTTAACTTGAGGTCAAGCAGTTGATTCTAAAAAATCTGGATTTATATTTATGAAAGCAAAACGAGAGGGATGGAGCGTCGGGAAAGTAGCGGAACGCGCCGATGTTTCAGTGCCTACGCTACACTTTTATGAAAAAGAGGGCTTAATCAGCAGTTGGCGTAACGCAGGTAATCAGAGGCGTTACGATCCAGCGGTGCTACGACGTATAGGTGTGATTAAAACGGCCCAACGACTGGGCATACCGCTAAAGGAAATTGCACGAGAGTTCTCTCGACTTCCCGATAATCGAACGCCCACCAAGGCGGACTGGAAAAAGCTTTCTACTCACTGGCGCAATAATC
>JBFHVL010000278.1:0-3126 GCA_041589565.1 Kangiellaceae bacterium | reverse complement strand
GGTATTTTGTTTTGGTGCAGCCGTTAAGTGGTGGCGCTGTAAAGGCACATCGCTAACGCAAATAATAGTGGCATTACTGCATCAACTTTCGTCGTCATCGTTGGCTAAGCAATTTCAGCTGGACAGTCTTTTCGCCGCTCCGTTTGCGTTTGGCTGCGCCAAATTATCGCAAACGCATCGGCTCAAATCCTGCCGCAAATGGCGGCGTTATACTCTTTGACTAAACCTGTTAATAGGTGCTATAAAAGGGTCTTCTCTGGAGGGCTTTTATTATGCAAACCAAATTCTCTGAGGACGTCATTCCTTTGTCTGACCTCAAGATCAATCCTGGTAAAGTTGTGAATCACGCCAAAGATACGCATAGGCCAGTTCTTCTTACGAGCCGTGGCCGCGGCGTTGCCGTTGTTCAAGGTCTCGATGATTATGAAAACATCAAAGAAGAGCTTGAGTTCGTCAAGGCTATTGCTCAAGGCTTGATGGAGATTAAGGAAGGTGAGACTTCTGATATAAGCGATGTGAAAAAGCAGCTAGGGCTTTAGTCCGTGAATATATCTTTTTCAAAGTCTGCCATCGAAGACCTCAGAGGTATTAAAGAGTACTATCTAGAGCAGGGCGTTCCTCAAATTGGCCAAGAGTTTGTAGCATCAATTGTTGAACACGTTGAAACACTTTCATCACATCCCGATATAGGTCGCGTGGTACCAGAGTTTGACGATGAGTCAATTCGTGAGCTTATTCACTCACCTTTCCGAGTGGTATATCTTCGTGAAAGCAAATCGATAAAAGTAATTCGAGTTTGGCGTAGTGAAAGGCTGCTTAAACTACCAGAAAAATGAGTATAACCAGGCGTTCAACCGGACTCGCCTTCAGCTCGCGCGGTTAACGCGGCGTTATGTGTAAAAAATGAATAATCCAGCGATTGAAAAATTGAAGCAATACCTAGAAGAATTGGAGTCTGTGCAAGCCTTCGATTCACTAGAAGCAAAAGCTGAACATAGCGGTTTAATAAACCAAATAAAGTCCAGCATTGGGCAACTAGAGCTTTGCGAAAAGCATGGTATTAATTCAGGTTCTCTAGTTAGCGTGTTGCCTGAAATAGAGAACCCAAATTTTTGCTATCTAGCAGTCCATGAAAACGAGTCTTCAAATCCAGCTAACTGGGAAGAGGTCATTTTCGATGGGCAACAAATTCAATTTAGTGGTGGCGACCTTGTCATCCGAAAATAAAACACATAACCGGTTGCGCCAGCATCGCCCACAAAGGGTCGTGGGCTGGATTCACTACGGTCGCCGCAGCTAAAGGCGTTGGGCTGTGTCGAATTAATTTACATTTACTCTACAGTAAAATATAAATAAATTAATTAAATCAATGGCATATTATATTGGAGCATTTATTGCTTTGCTGTCTCGTTAAATTTAAATTGTGATTAAAAGGAACTTGTTTATGAAAAAACTAATAAATTCACTAGCGGCAACAGCATTGGTAGTGTTATCTCAAAGCGCAGCTGCTGTTCCAATTACTGGAGCTGGTCTACCGACTGACTCAGCATTTCTATCTACAGGCACTGTAATTGATTTTGAATCCGTCGGTACAGTTAATGTTCCATCGCTGACTGTTGGTGGGGTCACATTTACCGGCAACACAAATATCGAAGTAGACTCTGACTATGCTGGTAGTTATAACACTCGTGGTCGCTACCACATTACCAACCACGGTAATGATCCAACTAGTTTCCGCTTTGATTTTGATACAGCAGTTGACGCGTTTGCATTTATGTGGGGGGCGGCAGATGTAGTTTGGAATTTGTCAGCATACAATGGTGCAACATTACTTGAATCGCTTGCTATAAATCCAACTCACGCAAGTAATGCGGGCGATTATTTCGGAATCGCTAGTGCTGGGATTACTCATGCCACACTCGACATCAGCTCTGGCTATGACTATATATTCATCGATAATTTCACATACGGTACAAGTACGTCAGTTTCAGAGCCGGCATCGCTAGCGTTGCTTGGCCTTGGTTTTGCTGGTTTGGGTTTTTCCCGTAGAAAATCAAAAGCCTAACAAACGCATTAGCACGAACACACAAAAAGCGGGGCTTGTTAGCCCCGCTTTTTGTTTGCCGGTTATATGGGCGTTATGCGTAAAATATGATGAATATCTTGCCAACTGACAAACATGATATCGATGCATGCCATAGGCTCGCTGACGCATCAGATGATCATGTAATTTCCAATATCGATGGGCTCCTAGAATGGACCAAAGATATCAATTGGCCAGTGGCACCATTGGTAATAAATAGAATTAAAACTCTCGGCTCAGAATTAGCATTGCCTATTAGTAAAATTCTTGACGGCAATGATTCTGTTTGGAAATATTTTCTCATTAATTATTTATTACCTAGGCTCTCCCCAGAGTTAAAACTACAGCTAAGAGAGCCTCTGCAAAAACTAGTTGAGGCGCCGTCCGAGAATGACAGAAAAGAAGAAGTAAGCACCTCTGCTAAGGAATTCTTAGATGGCTTATGATGAAATGTATAATCAGGCAATCTTGCGGAAATCCGTGAGCTGTCACCTTGTGTAATGACCCAGTAAATAACTGCACATGCTATAGTCGCCTAAAGTAATACTCGTATTTTTGGGCATTTGGGTAACCTCTATGCACCATATAATACCTAAATATGGTATAGCGCCCATAACAAGTTTATCAAACATCGTTGCAGCCAAAAGAACGGCTGTAACTGGACGCGAGAAAAGACGTTCGCCATTTGTAAAGGCGTTATAAGTTGCTCAGATAAAAAGGTTAGGGCGCTTTTTTCTGCTTGTGTTCATTGTAGCGCTCCGTTTTAGTCTCAGCGTTTTGTTCTAAAAATGAGTGTTTTTGTTTGAGCTGTTTGTTGGTGTGGTGTGTTTGTTTTGGCAGCGTAACGCTTTACGGCTAACACAAACACTAGTGGCATTGCGGCATCGCCGTTCGTCGTCATTTTTGGCTAAACAATTTCAGCAATGTCTCACAGGCGGCTGACAGCGGGTAGGGCGTGTTGTTGACGATCTTACTGTTACAGCACGCTATAGAGATTCTCTATCCAGTCTTGCACTCGTTGGTCGGCGTGTTGGCGTTGTTCG
>JBFHVL010000277.1:0-3137 GCA_041589565.1 Kangiellaceae bacterium | reverse complement strand
TTTAAATACACCATAGCCAGTCGTGGTATTGATTGGTTTAAACAGGAACTTAATGAAAGACTGGGCTGGAAACTACTCGATGCACAACCTTTTGAGTTTATCAGCAACAGTGATCGCTATGGTTGGATAAAAGGGCATGATGGTCGTTGGCATTTAAACCTTTATATTGAGAATGGTCGAATTAAAGATGAAGGCGACTATCGATTACGCACCGGCTTGCGAGAGATTGCTAGAGATCATAAAGGCGATTTTCGCTTAACACCGAATCAAAACTTAATCATTGCGAATATTGAAGAAGCCGATAAACCAGACATAGAACAACTGGTGGCCGAACATAACATCAAGATTGGTGATGAGGTTTCTAAATTGCGTCGTCATGCTATGGCCTGTGTAAGTTTGCCGACCTGTAGTTTGGGTATGGCAGAAGCCGAGCGTTACATGCCAAGTTTACTCGATAAAGTTGAGCTACTTCTTGTCGCACATGGTCTTGACCATCAACCGATCACCATGCGTATGACAGGTTGCCCCAATGGCTGTGCCCGTCCCTATATCGCAGAGGTTGGTTTGGTCGGTAAAGGCCCCGGTAAATACAATTTGTTTTTAGGTGCCGGACACCATGGCGAACGACTGGGTGTGATTTATCGCGACAACATAGGCGAAGCAGAAATTCTAACAATTCTTGATGAGCTGTTTGCGCGATATAAAGAACAGCGACTACCGCAAGAGCATTTTGGTGACTTTGTGACTCGTACCGGTGTCGTACAGCATCAATTCGATGTCAGCGATTTTCACTTCGAGTTGCAACAGGCGAAAGCCAGTTGATTGTTAATAATTTGAAACTCGATTTTTGTTAACGTGAAACCGAATGATTAATAAAAAGGTAACCATATAAAGGTTATGACGTTACAGTGTGTAAGCAATCAGCAGTGCGTTAATTCAGCTCCAGTTGAAGGGACTGTATTGGCTGAATCATTTGATTTTGAGTTGGCCAATAAGCAATTGGAAGCCATGAGCGCCGAGCAACGACTTGAGTGGTCTCTCAAAGAGCTACCCGACATACATGTGCTAACGTCGAGTTTTGGCGCTCAGTCTGCGGTGAGCTTACATCTGTTTCATCAGGTTGCGCCGAATATACCTGTGGTATTGATTGATACGGGCTATCTGTTTAGAGAAACGTACCAGTTTATTGACGAATTAACACATCGTCTCCATTTAAACTTAAAGGTGTTTCGCGCTGAAATTAGCTCTGCCTGGCAGGAAGCTCGCTATGGTCAATTATGGACACAAGGATTGGATGGTATTGAGCAATACAATGCCATGAATAAAGTCGAGCCATTAAGACGAGCACTAGATCAACTTAATACAGGTACATGGTATGCTGGATTACGCCGTGAGCAATCCAACAGCAGAAAGCAAATCCCTATCCTTAGGCAGCAGGATAATCGATTTAAAATGCATCCGATTGCGGATTGGACTAATCGAGATCTCCATAATTATCTGCTCAAACATCGGCTGCCGTATCATCCTTTGTGGGAGAAAGGTTATGTTTCCATTGGTGATACCCATACCACACGACCCATTACTGAAGCCATAAGTGAAGAAGATACGCGCTTTTTTGGCTTGAAGCGAGAATGTGGCATTCACGAGATTTAATCGAACAACTTTCATAAATGCAGGCTTTTGCATTGTAAAAATTACGTTAAAAGCCTGCTATCTCATGGCCGTGAAATTAGGTATGATTCCGTGACCGCAGTTAAAGGAATCATCTATGGACTCTAATTATGAATATCGGCAAAGGGAAGTTGAGCTGGATACTGCCAAAGAGTTTCGCTTTGGGGAAGGACGTATAAGCGGCTACTCATCTTTGTTTTTAGGGATCTTGAGCCTGCTGGCGGTATTGGCCTATCTGTATCCGTCTTACCTTACCACTACCGAACTCCGGCAAGCTTACAATGCTGAATCGTTACAGGTAGTGCTTAAATACGGGATGTATTTTTCTCTGTTCTTTGGGGTGCTAACTTTCGTATTGGGTAAATGCCGAAGAATGGGGACTGCTGGAATCTTACTTACCTTGACTGCCTTTGCGCTTGGGGGCTACTCAGTTCCCATAGGTCCGGTTGAGCCTCGCCCTCTGTCATTAGGTGTGGACTGGTTAATCTTGGCTTTTCTTGCCTCGGCGTTTGTGTTTATGACGTTAGAAAAACTGCTGCCAAAATATAAAGACCAGATAATTTTAAGAAAAGAGTGGGGGCTTGATCTCTTTTACTTTTGCTTCAATCATCTCGCGATTTCAGCCATCTTGCTTTACGCCAACTACCATGTCAGTCATTTCGATTGGGCGGTCAGTGAGTCGTTACAGGAATCCATCCGATCAATTCCCATCATTTTACAAGTTATCTTAATTATTGTTTGTGCAGACTTTGTACTTTATTGGGAGCACCGCTTGTATCACGAAGTAAAAGTTTTATGGCCGGTGCATGCGGTACATCATTCGGTAGAGACTTTGGATTGGTTGGCGGGCTCTAGGGGCCACTTTATTCAAGTCTTTTCAGAACGAGCTATGGTAATGGTGCCTTTGTATTTGCTAGGTGCTGATAAGACCGCCCTAGATATTTATGTAGCTTTTGCCGCATTGCAGGCGGTGCTTATTCACTGTAATACGCGACTGCCATTTGGTTGGTTAAAATATGTATTCGTAACACCACAGTTTCATCATTGGCATCATAGCTCTGAAAAGCCAGCTATAGATACTAACTATTCAGCGCATTTGGTCTTGTTTGATTGGCTGTTCGGAACCTATCACATGCCTAAAGAGCACTGGCCAGCAGATTATGGGACCACCAGAAAACTGCCGAGTAATTTTATCGGACAACTAGCGCATCCTTTTACTGCGTTCGTCAAATCGAAGAAGTAGCTGCTTTTTCATAGGGTACATTTGGGAAAGCGTACAAGAATTAAGGAGCTTCAATGAAGAAGTTAAAGAATGAAAAAGAACTGACCAAGAAAGCGATAGAAGTCGGGGAGAAGTACGCCAAGAATCGGGGGTATGCTGGCTTTTCAAGCGCTATGTCGGCAAATCAGAAGGTCGAGAGTATTTATCGCTTGCTGGTGCAGGATAAGTTAATTCAGCCACTACC
>JBFHVL010000276.1:0-3138 GCA_041589565.1 Kangiellaceae bacterium | reverse complement strand
GAAATGGAGATCAGCTCATGAACGGAAGCATCTACCCGCGCGCGCACTACTATTTACTGTTTTTATTCGCCATTGCCTTTATAGCTTTTTGGCCGGTGTATTTTGCCAAACTCAGTGAGGTGAGACTAAATCTTCACATGCACACGTTATCGGCGATGGCTTGGATGACACTACTGATAGCTCAACCTATATTGGCGCAAAAAGGTCGCTTCGATTTGCATCGAAAGTTAGGAAAGGTTGTGTATCTTGTTGCACCAGCTTTTGTATTTTTTAACTTGCTGTTGTTTCATGATTTTTTGAATGGTCAAAATCCATTTGTACAGCAGTTTGGCCTTGCGATTTTCTTTTTTGACATTGTGGGTTTAGCTTACTTTTGTTTAGCGGTAATTCTGGCTTTAACCAAATATAAACGACAGCGACAGATTCATGCACGTTTGATGTTATCGACCATTGTACTAATGCTATTTCCGGTGGTTGCTCGAGTATTTTTGTTTTACGCAGATTTTGGTATGAGTGTAGAGCAAATTTTTCAATTAACCTTGTTTCTCATTGACGCGCTACTCATGCTGCTGATACTGCTGGAGTGGCGAAAGGGCAAGGTGTATTTTGTTTTTCCACTGGTACTGGCTTTTACCCTAATTCAACATCTGGGTTATAACTATGCGGCAAGCTGGCAAGAGTGGCAGGCTTTCGCCAAGTGGTTTGCGGCACTATAAGGTTAGCCCTTCAGATTAGATAGACAGGTTTGTTGATTGTCTCGGCGGCCTAATGAATAAATTCGGGTAAAGGCTGTAAAATTGTCTCCCCGCTCACTAAAGTGAACGCGACCGCTGTATCCGTAAAAACTGAATGCTCCATGCTTTTTATAAAGCTCTGCAATGTTGGGGTAATCATCATGCTTGATGGCATAACCATCGCCAGCAATAAGATTGACGGCCTGTTTTACGGGTAAGTCAAATTGTTGCGACAGGGTTTTCGCCATAGCCAGAATAACCGTAGCATCATAAATATAGGCGACATCAAAACGAGCCGCATCGATATCCAGTTGTTTGGAAATCTTTTGACTTAACTCCGGAGCAACATCGGTAGGTGCTCCAACGTAGGTATAAATACACTCTACGATGTTTCCTAATTCAGCTTCCTTAATATATTTTGGCGTGACTATGTCACCCACCATAATCAATGGCAACTTACCTTGCCAGTGGCTGCTGATCTGCCTCAGCAATCCGGGAATTTGTACATTTGCATTAGTAATGACCAGCGCAGTAACACCTTGCTGCTGTAAGGTTTTGATTTCTTCTTCCAGATCCATGGCATCAATAAACACCAGATCACTGATTGCCAGATAATCGGCCCAGCCATTTTTAATTCGTTTGAAATACCCCAATATCCCTTCGCGGATCTCCTCACTGTACATATCACGCCCACCAAACACGAACACTCGTTGATGCCCCATGGTTTGATGAATAAACTCGGTCATTAGATCCACCTGCTGGCGGTTGTTGGCCACCATGCGCCAAAAAGCGTGGTCGCCACCTATTTCGCCAAGTCTAATCGATGAGGCCGCTTGACTAATAAGAGGAATGTTGTGTGGTATTGCGACCTTTTGCAGAACATCAGCCACGCTGTCTGAAGTGGCAGGACCCAATATGGCCTCAACTTGATACTGCTTCACTAACTGCTCGGCCAACCGTGCTGATACCGGAGTGTTTTCGTGATCATCACCCCGCAACATAACCAGTCGCTTGCCATTGATGCCGCCATGACTGTTGATAAATGATACCGCGAGATCGGAAGCCATAACGACTTCTGCCGAATACATCGGATAACTGGAGATAGGCACCATAATGGCAAAGTTGATCGTGTTGACCCCAACTTTATTTTTGTCCGATTGATGAATATTGGGGACGAGCTGCCGCTTGCTGATGGGGATACTCATCAACTCCTTGATACTGAGCTCATGCAAAGGGTCTTCCTGTGAATCCCCCTCATGCTCAGCCTTTGGCATTGCAGGCACGGCAAGTAGCCATCCTAGCAGAATTACCACTATAGATATTTTGTTCCCCAGGTTATTGCACAACTAGACGACACCTATCCTGTTCAAATGTTTAATTGCTTAACCCAAGTATAGCCGATGATCAAAAAGAGTCAGTGTGAGAACACATGATTGTCGATACAGTCTTGGCTGCGAAAAGAGCAATACTATTGCAGCTCTTTAAACCTGTCGATAATTATGGCAGTTGCATACAACGCCGTTTTGTATCAGCGATATCGCCCGAGAGAGAATAGAGCTTTTCAAACGCGGTCAGATTATCTCCGTTGTTATTGAAATGGACTCGACCACTGTATCCATAGAAACTGAAGGACTGATGGGTTTGATACAGTGTTTTAATCTGGGCGAAATCATCTGGAGTAACACGAAAACCATCACCGGCAACTTTTAATACGGCTTGTTTGATAGGTAAATTAAACTCCTCGGCCAACACTTTGCCCATGGCCAAAATCATAGTGGCATCATAAACATAAGCACCATCAAATCCGGTGGCATTGGTTTGAATGGCAGTTTTGATTTTTTGACTCAGCCTCGGGTCTAAATCAGTTGGTGTGCCCACATAACTGAAAATACAGGCATTTATTTCGCCAAGATCAGCGTCTTCCAGATATTTTGGTGTCACTGTGTCCCCTATCATGATAATTGGAAACCGACCTACCCAATTATTTCTAATTTGCCGAATCATTCCGGCCACTTGAGCATTTACCAGAGTAATAATAATGGCGCCGACACCTTGCTGCTGAATTTCTTTAATTTCATCACTTAAATCCATAACATCCAGAAAGACTTTATCGCTTATGGACAAATGATCCACCCAACCATCGGCAACCTTCCCGTAATAAGTTTTAATACCATTAGCAATCTCACGACTGTAAATGTCACGACCGGTAATTAAGTAAACTCGTTTAAGCCCTAACTGTTGGTGCAGGAAATTCGCCATCAGGTCTATTTGCTGTTGGTTATTACCTGCCATTCGCCAGAAAGCTCGATCGCCAGCAATCTCTGACAGCACCATTGAGGTGGCGGCATGGCTGATAAGTGGTATGTGCTGTGGGATGATTCCTTTTTGAAACACATCTGCAACG
>JBFHVL010000275.1:0-3196 GCA_041589565.1 Kangiellaceae bacterium | reverse complement strand
TAACCGCCCATCCTCAGGTGAAGTTAACCTTTGTTGGCCCTGGTGACGACCTTACGGGGGCAGATCTTATTATTTTACCCGGTAGTAAGAATGTGCGCGCCGAAATGAAACTTATCACTGACTATGGTTGGGACAAGCAGATCAAACATCATCTGCGTTATGGTGGAAAGCTACTCGGGATCTGTGGTGGCTTTCAACTGCTTGGTGAGAGTATTCATGATGCACTGGGTATCGAAGATGATCCGGGTGAAATCAAGGCACTCGGCTTGTTAAATTTTAAAACCGAATTGAAAGCGGACAAGCAACTCAAAAATATTCATGGACGTTTATTGTTAAACAACTGTGAGTGCGAAATTACCGGATACGAAATTCACTGCGGCGTAAGCGAAGGCGTCGCGCTGAATAATCCCTTTGCCAAAATCCATGATGGTGATCGTGACTATTTTGATGGCGCTATCAGCGATGACGGTCAAATTGCCGGAACTTATATTCACGGGTTATTTGAAAAAGCCGAAAGTCTCGCCGCTATTTTAAAGTGGGTGACGGACGAAAGTATTTTAGCGGATGACTGGCAGAAAACTCGACTGGCCGAGATTGAACGGCTAACCGACTGCTTCGAAGAACATTTAAATGTCGATCAGTTAATTAAGGTGATGAGGTAACGAACCCCACCTAACCTCCCCTTAGAAAGGGGAGGAAGTTTAGTTCTGGATTTTGCTTTCTATCTGTTTCCTTTTCAAGGGGAACTGGTGAGGATTTAAGATAAGCAGCCGTGAGTGGCAAAAGCTTTTGGACAGAGTTGTTAGTTAAATTTGTGGTGTTACAAACCCCACCTAACCTCCCCTTAAAAAGGGGAGGACTTAAAACGACGGTTTTTTCCACCTCTCCCCCTTTTCAAGGGTAACTGGTGAGGATTTAAGATAAGCAACCATGAGTGACAAAAGCTTATGGACAGAGTTGTTAGTTAAATTTGTGGTGTTACAAACGCCACTCAACCACCCCTTACTAAGGGGAGGCATCAAGAAAACCGATTTTTCCACTCTCCCCCTTTTTAAGGGGGAGTTGGAGGGGGTTAAAAAATTTGAAAGATAATCTCAGCCAATTAAATCCAAGGTAAACCCATGGACAAAAACGAAAAACACAAACTGAAAGCACAAAAACAAAAAGCCAAGGTTGATGCCAATGTCGCCAAGGCAACCATCGAGCGTGGCATTTGTCTGGTGATTACCGGTAACGGCAAGGGTAAATCCACTGCCGGATTTGGCACCGTTTGCCGTGCTGTAGGTCATGGTTACACAGCTGCAGTGGTTCAGTTTATTAAAGGTACCTGGGACTGTGGTGAACGTAGTTTACTTGAATCTCACGGCGTACCTTTTGCCGTTATGGGAACCGGGTTTACCTGGGAAACGCAAAACCGGGAAGCCGATATTGCTGCCGCAGAAAAAGTTTGGATAGAAGCGGAGAAGTTTTTAGCCGATCCGGCCATCGATGTGTTGTTACTCGATGAGCTGACCTATATGCTGGGTTACGACTATCTCGATAAGGACAAAGTGTTGACGGCTATTGCCAATCGTCCGGTGGAACAATCGGTGATTGTAACAGGTCGTGGTGCCATTTCGGAATTACGCGATCTTGCTGATACGGTCAGCGAAATAAAAGATATTAAACATGCATTTCGTGCGGGAATCAAAGCACGTAAAGGAGTGGACTGGTGAAACCTTATCTTATTATTGGGTTACTGTTTTTTGGAATTTCAGTAGCCGCAAAACCTGCACAGCGTATTATTGCATTATCGCCTCATGCGGTTGAGTTACTTTACGCCATTGGTGCCGGTGATCGCATAGTTGGGACGGTAGAATATGCAGATTATCCTGAGCAAGCGAAGCAAATTCCGCGTATCGGCAACTACACGGGCATTCAACTGGAACGAGTATTGGAATTAAAACCAGATCTTATTATTGCCTGGCGTACCGGTAATAAAGATTCCGATTTAAAGAAAATGGAGTCTTTGGGGTTAAACTTGTTTTATACCCATCCACAAACCATTCGAGAGATCAGTCGCGATTTAAAGAAACTCGGCGAGCTCACCGGGTTAACTGAAAGTGCAAATAAAGTGATTGACGAGTTGGAACAAAAGTATCACACCATTACGACTCGTTATAAAACTAAAGTACCGGTTAAAGTATTCTATCAAATGTGGCATGACCCTATTCGTACCGTCGGCCCTAACAGTTGGGTTGAGTCGCTCATTGCCGATTGTAACGGTGATAATGTATTTAACGATGCAAGTAGTGATTATCCATTAGTTTCATTGGAGTCGGTGTTGGTTAAAGATCCACAGGTCATCATCATTCCGCATCACTCGGGTAATATTGGCGCGAAAAAGTCCATTTGGGATAATTGGCAAAATATCAACGCAGTAAAAAATGATCGTTTGTTTGTGATCAATGGTGATATTTTGCATCGATTTACCACCCGAGCAATTGATGGCTTAGAAAAACTCTGTGAAGCAATTGATTCAGCACGATAGCGTTTATTTTTACTCCGTTGGGTTGCGGAGCGTTTAAGCACGCAAGGAAACCTACAAGACAAGGACAGTTGGGGAAGGCTGAGTGTTTCGACAGTAAGTATAATGAATTTTTATTGGTATTTACGGAATCGAAAGTTTAACGGGAAGCCGGTGTGAATCCGGCGCTGCCCCCGCAACGGTAATGGGATCAGTTTAGAACAGTTAACGAGTTTTAAAAATGCCCTAAGCCCGGAGACCGGCTCAGCACAAGATTAACCGTAAACCTTAAGGTTTGCATAAACGCGCGGTGGGCGCACATTAAAAATATTTAGGGGAAGTAATGAAGTTAAACCAATTAAGCTATGCTGTTGCAACAGTAATCGCAACCGGATTTTCATCCGTTAACTATGCGGACGATCATAAGTCTGATAATCGTGTTGTGGTTACAGCAAACCGAATTCAACAGAACGTCAATCAGTTGATGGCGAATGTTGAAATTATCACTCGCAATGATATCGAGCAAATTCAGCCGGAATCGATTAATGATTTGTTATTAACCATAGCGGGTTTAGACGTTGTTACCCAAGGTGGTGGTGGTCAGGTAAGTGCGGTGTTTGCGCGAGGAGCTAATCCCGATCACACACTGATCCTTATCGACGGCGTACGCGTAGGGTCAGCGACCGACGG
>JBFHVL010000274.1:0-3290 GCA_041589565.1 Kangiellaceae bacterium | reverse complement strand
GAAGCAATGAGGAAAATTAATGTTTGGCGTCGAGTGCGAATATTTGCATCGGATATCGATAAAGAAGCATTGCAAGAAGCAAGCTTTGGAAAGTATAGTTCAAGCCTAAAGAATGACCTTTCTGAAGATATACTTTCTAATTATTTTTCCACGACAAAGGAAGGTTATGTTATCAGCGATGCCATTCGAAGCCGCGTAATTTTTGCTGCACATAATATATTACGTGATCCGCCTTTTTCCAAGATGGACTTTATCAGCTGTCGAAATCTATTGATTTATTTTCAATCAACGGCACAAAGAAAAATCCTATCTTATTTTCATTTTTCATTAATCAACAACGGGTTTTTATTACTTGGAACGGCCGAAACCTGTAGCTTAATGTCCGATTATTTTAAGCCGATTGATCCTGTTATTAAGTTGTTCCGTAAATCGAGTAGTAGAAGAATCTCTTTATCCGACGCAGGATTTCAATCGAATTTAGACAATACTAAACCATTGTATCGACGCTCTAAATCCATGTCCTTTGAAAGTAACATAGATATCTATCAGATATCGCAAATTAAAGAAAGATTATCACGACGTTTTTTACCCCCCACAATCATACTGGATGAAAGTTTTAACCTAATATACAGCTTAAACGATACAGAACAATTCACTAGAAAAATAAAACCAGGAATTCATAACTTACACTATACAAACACATTAATTGAGCCTCTAAATCCAGTAATCAGCAGTTTGGTTAAAAGGTTAAAAACAAAAAAGTCGAAAATAATAGTTCCTAATATTAGGCTCGCTCATGACCCAGATGCTTTTGTAATCGAAGGAAACTATATTGAAATACAACACCCAAAACACAGCATCTTTTATGCTATTTCCTTTATTACCTTAACTGCCGATAAAAGTAAGGATGCGCGAGATAAGTCAACCGTCGCCTCGAAAATGCAGTTAAGAATATCAGAGCTAGATGAGGCGCTCAGTGATGCTCGAGTTGTTTTAGATGAACGGCAACATGATGTTGAAGCGATGACCGAAGAACTTCAAAGCGCTAACGAAGAGCTAATGGCGGCAAATGAAGAGCTCCAAAGTACAAACGAGGAGCTCCAGTCAGTTAATGAAGAACTTTTCACTGTTAATACCGAGTACCAAGATAAAATTAAGGAGCTTGAGCTTGTTAATAACGATCTCAATAACATTCTGAAATTCACAGACGCTGGTGTTGTTTATCTTGATACAGAGTTATTGATACGACGTTTTACACCCAAAAGCTCCGACTTTATTAAAATACTCCCCCTCGATATTAACCGTTCAATTATGGATTTAAAACTGACATTCGAGTGTAGCGAACTTTCAGAGTGGATCGAATTTTGTCGAATCAATCAGATAAAAACCGCCAATATCGTAAATACCCAAGACACTCAAATAGAAGTAACTATAAACCCATGCTTTGATACTCTTGAACGACTTGACGGTTTTATCTTACTTTTTAAAGAGCTAACAACAAAATGTTAGCTCGGACCATTAAGAGCCACTTTGTATAGACGACCATTAACATTACCGGTCCAGTGCCACATATACTTTTTAGCAAGGATATAAACGCTTAAGAGTAGATAGCACTTCGAGTTTCAGTGGAACCTGATTAAGTACTGCAATATCCAAACTATTAATCACGTTTGCTTTCAGGTCGAAGAGTTTAACATCCTCAGGAATACAAAAGTCGTAGTTGACAGTGGTTCCTTTAATATCGACTACACCTATTCGATACTTCAAAGCACGCTTCACAATACTGCTACGATCTGACTGGGTTGGTGTACCACTGCCAAACGTTGCTGATTGCGCTAGAATCGACGCATCGATAAATCCGTCGATATAAGCTTTACATCGATTGTCCGGTGAAACATTCTTACCTTTCTGATAATTTTCACAAGCTTCAAGCACGGCTTGCTTTACGTCGGTAGTGTTCGCGCGGTGCTCTGTCTTAGCGAATAAAGTCGTGGCGCAGAATGCTGCAATTAATACGATTAGCTTATGCGTTAGTGACTGCTTTTGAAGAAGCATTTTTTTCCTCCTTAGAGTTTTTCGACGTGCGACCTAATTTATTTGAGGCTCGGCTGATGATCCAGGCGCCCAATATAGCTGACATTAATGAACCCAACATGACACCAACTTTAACTTTTGTCTGATAAGTTAAGCCCTGCTCTTCGAAAGCTAAGGAGCCTATAAATAAACTCATGGTAAATCCAATACCGCAGAGTAAACTGACACCATACATTTGGATCCATGTGGCACCTTTCGGCAAGTCACACAATTTCATTTTTACCGCTAACCAACATACCCCGAATATTCCAACCTGTTTTCCAATAAATAATCCGCCCATAATACCCAACGTAATGGGGGTAAAGATCTGCTCAACGCTAGTTCCTACTAATGAAACTCCGGCATTTGCAAAAGCAAACAGTGGTAAAACCAAAAATGCGATCCAAGGATGTAAGCTATGCTCCATATGATGCGACATAGAACTACTTTCATTCTTTTGCATTGGAATAAACCAGGCTACTGCAAACCCGGCAAGGGTGGCATGAACGCCTGACTTTAATACAGCAGCCCAAACAATGGTCGCAATAATTACATACGGAGTTTGGCTAGTTACCCGATTGCGATTAAGAACAAATAAAGCGACTAAGCCAATTGAAGCAATAATCAATGAGGTGGTTGACAAGTCTTGCGAATAGAACAAAGCGATAATGATGACGGCACCAATATCGTCTATGATGGCCACCGACAACAAGAAAAGCTTAAGACTCGAAGGCAAGTGCTTTCCAAATAAAATAAAGACGCCAAGTGCAAAAGCAATATCTGTTGCAGAAGGAACCGCCCAGCCGTTGATCGCGATCTCATCAGCACGATTGAAAGCAACGTATATCAGTGCGGGAAAAACTATCCCTGCCACTGCTCCCAGAAACGGAAGGATTACCTGATCTTTTTGTGACAGTTGTCCATAGAAGAGTTCGCGCTTTATTTCCAGTCCTACGACGAAGAAAAAAAGCGCCATTAACCCGTCATTAATCCAAAGCACCAACGGTTTATCAATCGCAAAGTCACCAAATTGAATCATTACTGGTAACTCTAACAAAGATGAATAATAAGAAGACAAAGGGCTGTTGGCCAGGACCATGGCTAAAGCTGCGGCAATAACTAGTAAAATGCCACCTGAGGCTTCATTAGCCGTAAACTTTGCCCACAATGTACGAATATCTAACAGTGACATAAATTACCCTGAAAAAATTTAAGGT
>JBFHVL010000273.1:0-3326 GCA_041589565.1 Kangiellaceae bacterium | reverse complement strand
GCAAAGCGTTGATTGGAAGCTTTCGGAGCACTGGCGACTAAACGGTGGCATCGGTTACGAACGAAAACTTCTGAGTAAAGCTTATGATGTAACTTACGGACCGAGCCTACCCGTGTCTCAAATAGACTTAGACACCTACGCCTTTCCAAACGCCGCTACCGATGATGCCATTGCCAATAATCATAAGCGAGTACACGAGCGCAGTATTTATCTTTTGTCACACCATAAACTCGCGCACAACGATGATTACAACCACGCTCTCCACCTCGGCTTCCGCCACGATGACCAAACCAGCTATGGCAGCAATACCGTTTTGCGTGCCGGCTACACGCTAAGTTTTGGTCACTGGCATATGAAGTTGTTGTATGGTGAAGCATTCGAAGAACCTCCCGCACGGTTACTCTATGGGGGTTGGCAGGGTGCTGGCAGCGATCCTGATTTGAAGCCTCAAGAAGGCGAAACCTTTGAAGCGGTTATTGAACATGTAAAACCTAAACTTACCTGGCGCATTAACACCTATTGGATTCACTACCAGTCAATTTTTCGTTCGATCAGTGGCGGAGCGATCAATAGCGGACGTGGCAAAGTCACTGGAACCGATATCAGTATCAGCGCTAAAGTAAATCCGCGTTGGGCGGATGAAATTCAATTAACCAGTTACCTGTCATACTTACACAGTCAGGAGCAAGCCGATGATAACTCGCTTTGGTGGACCTCTGGCGATGCGGCTTCTGTCGCGTGGAGCAATCAATTTCTTCTGGAGTTTAATGACCACTGGACAGTGAGTCTGAACCATCAGTGGTATCGTAATCGTGATACGGTTGTTTCAAATCCAATCCGCGAGGTTCCTGGTTACAGTATCTACAACTTGCATTTAAATTACCATTTTGAAAATTCCAATGCGTTGCTGTCGCTGGGCATCAAGAACCTATTCGATAAAGTGTATTTTCACCCCGGCGTTCGCGCGGCGAATTCTGGTAATAGTCCCGGAATGTTTGATAATAACGGACAGTGGATTGGCAGTGGTGGCTTTTACAATTCGTTAATGCCGCAACCCGGACGCGAATTCTTTCTAACTTTTGCCTGGCAGTACTAAATTAGATAAAACTTTTTTGCAGGCAAAAAAAACCGGCCATAAAGGCCGGAATATGTGTCAATGTTTTGCAGGTAGGAGATTGACGGTTCTCAGTTTAGTTAAGTGCCCCATCGACATCTGTAAGTCCACTCTCAATTCTTTGTGAGAGATCGTCCATTCGCTGTGAGAGATATTTTTGATCAGCTACACTGCTTTTTATTCCTTACATGCTAAGATTAGTGAAACCCTTGTTGGTGAAAAGCACCAACCAAAGCCTTTCAGGGCCTAACAGGAGGGGCTGACGCACTATTTCAGTCCGCAGCAGTGATGGAGTTTTATGCAAGTCCTATTTCCAGAAATTAAAGCCTATGCCAAACACCATGCCGATGTGGGTGATGGTCACCATATTTACTATGAAGAAAGCGGCTCTCCCGAAGGCTTACCTGTACTTTATGTACACGGAGGCCCCGGAACCGGCTCCGTTAACTATCACCGCCGATTCTTCGATCCCGAACACTATCGAGTCATCCTAATGGATCAAAGGGGCTGCGGGCGTTCTCGAGCCGAAAAGCCTTTGGTAGCCAATACTACTCAGCATCTGGTGCAGGATATGGAAACCATTCGCGAAGCGCTAGGAATTGAACGCTGGGTCATTTTTGGCGGTGGTTGGGGAGCCACTTTGGCATTACTTTATGCTCAAACCTATCCCGAGCGCACCTTGGGCATGGTATTACACAGCACCTTTCTTGGTCGCGAAGAAGATATCAAGTGGATATTTGAAACCGGTGTACCTCGACTTGTTCCCGACTACTGGGAAGAATTTGTCCACTCCCTACACGCCACCGATCTGCACGACTTACTCGATGTGTTTTCGCGCCGACTGGAAGGTGACGATGATCTGGCACGTATGGCCGCCGCGAAAAGCTGGGCGGTCTGGTATGCCCGAAGCAGTTTGCTGCATCATTCCAGTGTCTGGCTACAAAGATTCAAAGATCCACATGTTGCCAGTACTACCGCCCAAATACAGGCTCACTACTTCCGCAACCTATGTTTTTTAGAGCCTAATCAAATTCTTCGGGATGCAGATAAAATTAATGAAATTCCCGGCATCATTGTTCACGGACGATTCGATCTACTATGCCCTCTCGATTGCTCATGGTTGCTGCAAAATGCCTGGCCCAGTGCCGAACTTCATATTATTCGCGACGCCTCGCACGCTAATCTGGATCCTGGCATTACCGACGCCTTAGTAAGAGCCACCAAAAATATGCATCAGATAGTTACCCATGATTGCACTGATTCAGCGAGTGACTGACGCTTCCGTCGAAGTCGACGGAAATATCATCGCAAAGATTGAACAGGGGATGCTCGCTCTGATTGGTGTTGAAAGAAATGATGGCCCCGAGCAGGCGAAACGACTGTCTGAACGACTGCTTGGTTACCGTATTTTCGCTGATGACGCCGGAAAAATGAATTTAAACCTCACCCAAATAGACGGTGGACTTTTGCTGGTTCCACAATTCACTCTACCTGCAGACACCCGAAAAGGAATGCGCCCCAGCTTTAGTAATGGCGCCACGCCAGATCATGGCAAGGTGATGTTTGAACAACTTGTGCATAATTGTCGTAGTCTCTATTCGAATGTCAGCACCGGCCAGTTTGCAGCAGATATGAAAGTACGATTATGTAACGATGGTCCCGTTACCTTTTGGTTACATGCCCCGCCCACCTAAAGTGTTAATATTAACAGGCTTGTAATTTAGAAATGCGATATAGTTCTCAGACATATTGGCCTGTGATATTTGGCGTATTTATTTGCAGTTTGTGTTCTACTCTCGAGCAGTACGTCAAAAATCTTTTTACGCTTCCGCAGGATGCGCTAAGCAAGTAGAGCCACAAACAATTCAAACAAGGAATTAAGAAGTAGCAGAAGGTACGCATTATGTCTGAAGCAACGACGTTTAATATACTGATTACCGGAAATGTTTTAGGCGACCGTGAAAGCGCCATTTTAGCGCTCGCCGAACTGTTCAAAAAAACAGAACATCAAGTGGAATCTCTTTTAATTAAAGCTCCCATAGCCATTAAAAAGAAAGTCGATCGAACGACCGCAGAAAAATATCGTAAGGCAATTGAACAACGCGGCTTTGAAGTATCGTTAGAAGAAAACAAACCAGCCTTGCACAATCAATGGACGCTGGAGCCAACAGAAGATGAAATTCCACGTCGATCGAATACAGGGAAAGCGCTG
>JBFHVL010000272.1:0-3343 GCA_041589565.1 Kangiellaceae bacterium | reverse complement strand
CTTGCCTTGTTGCTCCAGAACCGCCAGCTCTTCACTTAAAGCGTAGTAACGCGATCCTTGATACCCCAAATACACCACCAATGTCGCGCCCATTAAATAAGCCAAAGAACGGTATTTTTTCCACGGAATATTAGACTCTCTTTTCGGCGTGTATTGTTGCTGTAGTAAATTAACCGTCTCCCGCGAGTAACCCAATGCCAATGTTTCTAATAATTCCTGAGCGGTCAGAGGCTGTGCGATCACCTGCTCTTGAGACTGCCAGTAGTTTTCCAGTTCACCCACATGGAAAACTCGCACAGTATCCAACGACTCTTCGTCGTCAGCCTGATCGAGTTTCCACAATTCCGGTAGCAAGTCACGCTGGCAACTCCAGGGACTGCCATCTAAAGGATTAACCAGCGCCATCGCTTCATCGAGAATGATTTCCGTGGTGTCATCGGCTCCTTTTAATAACGACTGCATCGCAACCACGGCATCGACCGTTACTTCAGCCTGTTCAAACCACTCTTGCCATTGCTGCATGATTTCATGCGTGACCCAGAAAACGTCTATTTCGCCCTGCTTATTACGTTTACCGTAAGCAAAATGCAATTGGTCCACCGGATTGGCGATTTGATCTTCCAACATATAGGGCACAGCGCGCTGAATCTGTTTTAACTGCTTAGCCGGTGTCGTTACTCGTCGATAAGCCACCTGCCCAATGGGTGCAATAGCAATGGTGTCACACTTTGCCGAACGCTCCGCCAGAGAGACTAAATCGACAGCCAACAACTCGCCCTGTTCCAGCCACTGCTGTTGATCCTGGCTCCACACTCCCCAAAACAAGGCATCGGTTGCCGCTTCCGGTAGTTTGATGAATAACCGATTTTTCATTAAAAATCTCCAAAGTAACGCGCCATAACATTAAAGGGCGCATCAGGCTGCTGGTTGGCTCGCTTTAGCAGAGTCTTCATTTTAAAGGCTGCGCCTTTTAATTCCACTTCAATGTTCACAATAAAGTGATCACTGGTTACATCGAGCCGCTGCAAAGCTTGCGGATCGATTTGCGCATTGCCCAAAACTTGTTGAATGTCGTTGACCGAATCATAACCTTCCTCCGGGCGATTGCTGAGAACCGACTGTGCTTCAGAAAGACCAACATTCTGGCCTTTAATCACCGCATACAAAATGGGCGCCTGCTCATCAGTGAGTGTATTGATGTTAATCTTGTTTACCGCCGGATCGGGTAGCACGCAGACGAAATCTTTCAGCGCCTGATATATCTTGGCCGAATAGCCAGCGATAATGCGCAGCTCGGACTTACCCGCCAGTCGACCATTTCCCGCCCGATAAGGCATATCATAACCGGTGTAGGTCATATCTTCTGCGCCATCGGGCATTTTTGGCTCCACGTCTTCATCGATCCAATCCACTAAACTCGCCGATAACGCTTCTGGCTGAATGGTCACACCATCGATGGATTTGAGCGCTTCATTGACCAGGTTCTCGTAAATCATTTGATCGATATCTTTTTGCCCGGTGGAATTACTCACTCCGCCAGTTTGACCAGTATTTTCACTTTTGGGTCCACCGACTCCACCTGAACTTCCTCCGCCAGAATCCGGCTCTTGAACATTCGGATCAAGCGAATTTAAGTTAAAACAGCTTTGCGCATCCATTACTGTTGCTTTGATAAACCCGCCCTCAACTGGATACTCAAAAGGTGTGGTTGCCCAGGGCTGCTGCAGATGCACTTTGGTGTCTTTGCCAAACCCCTGAGCAATCCACTTTTTAGCCAGCGCTTCGCCGCCCATAGCCAATTGATAAGCCTGCTCTCGTGCTAGGGTTAATTGAGTTCGGCGCTCGGAATAAGTGCCATGTTCAATGAGCTGCGCCGCGATTAATGTCGACAGTGCAACAATCACCAAAACAATTAATAAGGTCACACCCGACTGGCGCTTCATGTATCAATTCCCAATGGGTAGATTTGAATAATTTCGCCCAAATCTTCAAACTCAATAGTGACTTTAACGGCGGTAGGCACTTCATAATACACTGTTACGTCAGTGGTTCCGGCAACATCGGACGAAGGCCAGGAGTCGAGCCAGTCTTCGTCAAAATAAAATTCCACTTCAAATCGCTTTACCTGATCAATAAGTTCGCGCGCGATGATCTGATCTTCCAATGCTAAATCGAGTACTACCCATTGTTCACGAATTAATTTGCCGTCATTTAATTTGTAAGTCACTCGCTCCATCTCCGTACGGGGCAAGTTAGCAGGATTACGTTTACCCTGCCGAGTGAAGCTTAGAAAACTTTCTTCGGCGTTTTTATCGCCTATCAATACCGGAACCGGATCACCATAGGCATTACGAACTCGTCGCAATGCCAGTTGTTGAATATCCATCGACAAGCGATTCATCGCACGTTGAAACTTACTCAGGCGCTCATCGTTATTCTCTGCATTTTGCTGCGTCGTCAGCGCCTGGTTTAAAATAGCGAAAGCCGAAACAGCAATAGTCGCAGTAATCGCTACTGCAATTAAAATTTCAACCAGAGTAAAACCGCGTTGTGCCGATCGCATCTTAACGAGTCCTCTCTTCTGGCTTGGCAAAAAACGCTACTACCTTGGTTAATTTGTAATCCTCATCGTCTTTTGGTCCCACCGAAATTTCAACACGGCGTAACGACTCTTCGCTGGTTTTGATCACTTCCTGTTTCCAGCTCCAGTCGCGCTTTAGCATCACAATATTACCTCGGGTAATACCTTCATTGGGCCACGGCTCTTCGAGCCTTAACTCACCTAAGCGATACATGGCCACATAATGGGCCAGAGTTTTATCCTTTTGATGGATTTGTGTGCGTGTGGCCTGATTCATAGAGCCACTTAACGCGATTAAGGCTGTCGCCAAAACCACCAGTGCGATCAGCACTTCCAATAAGGTAAACGCTTGGGCTTTAGAGGTTAATAACCGATTCATCGGTCACCTCATGTCGTAAATTACCGGATAAAGGTCCTTCCATTGCAATATCTCCCAGCATGGTACCGGAAATTAAATAATATCGAGGCTCATCTTCAGTCCAACCCAAAGCAATTTTAAAATCATTCATTTCGCCGGACGATAATATGTAAATTTGCGGAGGTTCTATTTGCTCTTCGTCTTCATCCTCAAAAATATTAACGTCACGCTCAAATATATCGACGTTGTCTTCATCCTCGACGAACAAAGTTGAGCCATCGACGACTACTTTAATCTCCAAAGATTCAGGAATGGTTTTCTCAGTAAAAAATTCGTCATCATTGATGGGTAACCATTTGTCGTTTTCTACATCGTAGGTATAAAACCAATATTTGTTTTCTTCG
>JBFHVL010000271.1:0-3361 GCA_041589565.1 Kangiellaceae bacterium | reverse complement strand
GATCAAAAATCCATTCCCTCGAATTATACTTACGTTACCATTGTTATCAGCGCCAACTTTAACCTGATAAGCGACCACTAAATCATTAAAGTCATAATCGCCACGTGTAGGATATAGATCTTCAAACGCTGCAACATAATAGGAATCACTCGAAGGGTAATAGGTCCACTGTAAAGATTGTGGTTCACCATCAAGAATAACCATAGGAGCATAAGCAACGCCCCTGGCAAGAGACTCCAAATAGCTGACGTCTTGTGCGGTCAGTAACGCCACCTGCTCATAGCCATTACTGTAATCGTAAAAGGATTCTGGATCGCCTAATGAGGTTTCCGTATTCAACAGATTAATGGTCAACGATGCTTTTGTTGCGTTGCTCAGATCTCGATCAACCATAAACTTTAACGTGGAGTCTATCGAGGTTCCCGTTAACTCACTCTTCATATGGGGAGAAGTCAGCGCTGAGCCCGCTACGCCAATTAAAGAGGGGTAAAGCTGTCGCTCGGTTGCGCCTTCCTCCATTAAAAAAACCTGGGTTCGTGTCAATACATTAGTATAGATATATTCCACGCCATCTATCGTCAAAGCTAACACCGCTGACTTTATTGCCAATCCCTGTGAATCAGCATTTTCACTTCCATCTGACGCCTCATTGACATCCACGGCGAATACCAGACTACCTTGGTTATCCTGTCGAAACGCCTCTAGTAATAATCCATCAACTGCGACACTCGAGCTCGCTGGCTTGTACAAATTGATAGCACCAACTCCAGAAGACTTAATAACATCTTGAAATAAAAAGGTATGGATCTCGGCTTTAACCACGGAGTTCACAAATAAAATAGCAATCACTAGATAACAACGTTTCATATTTCTAACTCCTGACGGTACAAATCGGTCGTTGCGGAATCGTCGGACACTTCGATGTATAAAGATGTTTGGTGGATAGGAAGTGAAAGATTGAGTTTGACCAGTGTTGGGATCGTTTGCTGCGTTAGAAAATAGACTTTTCCATTCTTGTCAGCGACTTTCACGTTGAAGAGTTCGCCTTCTAGCTGCTGAGAAATATAGGGCACATCCACCTGGATGAGAACAGATTTATACTGGCTCAATCCGTCAGTAGAAATTAACTGAGCGCTTGAAAGATCAGTACCCTGAACAACCAATAGCTCCGGCTCTTCTTTTTTCTCTTCGGGGGGCTGACAACCCAAAGCAAATACCAAAGTTAAAAACAGAAAGTGCCTAAATTTATCTGATTCTTGCCTTCTCTTGCTCTGACTATTTCTGAAAACTGACTGTAATTTCATATCCGATTCCTCATACAACGTTGGATAACTATTTCTAACGCAGGAATCGGGCCAACTCGATCTAAGTTAATTTGCAGCAGAGAGTGCTGCTACACCACAATATAAAGCGGGTTTCTTACAGTTTTTATGATTTAAAAAGATAAGGTTATTGCAAAATAGTCAATCAACTATTCAAATTGCGTTGCATTATGCACTCTTTGCTTCCCACTGCTGACGCTTACGATAAATCGTCGAAGCACTGATATCCAGAAAAGCAGCAGCTTTCGGTACGTTACCGTTACACTTCTCTATGACCTGTTCAATGTAGCGTTTTTCAGCAAGCCATAAAGGCACAATGTCGTCAATCAATTGAAACCCAATCCTGTCTCCGTCCTTCTCCTTTGGAGAAGATTCGACACTAACTCGATCGTTTGTTGGCTCAGGTTCATTAACTGGAGGGTTATCGGTTAATCTGACCTTATTATTGCCATTTAAAGGATGAGGTAACATATCGGAGGAAATTTTACTGCCGTTGTTTAGTACAATGACATTCCGAATCACATTACCAAGCTCCCTAACATTGCCAGGCCAGTCATATTTCAGAAATATTTCAGCAACATCCTCTTCCAGTCCGGTGAAGTTTTTATTCTCATCGCTAGCGATTTGTTTAATAAATGACTCTGCGATTTGAAGTACATCCTTATTGCGATTTCGAAGTGGCGGCATATCAATTGGAATCACATGCAAACGATAGTAAAGGTCTTCTCTGAAGCGCCCTGCCTTAACTTCTTCAAGTGGATCGCGGTTTGTAGCGCATACAAACCGGATATCTACTTCAACTTCCTTGCTACTGCCAACCGGTTGAAACCGACCAGTTTGAATAAACCGAAGTAGTTTACTTTGCAAACTAAGGGGCATTTCACCGATCTCATCAAGAAACAGGGTGCCTTCATGAGCACGAGCTGCAGCACCCTCTCGCGAGGATGAAGCACCTGTAAATGCGCCTTTCATATGACCAAATATTTCACTCTCTAGTAGCTCGTGTGGGATAGCAGCGCAGTTTAGAGCGACAAAACCTTTACTACTACGTGGACTCGACTTATGTATTGCCTCTGCACACAATTCCTTTCCGGTACCGCTTTCTCCAGTAATAAATACCGTTGCTTTACTACTTGCTGCACTTTCAATAATATTGTAAACACTTTGCATAGGTAGAGAGCTGCCTACCATACTAAAAAACTCGCTACGCCCTCTCGATTTTTCATAGGTTTTAACAATTTGGCTGAGCTCATACTCTTTAATAAGGTTAGCGATTGTTACACTAAGTCTTGCTTTATCGAATGGCTTAGAGAGAAAGTCACTGGCTCCTTCTCTCATCGCTTCAAGTGCAATATCTACCGACCCATGAGCAGTGATAATAACAATGGGTATATTTGCATTCTCACTTCGCACCTGCCTGAGTACATCTAGACCAGACATATCTGGAAGCTGAACATCAAGCAATATACTTTGGTACGTTTTCGAACTAAACATTGTTAGAGCATCGTGACCGGTCATCGCAAGATCGACACTGTAGTTATCCATGAGGTAACTCTTGTAAACCGTTGCGTTTGAAGTACTATCTTCAACTAAAAGAACTCTATTTTTGTTATTCATCATATGGTCCCGATTTTAACTTTTCTCACAAATATTGCGACTAATAACTCTATGCGTATGATTTGGAAAATTCCTGATATACTTTTTTTGTTTCAATGGCAATAGCTTCAAGTTGGCTAACGTCACCACTTAATTCATTAGCGCCTAATTCACCTGATCTCGCCTTATCCTCCAGTTGCTTTGCTGCTTCAAATAAGGCATTTGCACCAAAGGTCCCTGAACAGCTTTTTAATGCATGAACTTGCTCTGCGATTTCTACAATATCTTCCTGACTACTCGCTACTTTTAATTTTTGTAGACGTAACTCCACTTCGGTGCAGTACATCTCTAACATCATAGGAATACTATCTTTAGATGTATCCCGCGCTAACTGCTCGATTACTGACTCAGACAACAATTCCACCGACTTACCCCTTAGACTT
>JBFHVL010000270.1:0-3427 GCA_041589565.1 Kangiellaceae bacterium | reverse complement strand
CAGAAGTCGTTAAAGTTGCCTACGATCATCCTGTAGATTATGAGCTGGATGTCAGTATGCCGTCTGCGCGTTATCCTACCTGGCACAACGATGGCTTTGACGGTTACCCTTATGACTTTGGAATTGTTGACAGTGGCGTTCGCGAAAATCACCCCGCGTTTAATAATCCTAATCTGGATTTTTGTAGTAAATCCGGTGCATCCGTTACCGGTGATCACGGAACGCACGTTGCCGGAATTGTTATCAGTAATAATAACACTTACAAGGGAACGGCCTATGGAACGGACTCTGTGATCTGGGCCAACTCTGGCGCGCAATCAACCACTATGTCCAACATGCAGTGGATGATTACCGGTAACTGCCAGGGACCGGAAGTGGTGAATCACAGTCTGGGCTATGGCATTGCCGATGATACCGATTATTCAGCCAGTGATGCTTTTTACGATGCCTTTGTACAAAACTATAACGTGATGGTAACCAAGTCGACAGGGAACTCGGGCTGGAGCGATACTACACCAAGAATTACCCATCCTGCTCCTGCTTATAACTTGATGGCTGTTGCTAATATGGATGACCGTAACACCGCCACTCGAAGTGACGATGTGCGTCGAAGTTCATCCAGTGTTGGACCAACACTCAATAATCGTAAAAAGCCGGATATTGCGGCCCCCGGTACGTCGATAATGTCTACCAACAGCGATTGGGCAACCGAAGCTGACTTTATTGCTAAAACCGGAACCAGTATGGCCGCACCTCATGTGGCAGGTGCGATTATCTTAATGGAAGATGGTGGTAACCATACACCTATGGCACAAAAAGCGGTGCTGATTAATACTGCCGATGCCTGGGACAGTAACAATACCAGTACAACGTCGGATGATGGTTTTGTCGCTGGTTCGCACTGGGATAAAAGTTACGGCTGGGGCTACATCGATATGTGGGAGTCTCATTTCAACCGTGGCGATTATTTTGTCAGCTCGGTGATACCGAGAAACAACAACAATGTGGCTAACGACTACAAATTGTTTAAAGGCAAAATGTACACCAATGAAAAAGCCACTCTGGTTTGGCAGCGTCGCGCAAACTTCGCATCTGGACCTTCAGGCAGTGCGTACAATTTAAGTGACTTAAATTTACGATTGTATGGTGAGGGCAGTAATACTCTGGTGGATTACGACTTCGATGGTAACGATAACGTGCATCAGATCGCTGCGCCTTCGACCATGGACGCGGTAATCAAGGTATACGCCTGGAGCAGCAGCTTTGATGGTGCCAGCAGTGAACTCTTTGCATTGGCAACTGAGGAAAACTTCAGTGCGGTTTCTCCTCCATTGGTTCAGGTGCCTTCGCAATACTTTAGCGGTAATGCAAACTCGCCGGTTTATTTGAGTGTTCGGGTGAACAATAATGGTGGTGTGGATACCTGTAATGTTTCGGTAACGCGCGGATCGGTTAGCGGTGTATCGGGCACTACCAGCGCAAGCATCGGGCCTGTTGCGGATGGCAGTTATAGTACAGCTGGATTTACCTTAAGTGCTTCTGCAGGAACTTATTCCATTCCTTTCACTGCTACGACGACCTGTTATAACGAAACCTACTCGGGTTCTGGCACTATAACATTTCGAGCCTTTTAACTGATGTAAATTATCTTTGAAATAAGCAAAGCGCCCATGCCGTTGGGCGCTTTTTTAATGGAGTTTATTTTGTAACGCGAATTATGATGAGTAGCTTCGCTGAATTTCCACAACTTCAACTTGGTAACAGCTATACCATTGACGTTTGCCTTTTCTCTGGGCATGAAGATGTAATTCATCCTGCTTCCAACGTTTGATATCGTCGAGACTGTCCCAATAAGATATCGCAATTTCAAAATTATCTTCAGTGACCGCGACAAATTCGCGGCAATTAAATTGGGTAAGCGCCCGATCTCGAAGCTGCGCAGCCATTGATGAATACTCTTCATCAAATTGCTTTACTTTGGCTTTAAAGATTACTGCATATTTCATTTGTCTGTAGTGAGTTTGGTTTGTATATCGGCCAGTACCTGCTCGGTTAACATTTTTAATGCGGTTTGCTCTGCGCTGCATCCAGAGCAAATCTTCTGCGCGTTAAATTGTGTCGCTTTAATTTCAAATACATCGTTAAACCGGGTTTTATTACGATCTTCCAGTTGGTAATGCGCTTTGATTTCGAGTGGCCACTCGGTATTACCTTGATGCACAAAAACAAAGGTGATTCTTAGTGTCGTATCAAATCCAGAAATGTCTCGGCTATCACCAACATACTCGGAAGATGCAAACCAGTTGCGAGTTGCAATGTCTGCGCTTATTTGTCGACCATGCACCAGCCTTAATTTTGTATCCACTTCTTTGCGATCACCATAAGTAAAAACTTTTAAATGTTGATCAATTATCGGACCTTGAGAAGAGGCAGGAGGCTTGGAACCACAACCCGACAATAAAAGAGTTAATGCTGCAATGACAAATCCTTGATAACGCATGGCGTTTCCTGTTGTTGATGTGAAATTAGTGTTTAGCATTCTAATGCCTTCGTAGTCCTGTGTGAACCAGATACCTTTAAACAATCAATATTCATCGGGTTTACCAAAACCGCCGCCTCCGGGTGTTTCAATTTCAATAGAATCTCCCGGCTCGATGGATACTTCACAACTGGCGGAAAGTTCAGTGTGTGCTCCGTTGGCTTTTATTAAGCGATTAACGCCCGATTGACCGGGCAATCCTCCTTTAAGCCCGAAGGGCTGATGGTGACGATTGTTAGACAGTATCGACACAGTACAAGGTTGATGAAATTGAAATTTTCGTATTGCGCCGTCGCCGCCTGTCCATTGTCCTATACCACCACTGCCGTTACGGATAGCAAAGTTTTGTAAGGTTACTGGGAATCGTTGTTCGATGATTTCGGGATCGGTGATACGCGAATTGGTCATATGCGTATGCACAGCGTGAGTACCATGATAATCAGGCCCTGCGCCTGAACCACCGGCTATGGTTTCGTAATACTGGAACTCTTCATTTCCAAAAGTGAGGTTATTCATTGTTCCTTGCGCGCCCGCCTGAAGACCCAAAGCGCCAAAAATACAATCGGTGATAACTTGAGAGGTTTCGACGTTGCCGGCGACAACTGCTGCGGGATATTCTGGATTAAGAATACTTTTAGGTGTAACTAGAATTTCTACCGGGCGTAAACATCCCTCGTTTAATGGAATGTCCTGTGTGACCAAGCTGCGTAATACATAAAGTATAGCGGCGCGAGTGACCGAAAAAGGTGCGTTAAAATTATTGTTCTGCTGCATGCTGCTTTGTCGGAAATCAAAAACAATGCCTTCACCTTGTTTTCGCACTTCAACATAGACTTCGGCGCCACAGTCCATAGGGTATCGGAAGTGACCTTCGCGTAACTTTTTAAT
>JBFHVL010000269.1:0-3428 GCA_041589565.1 Kangiellaceae bacterium | reverse complement strand
TTAAAACGAGTACGACTTCAAACTCTATTTAATTCGCTCGTCAAAGAGACTTTAACCAAAAAGTAACTTCACCATCGTCATTCACTTCTCCCCTATGCCACCCCATTGCCTGATAAAATCTATCCGCATGTGTATTGGCCTCAGTGGTTAACTTTATTTCTGAAGCGCCCAACTCCATCAGGTAGTCTACCGCCATTTTAAGCAGCTGCTTGCCAATACCCATTCCTTCGACTGATGAATCAATAAATAGCGCCCAAATGGAGTGGTTAACTTTGTCGGCATAGCAAAATCCAACAACTCGGTTTTCTATTTCGCAAACCCATCCGCGTCCAAGCTTATCAAGGTAGTCGAGGTACATTTGGGTGGAAACTTTGGTGGGATCAGATAATTTATTTTCGTTAACTGAGTTACGAATTTTCATCATCGCGTTGATATCGGCAGAAGTCGCCTGACGATAATTCATAGCAAATACCTAAGCTTTAGATAGGAGGAAGCATTTTATAATAATAGCTGGTATTGTGCAGTTTTCCGTCTGGGGTTAGCGCATAATTCGGAATATCACCGGCATGACTCCAACCTACACGGCGGTATAAAAACTCTGCTGGCGAATTCGTTTCGGTATCTAACACTAAAAGATGCAGTCGTCTCAGTAATGCTTCTTGTTCAAGTTGCTCTAGTAGTTTTTGGGCAACACCCTGTTTGCGATACTCGGGATCAACCATCAGCTTTTGCACTTCGGCGCGATGGCGAGCGTTAGATTTATCAGACAGCTCAAGCTGCACCGTGCCGACGATGCATCCATCGACTTCTGCTACCAGTAAGATGATAGACTGTCCTAATTGTGGCTCACGATCTTGCCAGTAGGCTTTTGCCTCGTCATAACTAATGCGATTTAAGAAACCTATTGAAGCACCTGACTGCACCGTTTTGACCAACAGTGCACTTAATTGATCCGTTTCAGAAGATAAGTAGCTTTCAATAACGCGAATTTTCATGGTGTTTACTCGAAATAAAAAATATGGAACAACCCTTTCAAAAACTATGCCGCAAGCCATTTAGCTTGCGACAACCTACATCAGTAAAACTCGTTGTAGCCTCAACAAGACAGACAGCTGATTAATTCCTGTCTTTCGACCAGGCAAACTCGCTCATCTCTTCATTAGTTGTCGTGCCGGTCATATGATTTGTGTAATTTGATAACGTCTTTAATGACACCGCAACAACGACATCTAAAGCATTTTGTTTGGAATACCCTGCATCAAAAAACTTCTGAACGGTAGCGTCATCAACCCACCCCCGTTGTTTAACAACCTGAGTAGCAAACTCGATTAGGGCATCAATTTTAGAGTCTTTTGTTGAGCTGCCATTACGAACCGCTTCAACAACAGCGGGATCAATGTGGGCCATCTTAGTGCCAATCATACTGTGTGCGGCGACACAAAATTCACAACCATTTTCCCGACTGATTGCCAATAAAGTAATTTGTTGTTGCTCTACATTTAATGACGAGTTTTGTAATATTGTCGACAGCTCCATATAGGCATCGAGTGCAGCGGGAGACTCGGCCAGGTATTTATATAAGTTAGGAATAAAACCGAGTGTTTTCTGAGCTCCTTCCAGATATTTTTTCGACTTCTCCGGTGCTGAATCAATAGTGTGCTCTTCAAATAAACTCATAACAGCCTCCTTAGCTAAAGTTGATTGAAATTACTTTGATGCTTTTTTGGCTCGCATCAAAAAGTAGCTTATAGAGTATACGACAAGCGATAGCAAATAGACGGCAAGAATCAAACATTGCTGGTTATCGCTTCGAATTGACGAGCTCACTGAAACGTTTACGTTCAGCGACACGAGCTATTCCAAGGCTAATTCACTCCTTAAGTATTCTTTACCTTCAGTTTCCAGATAATTCAAAAAGGTTTTTGCCACCGGCGTTAATTGTTTGGTTTTGATGCGTACCAGATACCATTTCGAGCGAATGGGAAAGTGTTTTACATTTAGTTTCACCAGTCCACGACTTTCGCCAAACGCCAAGGTATGTTCTGACAATATCGCAACACCTAGCCCGGACATCACCGAATGTTTGATTGCCTCATTACTCTCGATGGTCATACGGGTATTTAGTGTAATATTGTGCGACTTTAAAAACTTTTCGGTCGCAAAGCGGGTTCCAGAGCCTTGCTCGCGAATCAAAAAGGGCTGCTCTGCTAAGGTTTCCAACGGAATATTGGTTTTGTTTGCTAATGGATGATTTGCAGGCGCAATCGCCACCAATGGGTTTTCCAAAAAATCTATTGCTTCTATGTTGTAGCGATCGGGTACATTACTAAAGACAAAAAAATCGTCGCGCCCCAGCTCCAGACGTTGAATGATCTGTTGCCGATTCCCTACGTTGAACTCCACATCGATTCCGGGAAAACGTTGACAAAAAGGCCCCAAAACGTGCGGAATAAAATATTTAGAAGTGCTAACTACCGAAATCCTTAAGGTACCCGCTTTCAGTCCACGCAGCTCCGAGAGTTCCATGTCCAGATGGTTCATTCGCTCAAACACATCCTCGGCGGCTTGTACCATTTTCTCACCCGCTTCGGTAAAGACAATACGCTTACCCACCTGATCGTAAAGCGGAACGCCTACTGCATCCACCAGTTTTTTGAGCTGCATGGACACCGTCGGCTGAGTTAGATGGAGCACTTCAGACGCTCGTTTAATGCTGCGTTCACGATACACAGTGATTAAAATTTCTAGCTGCCGAAAGGTCCCTATACGGGCAAACAGGCGAGATGACATGGCACAATCCTTACAGTAATCAGACATTACATTGATATAAATTGATGCAGTTTGCAATTTTAATGACTAATAAGTGACCTTTTAGAGAAATCTGACCACTCATTATCTTTTTGTTTTTATTGAGTTAATTGTCAATTTCAGACCATGAAATAGACTTTTATCTATATATCCATTAAAGATAATCTATTTTTATCTATCAATAAGTTTTGGCATGATCCCGCCCAACGAAAACAAAGGAGGAAAACTTAGCTGTGTCTCAGAAACAGATGATATTCGCCCTGATGGTAGGAACGATTTGTGTCTTAGGTGGAATGTTACTCTTCACTCAAGGGCTTGGGGATGCAGGCCTGATGGTGACCGGTATGGCCATTTTAACACTCACCCTGCTGTCGAAACGACGCGTTAGCACTACTCGTGTCAAACGCTTGCACAGAAGCACAACTCACCGTTAAACGCAGCTATGTTGACGAACAGTAAGTACCTACTTACTGTTCGTTTAAAAAATACTAACCCTTTGTGGAGTGATACCTCATGTCTCTCGACGCTGTTATCCTGTTCTTCCTGTTTGGCTTTTTCCTGAAATTACTCAAAGTCGACTTTACTTTTCCTGATGGCCTGTCCAAAAGCCTGATGTTGAT
>JBFHVL010000268.1:0-3488 GCA_041589565.1 Kangiellaceae bacterium | reverse complement strand
CTCTATGTCGACGATATTGTTCTTAGCCTGTTGCCATACAAAGACTAAGGCTTGTCGCATAGCCGGAGTATCAAGGTTTGGTTTATCTTTTATCAATGGCACTTCACCGAAGGCAGTAATGAATGGAATAAACCAATACATTTCCATAAAGCTCCAACTGATAAGCTCAATGGATTCGGGAAGCTGCTGTTTCTGTTCAATTAACTTTTGCCAGGACTCAGGGGGGTGTTGCGTTAATGTTTTGTTGTAATACAAAAGCAGGTGATTCCCATGAATGATCGGCACTCCGTATACTTTATCATTCAAAGTAACAGCGGTAATGCTATCCGGGAGGAGATCTTTAGATAATAGCTCTTTAGGAACTTCGCTAAATAAACCGTAATCAGAAAGACCAATATTATCTGATGGTGCAATGATAATGTCGGGAACCTGATTCAGCTGACTAATATTTATAATGCGACTTTTTAAATCAGCTTGATCCATCCAAATGATATCGAGCGCTATCCCCGTTTCATCGGTAAACGATTGTAATAGCTCGCTGAACTCTCGGTTTTCATGGGTATGGACAATCGAAAGTCGAGGCCTTTCGACTACTTCACTTTGAGCAAAGCTCGTCATGCTAAGAAGAAGCACAGAAAAAATAGAGTAAATACTTGATTTCATGGACACTTATTAAAGTTATTTGTACCTGTTGAGCATAGTACAGGTTAAGCTATTCGTCATGGCGCAATGTTACTTAAAATAGGAACAAGCGATGATGAGAAAGGAAGGCTCTGGTGAATTAATGCGATTAAGCAATCCATTGCTTAATAAAGGATTCCGTAAACCAAAGCGAGCTAGTGGCAGTGACCGTCAACATGCGCATGGCCATGTTGTAGTTCTTCCGCTGTGGCAGGGCGAATATCGGTGATTTCTACCTCTACCACTACGGGCTGGCCTGCCATAGGGTGATTCGCATCAACCGTTACCGTGTCCTCGGTAATGCGAGTGACCACAACGGTATGGGTTTCGCCATCGTTGGTTTGCGCAGATAAGCGTAGGCCTTCTTGAAGATTTTCGATTTCAGCAAAGGCACTGCGTGGCACTTCGTTGGCCAGATCTTTTTCGTAAGCGCCATAGGCTTGCTCCGGGGCCAATGTAACATTCAGCTGATCGCCGACCTGCTTGCCTTCCAATTCTGGCTCCAGCCCGGGAATAATGCCGCCAAATCCGTGCAGGTAAATCCAGGGCTCGTCACCTTTGGAGGTTTCCCATATCGAGTTCTGCTGATCTTTCAAAGTGTACTCGATGGTAACCACCATGCCTTTTTCAATTTTCATTTGGTTTCCTAAAGTTGATGTTGTACCCAGCTGACAATCAAGCTTATCACTAATGCCCAAAGTATAAAGCTACTGACAATGTAGCTTTTAAATCGATGAATGACTCGGTTCGATGTGAGATGGATCGCAGCATGAATGATGCGAATAATAACGAATCCAGTCGCTAAATAAAAATCTATCCAGCTTGCCCAGCCCGTTATCATAAAAAAGGCGACTGCGGCATAAAAGATAACGGGCATCTCAAACTGATTTTTGAAGTTATTTGATGATGCCGTTGCGACTGGCACCAGTTCTTCAAGTTGGTGACGGTGGGCGACCTTTTGTGGATGGATTTTTTCGCGCTTCATGGTTCCAACGCGTTGACGATACATGACCATTTGAACCACAAACACCAGTACAAAATTTGCAAGGACAGGTAACAGCATCCAGTTTTGATTCATGAGATTTTCCTTTTATTGTGATTGTGAGCTGACGGAGCAGACAGTGTACATAAGTGATGGAGTTATTCGGTTAGCTCTTTTGAAACAGCCAATGGCCCCCAAGCCTGACAAGTGGGCATAACTTCAATTGAGTTTATATTAACATGTTCAGGCTGATTACTTGCCCATAACACGCACCTAGCGACATCGTCAGCAAATAATGGATGAGTGTGATCATAGACCGACTTGGCCTTGTCGATATCGCCATGAAAGCGCACCACCGAAAACTCGGTTTCGGCCAAGCCCGGCTCAATATTAGTCACGCGAACCTTACTACCTACTAAGTCAGCACGCAGGTTGCGCGAAAACTGCTGTACGTAAGCCTTGGTGCCGCCGTAGGCGTTGCCACCTGGGTAAGCGTAACTCCCGGCAATTGAGCCCATATTGATGATATGCCCACGATTGCGTTCTACCATGCCGGGTAATATCGCTCGCGTCATGTAGCTGAGGCCTTTGATATTGGTATCGATCATGGTGTCCCAGTCGTCCAGATCGGCTTTATCGGCGGAGTCGAGTCCCAAGGCTAATCCAGCGTTATTCACTAACACATCAATAGCCTTCCAGTCTGCTGGCAGCTTGTCCACAAAGGCAAATACGGCTTCTTTATCGCGTACATCGAGCTGCTCAGCCAATACATCAGTTTGCTCGGCTAGCTTTGCCGCCAACGATTCAAGGCGCGATAAGCGTCTTGCAACTAGAATGACTCGGGCACCCTGCGCCGCAAATTGATGAGCGCAGGCTTCACCAAAGCCCGAGCTGGCACCCGTGATTAAAACTGTCTGAACCATGTGTTAACCCTTTGCTTTAATTGCGAGTGGTTGCGAGTGCGAATTAAAAGCTTCACAATATCGCTTCCAATGTTGGCAAAATTGTACGTGTTTTTACGGGAGTTGTAACCTTGAGTCCAAGTGATCTAAGCCCTTCTTTCGATATTAAAGTCGATTGTCGATACATCGAAGATCAATCACGACCCGAAGACGATCAATATGTGTTTGCTTATACCGTACACATTACCAATAACGGTGACAGTGGTGCCAAACTATTACGTCGACACTGGATTATTACGGATGCTGATGGTGAAGTGCAGGAAGTGAAAGGTGATGGTGTCATTGGCGAGCAACCCTATATCAATGCCGGAGAAAGCTATCAATACACTTCGGGCGCTATTCTGAATACTCCTCTGGGTACTATGGAAGGCAGCTATCAAATGGTTGATGATGAAGGAAAACACTTTCTCGCGCCAATTCCATTATTTAGCTTGACCAAACCGGGTGTATTGAACTGATGGCGACCTGGGCAGTTGGCGATATTCAGGGCTGCTTTAATTCGCTACTGCAGTTACTCGATAAAATTGAGTTCGACTGGCAAAAAGATAAATTGTGGCTGTGCGGTGATTTAATCAACCGTGGGCCGCAGTCACTCAATACCTTACGCTATTTATTCGCACATCGTGATCGCGTTCGTATTGTATTGGGCAATCACGACTTGCATATGCTTGCGGTTGCTTCGGGTGCGCAGAGTGTAAAACGTAAAGATACCTTTCACGATATTCTTGAAGCCCACGATAATCACGAATTATTTGATTGGCTATTACAACAGCCCTTAGCCCGATACAGCAAAAAACACAATACACTTATGGTGCATGCAGGCGTTGCGCAGCAGTGGAAACTTAAAAAAGTTTTAGCATGCT
>JBFHVL010000267.1:0-3508 GCA_041589565.1 Kangiellaceae bacterium | reverse complement strand
ACTTCCATGTTCACTGCCATTGTGGGTAGTCGGGCGCTGGTTAACCTCATTTACGGTGGTAAAACCGTAAAGAAACTGGCTGTGTAACGGGGAGAACAAAATGAATTTCAATATTCCATTTTTAAAATTTAAAAACATAGCGGTTGTATTTTCAGCGCTACTGATTATTACAGCCATCGTTTCCATTACTACCAAAGGTTTAAACGTAGGTTTAGATTTTGCGGGTGGCACGACGATTCAGGTTAAGTACGACAGTTCAGTTGAGCTAGCTCCGGTACGAGAAGCATTGGAGAACAATGGACTTGCAGGTGGTGTGGTTCAGTTTTTCGGTTCTTCATCGGATGTGGTAATTCGTTTACCTTCCGATATAGGCATCGAAAACGAAAAGCTGGATGCTGCTGTTATGACTGCGCTTAAAACACACCGCGACGATGTTACCAAAGTACGTCGCGCAAGTATTAGCGCGGCGCTTGGTGAAGAAATGGCAGAGGAAGGTGAGCTAGCTCTAATAGTCGCATTGTTCTGTATCATGGTTTACGTTGCCATTCGATTCGAATGGAAGTTTGCCGTAGGCTCGGTTGCTGCTCTGGCGCATGATGTGATCATAGTGACCGGCTTTTTCTCACTCACGCAAATTGAGTTTGACTTAACGGTGCTGGCAGCGATATTAGCGGTAATAGGTTACTCGTTGAACGACACTATTGTTGTGTACGACCGAATTCGAGAAAACTTCCTGAAAATGCGTGTTGGCTCGGCAGCTGATGTGATTAATCGATCGCTGAATCAAACGTTAACCAGAACTATGATTACTTCTGCTACAACGTTATTAGTATTGATTTCCTTGTTTGTCTTTGGCGGTGAGCTTATTCATGCATTCTCCATCGCATTGCTAGTGGGTGTTATTATCGGTACATACTCATCGATTTATGTGGCAAGTACTGCGGCTTTAGCTTTAGGTGTGAAGAAAGAAGATTTAATGCCACCAGAAATCGAAAAAGAAGGTGCCGATCAGGATCCCTTGATGCCTTAAATCTTACATTATTCGTTAGAAATCAAAACGGGCCTTTGAGGCCCGTTTTTCGTATCCAACTTAAGTTTCCCTTTTAAAAAGAAAGTCTTTTTAATCCGGCTTTCAGCATTATTTTCGTCGCAATTTCTTCAATTGATTTACTGGTGGTTGTGATATAGGGAATGCGTTCCTTACGAAACAGAGCTTCTACTTCTCTTACTTCAACCTGGCATTGTTTCAGTGATGCGTATTGGCTATTGGCTCTGCGCTCGGTACGTATTTCATGCAATCGTTGTGGATTAATGGTTAGTCCAAATAACTTATGCTTATGTTGTTTTAGCATAGGAGGGAGTTTTAAGTCTTCCATATCTTCATCGGTAAAAGGGTAATTGGCTACGTGTATTCCAAACTGCATGGCCATGTATAGCGAAGTTGGGGTTTTGCCGCATCTTGAAACGCCAACCAGAATCAGCTCGGCTTTGTCGTAATAGCGTGTGGTCGCGCCGTCGTCATTATTCAGAGCAAAGTTGATGGCATCAATTCGAGAGTCATACTCGCCTTTCTCATCGTATGCGTGTGTTTTTCCAACGCGAAAGCCGGACTTCATATTCAGCGCTTGTTCCAGTGGTCCGATAAAAGTGTGAAAAAAGTCGAACACTAACGCATTGCTCTGCATGATAATTTTGCGGATTTCGGGGGTTACAATGGTGTCGAACACTATAGGCTGCTGTCCATTGGCCGCTGCTGCCTTGTCGATTTTTTCTTTAGCCGCCAGAGCTTTTTTCTCGGTGTCGACAAAAGGTAAAAAGATCTTATCGAATTCGGCATCCTCAAACTGGCTGAGCAGGGACTGCCCCAGCATTTCAGCAGTTATTCCAGTTCGATCAGAAATAAAAAACACGGTACGTTTCATAAATGGCATCCATCAAGTACAATATCGGCTCACAAAGTATCGCCAGAACAGTAACATAAGACAACTCTGGCTGCTGCCTGTTGGGGCAAAAGGCTGGAAAATAACACAATCAGGAGAGTAACAGTGCAAGACTATGTCCTCTGGTATGACGGCTTAGGCATGGATGATGTGGAAGTGGTGGGTGGAAAAAACGCATCACTGGGAGAAATGATCAGTAACCTGGCTAATGTTGGCGTTAGCGTCCCAAATGGCTTTGCGACTACCGCTTCAGCGTTTCGTAGCTTTCTGAGCCAGAGCGGCCTGGACGATAAAATTCACGCAGAACTGGAAACATTAGATGTGGATGACGTTGATAAGCTGGCCGAAACCGGTAAGCGTATTCGGCAGTGGATCATCGATACCCCGTTTATGCCAGAACTGGAACAAGCGATTGAAGAGGCTTATTACCAGTTAAAAGGCGATGCCAGCGACGAGTTTGCAGTCGCCGTTCGTTCATCAGCCACTGCTGAAGATCTTCCAGATGCTTCATTTGCAGGGCAGCAAGAAACTTTCCTGAATGTTCGTGGTTTTGACAATGTTAAGCTGGCACTCAAAGAAGTTTATGCCTCTTTATTTAACGATCGAGCTATCGCCTACCGAGTCCATCAAGGGTTTGACCATAAGCTGGTAGCTCTGTCTGCTGGCGTACAGAAGATGATTCGCAGTGATATTGCGGCTTCTGGCGTAATGTTCACTATGGATACCGAGTCAGGTTTTAACGATGTCGTATTTATTACTGGCGCTTACGGTCTGGGTGAGACGGTAGTACAGGGCGCAGTTAATCCCGACGAGTTTTACGTACACAAACCCACTTTAGAAGCTGGTCGACCTGCGGTTGTGCGCCGAAATCTGGGCGGTAAAGCCATAAAGATGATTTATACCGAGTCGGACGAGCATGGCAAAACGGTTGATACAGTCAACGTTTCGATGAAAGAGCGACAGTCATTCTGTATTTCTGATACCGAAGTAGAGGAGCTGGCGCGTCAAGCTCTGATCATCGAAAAGCATTACGGTCGTCCAATGGATATAGAGTGGGCTAAAGACGGTGCCGACGGTAAGCTATACATTGTTCAGGCGCGTCCCGAAACCGTAAAAAGTCGCGACGCTCACAATGTTATTGAGCGTTATATTTTAAAAGAACAAAGCAGTGTGTTGACTACAGGTCGAGCTATTGGTCAGCGCATTGGTAAAGGGCCTGCGGCTGTGATTTCAGATATCAGCCAGATGTCCAGTGTTAAACCGGGTGATGTGTTAGTCACCGATATGACTGACCCAGACTGGGAACCCATCATGAAACGGGCGTCAGCGATTGTTACTAATCGTGGTGGACGAACCTGCCATGCGGCGATTATTGCTCGTGAGCTGGGTATTCCCGCTGTTGTCGGTTGTGGTGATGCAACCGATAAAATTGTTGCCGGTCAGGAAGTTACCGTTTCCTGCGCCGAAGGGGATACTGGGAATATCTATCAGGGATTACTCGATTTTGAAATCACCAAAAACGAAATCGATAACATGCCCGATTTGCCATTCAAAATAATGATGAACGT
>JBFHVL010000266.1:0-3578 GCA_041589565.1 Kangiellaceae bacterium | reverse complement strand
CGCGACAACGTGTTCATAATGAGCGTGCCATTGGGGTTGTTGCTGATGAGGCGGTGCCGATTGAGCAAGAGCGATCGTCATTAAAAAATATCAACTCTTTCGACACTAAAAAGGAGGCAGTTACTAGATGGATGCCGGTTATTTGGAGCGCTGCTGCCATCTTAGGACTTTTCACCATCAGTCAGATAATTCAGGTTGTGCTGACTGTAGTTGGCGGAAATGTTTATTTTGGTATTGTCTGGATCTTATGTCTTGTGGTTTTCACTTTTTTCACTGTTCGCGCAATAAGTTTAGAAGTCGCTTCGTGGAGGGCGTTGAATGATCTATTTCCGTGTAAGCAGCGCTTGAAAGAGGCAAGTAGCAGTAAAGATCTTCGTGGTATAAAAGACAATTTATCGCCAATTCTTGTAAATATTGCTGAACATAGTCCAGAGCTGATAGCTCAGTTTTTGACGGCCGCGGAAAGGATAGACGATTGTGGCGACTATATTACCCTATTTGAGAATGTGGTTCTCGTAGAGGTTGACAAAAAAGCTGATCAGTTGATTAAAGCAAATTCATTGCAATGTGGGTTGGGCGTGGCGGCATTGCCCCATCCAGCATTGGATAGTGGTTTTATTGTGTTTCGGAGTATTAGGTTTGTCAGGGAGATGGCCGAGTTATATGGGGTTAGAACAACCGGTATCTCATCACTTAAGCTTTTTGTTATGTGTTTGAACAACGCATTGGTTGCCGCGCTAGCAAGCGCCTCGCTTGATGCTGTTGCTGAAAAAGTGGCCGAGGGCGTAGCTGAAAAGGCAGCCTCAAAATTAGTTTCAGCCTCATCAGAGGGGGTAACCATAGCAATACGTGTTTTTAAAATGGGGCAAAAATCTAAGTCGCTTTGCCGGCCATGGTGAGATGACCTCGTATTAACAATACCTTAGAAGTGCAGTGATCTATGAAGCTTTTAAACAAGCTGGAAATAGTGATATTCGCTGCAATATTTGTGTCTTCAACTGGGTTTTGGGCTGGTTATGCCTATGAGTTTACTAGCTCAGCTGTAAGGCACATGGCTATGCTTGTTGTTTGGCACCTGAAGGAGGACAGCGTGTACAAAACCTACCTGTGCGATACGCTTCTCGGTGGGCCAACAGAGCGAACAGTGGATACAAAGCCCCGTTATTCCGGCAGGTTCGGGAGGAGAATCGTTGAGTGGCTTGAAAGATATTCGACTATGAGGCGAAATGAACTTGAATCTTTATCCATTAAAAAGTGCATAAAATTTGATCGGCTGGCTATTAGAAACGGTTGATAAGGTATAGAAATGTCCAAAATCGGTAAGTTTGATCAGGCTTTGAATAGTCCCCTGAGCGCAGGTTTCAGGTCGATTATTGCACTCCTATTAGCCCCGTTAATTTTCATGATGGGGATGCAAAAATTCAAGCAGAATAGTTTTTTTACTCCAATATGGGAGCGTGATTATTCAAATATTTGGCATGCGTTGACTGGATTTGGCCACACCAACACCTTAGGCGCTGAGCTGCCTACGGGATTTGTAGGGTTGGCTTCAGCACTAATCGTTGCGTTCATGGTTTTAAAAGGTTTAGCCAATTTCCCCCAGAAAATAAATCTGCACTTACTTGGGCTTCTTATTCTGGACTATTTGGTTATTTCAGTCCTCATAAATATTTTCATTTTTAGTGGTACCGGCGCAAGTGCTGTCTACTACGCAGGCTCGTTTGCAGCGGGGATTTATCTTTTTGGCGACAGAGTTACCAGCCAGATAGCCATCTTAGGCCTTGTTTTTCTGATCATTATTCGCTTGATTTATGTCGATGGGATGTACCCTTATGTTTTTTGGATACCAATTCTAATAGTTGTTTATATGGTAATACGCGCGCCGATTAATTCAGAGCAGTATCGGGAAGAATTAAAAGCATTTTCAGTTAATAAGTTGATAGGAAGAGGTTGATTATGCCGTTATTGGGTGTTGGTTTAATTGCTGTTGGTATCGGTGCGTTTTTTATTGCTCCGCCTATGTGGGGCGTTTTGACTATTGCAGTAGGCGGGCTAATTATTTGGGGTTCAACCTGATACTTAACGTGGTTTTCTGGCTTGTAAAAGGTGATCTTCCCCCGATAAAATGGACACCCATTTCAAATTACTACACTTCGTTCATATTCTATCGGGGACAAATAGCCAATTCCCGAGTGTAACCGACATTCGTTATAAAACTTGTTGATGTAACGTGACAAGGCTTTACGTAATGTCTTCACACCATTGAACACGGTTCCCCGGATCAGCTCAGCCTTCAGACTGTGGAAGAACGACTCCATTCGAGCATTGTCAGTGCACTGCCCTGGCCGATTCACGCTATGCCGGATGCCTTTCGTTCTCAATAATATTTGGAACTCTCCATTCATATACTCAATCCCTCGATCCGTATGGAATACAAGGCCACACACCGGCTCCCGCTTTCTTAGCGCATATCTCATCGCTGATAACGTGAGCTCTGACGTCCTGCTATCTGATAACGACCACCCCAATATTCGCCGCGAGTAGTAATCCATCACTGTGGCCAAATACTGCCACCGGCCATTTAACTTTAAGTACGTCACATCACCCACCCACACCTGGTCAACACCGGTTGGCTCTGCCAAGGTACGCAACAGGTTCTTCCCCTGGGCTTTGAAGCGTTTCAAGCCCGGCTGACGCCGAGTAACGCGGACAACTCGACCTCGTAGACCTGCTTCCCGCATCAAGCGTTCAACGCGCTTCCGGCCTACAGCAACGCCTTGCGATCTCAGCACCTTATAGACTCTAGGGCTGCCATAGCGCCCCTCACTTTGATGGAATATCTTAGTGATGCGCTTCAATAGCAATTCGTCTTCGCAGCATCGCTTTGAAGCTGCTCGCTTTTCCCAAGCATAAAAACCGCTTGGCGACACTTCCAGCCAACGGCAAAGCTTCGCCACACCTAGCTCTCGGTATCTTTGGATGAATCCAAATCGCTCTGATGGCGTTCCGCAAGATACCGTTGCCACTTTTTTAGCAGGTCATTCTCCTGACGCAGTCGTTCATTTTCTTTCTTAAGACGAGCATTTTCCGTCAATGTCTTCGCATTCGGCGTTCGCTTTTCTTTTTCCACAGAAACTCGCTTTCGACCATCACCCTGAAGTTTCCCTTCACGATACTCTTTTCTCCAGCGAGACAACATGAAGGGGTGAATATCCAGCCCGTCGGCAACCTCTTTAACCTGAATACCTTCTTTTAAAGAGAGCCTGACCGCTTTAATTTTAAAGTCTTTTGAATACTCCCACGTCTTCCGTGGATTTATATATTTTGGCACTTTACTACCTCCTGAGGTATCAGAAGGTATCCATCAAAACGGGGGAACTACATTTCCTTGTGCAGCAACTTGTTAGATTTTGTTAATCTTTTGCTTAAGCGGATAGCAGTTTTCAACAACGCTCTCAATTTCTTTATCACTGAAGCCAACAACTTTCAAAAAGTGCAATTGGAATATCACTTCCATTTTTTGACACAGACTCCAGAGCTCTTCCCCGTCAGCAGCGTTGTCTTTTAAGTTTTCACTG
>JBFHVL010000265.1:0-3629 GCA_041589565.1 Kangiellaceae bacterium | reverse complement strand
AGTCCATTAGATTGATTGGCACGCGCACTTTGTTGAACTTTGCCTATGATGTGGAGCTGTTGGTTCTCGATCTCTGTGCTCACTTCCATATTTTGTCCTTCTGGTAAAGAAATGGTGACTAAGAAGTGATCGCCCTTATCATGTGATGTGATTTTAGGGGAGCCAGCTCCTAAACCAAACGAGTCAAATGGCGATGAATGAAACGGTGAAGTGCTGAACCAATCGTTTCCGGGAGCAAAACTCCCCAGCATTTTTTGCATACGCTGATGCATGTCTTTAATGGGATCAGAGTCGTTCGGGTTGTTAAACTGACCGAAAGGATCCCATGCAGGTAAACTCGATGAAGAGTTTGATAACGAACTGTCGAGCCCATTTTCTTGGTGAAATTTTAACTGCGACAAGGAATACCCGAGAAATGCTATACCGATCAGGCATAGCGTGTTGGATATAGCAAGGGCGGACAGCCAGAGTTTAATTCGCTTTTTCATTGTCGATACCTCCAGAAGCCTGTTCTACCGGATTACAATAAATAAAGAGCCGCCATCGCGATTAACCCGTAATAAAATCGATGAGTCGTTATTAGCAATGGCTCGATTGAGCGAAATAATATCCGTAACGCGTTGCTTGTTTGCTGCGACAATTAGATCTCCCGGCCGTAGACCGCTGTACGCAGCATTCGAGTTAGGCGCGATTCGAGCGATCAAGACGCCTTTGTTATCGGGCGTATTTTCCAGCTGGACTCCTTCGAGTAACGGGTGAAGCTTGCCTTGAGAAGACATTAAGTTTACAGGTTCACCAACTTTTACTTTAAACTCTTTGCGTTTGCCGTCGCGTAGAATCGAGAGCTTTACGCTGTCACCTATTGAACGCATACCGATTTGACTGCGAAGTTGACCGATGGAACGAGTCGCTTCACCGTCAACTGCAATAATGATATCACCGGTTTTTAGTCCTGCTTTTTCTGCTGGAGTGTCCTCACTCACATGAGTGATAAGAACTCCTCCTTCGCCATTTTCCAAATCAAATGCTTCGCGCAGTTCAGGTGTGATGTCCTGTATTCCAACACCAATTTGCCCTCGTTTTACCTCTCCATGTTCTACGATTTGCTCCATACTGGCTTTTGCCATATTTATGGGAATGGCAAATCCAATACCAACATTACCACCCGCAGGTGTGATAATCGCAGTGTTGATTCCGACCAGTTCACCACGCAAGTTAACCAACGCACCTCCGGAATTACCCGGATTAATGGAGGCATCCGTTTGAATGAAATTTTCGTAACCTTCTAAACCTAAGCCAGTTCTGCCGAGAGCGCTAACAACACCTGTGGTTACGGTTTGCCCCAGTCCAAAGGGATTACCAATGGCAACGACAAAGTCGCCTACTTCAAGATGATTCGAATCGGCAAGCTTAAGCTCACGCAAATTTTTAGCCTCGATTTTTAAAATAGCGATATCTAAATCCGGATCGGTACCCAGTACTTCGCCTTGAAAGTGTCGACCGTCAAGTAATGACACCAATACTTCCTCTGCGCCTTTTATAACGTGATAATTCGTCATGACTAAGCCTTCGTCGGCATTAACTATTACGCCAGAACCTGCGCTTTGTTGTCGACGTTTTTGTGGTTGCTGTTGTCTTGGGACGACTCTGGGAATATCAAAAAATCGTCGGAAAAAGGGATCCTGTAGTAATGGATTTTGATTGTGCTGTAAGGTCGAATAAGTCGCAATGTTGACCACTGCTGGAGTTACTTGTTTAATCATGGGAGATAAGGTTGGTAATTTATCACCCTGACTGTCAGTAGATGGTAACGCCGCTTGAGACAATGCAGAAAGCGAGACAATACTAAGTAATAACAAAACTCGCAGGGTAGAAAACATAGGTCCTCCAATCCTTAAATAAAATCGCCGAACGAAAGTTTCGTCCGGCGTTAGTCTGTTACGATGAAATACTAATTCGCTTAACTTTTTCTTCAGGAATTTCACGTCGAGGAATCTCCAGCTTGAGTACACCATCTTTAATGCTGGCGTGAATATCATCCTCTATTGCATCCTGTGGCAATGACAAGCTACGCTGAAAATTGCCGATGCTACGTTCCATTCGATAATAATGTTTTTCTTTGGTTTCATGATTGTCCTGGGTTTGGCCTTGAATGGTCAGTACTCCATCATGAACTTGAATATCGATGTCGGAAGGCTTCATTCCTGGTACATCTAGGGTCACTTCGTATCGATGATCGTCGGCTGCAATATCAATACTGGGTAACTTTCTAAGGCGACCGTTTTCAAATGACGAGCTACTCCATGGCGCAGTCGCGGCGGAAAACTGTCCAAATGCGTTCCAGGCGTCTTCAAACAATCGATCAATTTGTCGATGGATATTAAACAAGGGATCACTCGTTGAAAGATTCGATTGTTCATTACCCCATCTCGATAATGTAGATCGATGAACCGGTACAGCAGAGGCGTTATGATGCTCTCTGTCTTCGTGTTTAAACCAGTTCCACGGGGCTAGTTTGTTTAAATTCATTTTGGTACCTCCAATACAAGATCTTTAAAAACCAGATGTTAGCTTTTGGTTAGAGGCTGCAAAATTGCAGCCCCTGTGTTTAAGCGGCTTTGCTGGTTTTGTTGTCACTCGATCCGTTATCTTTGGCAGCTTCGGCTTTGTGCTCTATCGCTTTGGATTCAGAATTAATTTCAATGGTACGAGGTTTCATCGCTTCGGGTATTTCTTTCACCAGATTAATAGTCAGTAAGCCGTTACTGAGTTGAGCACCGATCACTTCTACATAATCGGCAAGGTTAAACTTGCGCTCGAAAGTACGGTAGGCGATGCCTTGATGGAGGTACTTGCGCTCTTCGCTTTTGGATTTTTCTCCGCGAACGGTAAGCACATTGTTTTCCACCTTAAGATCAAGTTCGTCTCGTTCGAAACCGGCAACGGCCACAGTTATGGCGTATCGGTTTTCTTCAAGCACTTCGATGTTGTAGGGTGGATATCCGGAGCCCACAGTATCGGACGAAAGGGCGCTATCGATCAGTGACGCCAATCGATCAAAACCAATACTGCTGCGGTATAGAGGGGTTAAGTCTACTGAATTCATAATATATCCTCCTTTAAGAAGCAATATAAAACAAAACCAATTGACCGGAAGGCTCAATACAGACACCTTCCTGATGCACTATATGGGGCGCCTTATTGATTTTTCAAGAATCTATTTGCAAAGCTAAGATAAAAAAATGCCGCTTTAACAGCGGCACAAGTGGACGATTTTCACAGGAGGTAAGTTTATATCAACGTTGTTGTGAATTGTTTTCTGCTTGAGACGCGACCGAATCATTTTGTGCGCTACTGCTCAGGTTTGCTGCGGTATTGGCATCTTCCTTGTCGGCAACGACCTCGTCATCAGTGCTCTGAGTTTCTTTTAAGGTTAAGGCCAGCTTATTGTATTTTAGGAAACGATCATACTCGAACTTGGTCATTTTAAAGAGCTGAGCATGGTCGCTGCGTTTTACATAATAGTCACTATCCTTATGGTAAAAAGTAAAAGTAAATTGGGAATCACCCTCCAGCTGGTAATTGACTTTGTTTGCTTCAGACAGTTCGGGTGCTTCTTCTACAACATT
>JBFHVL010000264.1:0-3637 GCA_041589565.1 Kangiellaceae bacterium | reverse complement strand
TTGAGGTCTATATGAAAAAAACGTGGCGAAATCTTACAGCTCAAGCAGAGCTGATTTCTTCTAAAAGAACCATCGATCTGTTCGATGACAATCGCTTAGAACAACTCAGTGTGTCATCGAATGGCATTTTTATTGATTTCTCGAAAAATAAGCTTAATTCATCGATTGTTGATGATTTGGTCGCGCTCGCAAAAGAATGTGAGTTATCAAAAGCGATAAATGCCATGTTCGCTGGCGAAACAATTAACTGTACAGAACAGCGAGCGGTAATGCATTTTTTATTACGTGCTGAAAACTCGGATCTACCTGAGTGGAAAGAGGTCTTCGAGCAACGACAAAAAGCCATTGAGTTTGCGCAAAAAATAAGGAATGAAAATTTACTGGGCGCGACAGGAAAAGTAATCGATACCATTGTAAACATTGGTATTGGCGGCTCCGATCTCGGGCCTAGATTAGTTATTGATGCATTTAAACATCATGTTCCTAAAGTTCTTAATATTCACTTTATGAGTGACGTTGACTATTCTGAGTCTGCCCAATTGCTCGACTCAATCAATCTGGAAACAACTTTATTTATCTTATGTTCTAAATCTTTTACCACTTGGGAAACGCAAACTAATGCTCAGTTGGCGATTTCAGCGCTCAAAGAAAAAGTTGGAGAAGCCGGCTGGCAGCGACACTTTGCAGGGGTGGCTGTTGATCAACAAGCTATGACTGATTTTGGTATTATTCCGGAACATCAGTTCCTGATCTGGGACTGGGTTGGTGGGCGTTATTCCGTGTGGTCCTCAATAGGGTTGGTCGCACGTATAGCGTTAGGCAATGACATATTTGATCGTTTTCTTGCGGGCGCGAGAGAAATGGATCAACACTTCCAACAAACACCGTTTGAGCAAAACTTACCAGTACTACTCGCCATGGTTCAGATCTGGAATATCAACTTTATGAATCATTCGGTGTTTATTACCTTACCTTATCGGCATGGGTTACGGTTGTTTCCCGACTATCAACAACAGCTGGAAATGGAAAGTAATGGTAAGTCGGTCGATACCAACGGAGACATTATGGCTTACCATACCTGTCCCTATATTTTCGGCCAGTTAGGATTAAACGCGCAGCATGCTTTTATGCAGCTGGTGCATCAAAGTACCCACAATACTTACCTTGAGTTTATTGCGGTCCCAGAGAAGGCAGTACCATTTGAAGACGACGTAGCGTTTCGCAGTTGCTTGGCGCAATCGTCAGCTCTTATGAAAGGAACTTTGGACATTGACTCTGGTGCTAAGCATTGTCCCGGCGATCGACCATCAACCACACTTGTGTTGGACGAAATGTCACCTGAGACACTGGGAGGACTGGTTGCGCTGTATGAGCATAAAGTCTTTGTTCAAAGTGTCATTTGGGGGATCAATGCTTTCGATCAGTTTGGAGTAGAACTGGGCAAGCAGATTGCTAAATCTCTGACTAAAGAGTCGACCGATAACACAGCAATTGATGGTTCAACACGAGAACTTATTCGCCGATTTGGGCATTGAGCGGTAACAGGGCATAACGATTTCATTTGAATAAATGGTTATGCCTTTTGTTATTCGTTTGTTGTATTTCGAGCTTTATTACCCAGCAATAAATAGTAGGCGCCAATCATCAAGCCTGAAATTGCACCCCATAAATGCGCATCGATGGCCACTTTGGCACCGATTAGCACTTCCATTTCTTCTGGGCTCCCGGTCCACTGCTCATAAGCAAGTTTTATGGCAACCCCAATGATTAACCCGACCGAAATCCACTTGTTTTTGCGGTAGTCCGCCAGTCCAAATGCCACTATAGTTCCGTGTAGCGCCCCCGAGAGACCAACATAGGCTTCCATGGAAGGAGTGAACCAATAAAGTAACACGGTATTAACCAGTAATGGAAAGATGAGAAAAGCTGACTGCCATCGTTGATCAGACACATCCCAGAAAATAAACCAGATCAAAAATAAGCCGCCTAAATTAAGCAACAAATGATTTAAATTGGTATGCAGCAGATTGCCGGTTATAAGACGCCAAACTTCGCCATCGCTAATTAAGCTACGACGATAGATCAGCGGTTCCGCTATATAGTCACCCAACACAGCTAATAACACGCAGATGAGCGCCAGAATCATCGGAATTGAGTAACGATAAATGATTGTTTTCATTGGTTAAAGATCTAAACCGGCCCTGTGTGCCACAAGAGTAAAGGCTGAGAAGGAAAATGCAACAAAAAAGCGGTAAAGGTTATGGCTTCATTTGGCCAGGCAATAAAAAAGGCCGCATAATGCGGCCTTTCTCAATTTGGCTCCCCCTCCCCGATTTGAACGGGGGACCTGCGGATTAACAGTCCGTCGCTCTAACCAGCTGAGCTAAGGGGGAATAATCCGTCCCTCTCGGAACGGAGCGCAATCTTATAAGAACCCATTCCGGTGGTCAACACTCTTACCGGAAATTTTTTAAAAAATTTCCGGCTCAGGCTTATTTGTCACCAATTTGCAGAAAAAGTGTCCAAAATTAACCAGTTAAGGAATATCACCGCCCCGGTTCCGAGATAATGTTACGCAGAGCTTAAGTAATCGCTATTGCTTTGGGTATAATCGAATGCCCAGTGAGCCGTATGTTTATATCATGTCCAAACTGTTTCAATTGAACACTCCCTTTGAACCCGCAGGGGACCAGCCCAAGGCCATAGAGTCACTTCTCGAAGGGCTTGATGACGGTTTATCGCATCAAACCCTGCTCGGCGTTACCGGTTCCGGTAAAACCTACACCATGGCCAATGTGATTGCGCGTTCTGGCCGGCCAACGCTGATTATGGCCCCGAATAAAACCCTGGCCGCTCAGCTTTACGGCGAAATGAAAGAGTTTTTTCCTAATAATGCCGTGGAATACTTTGTTTCCTACTACGACTACTATCAGCCCGAAGCTTACGTCCCAACGACCGATACCTTTATTGAGAAAGATGCTTCGATTAATGATCACATTGAGCAAATGAGGTTGTCGGCGACGCGCGCCATTCTTGAGCGACGCGATGCCATTATTGTGGCTTCGGTGTCGGCCATTTACGGCTTGGGCGACCCGGAAAAATTCCATTCCATGGTGATGCACCTTAAAGTGGGGGATGAAATCGATCAACGTGGCATTCTGCGACGACTGGCCGAGCTGCAATACACCCGCAACGATCTGGATCTGCAACGGGCAACTTATCGCGTGCGCGGCGATGTGATCGATATTTTCCCTGCCGAATCGGAACGCGATGCAATTCGTATCGAACTGTTCGACGATGAAATCGAGCAAATCAGTCAGTTTGATCCGCTCACCGGCGAAGTGGTTAAGAAACTGACTCGCGCGACTGTTTTTCCGAAAAGTCACTATGTCACCGGCCGACAAACAGTACTGGATGCTATTGAAGAAATTAAAGAAGAACTTAAATGGCGACTGACCCAATACGAAAAAGAAAACAGGGTACTCGAAGCACAGCGACTGGAGCAGCGGGTCAAATTTGACATCGAAATGATGCAGGAGCTCGGCTATTGCTCCGGGATTGAAAACTACTCTCGTTATCTTTCTGGTCGCAGTCCGGGCGAGCCTCCACCCACGTTAATTGATTACCTTCCCGATGA
>JBFHVL010000263.1:0-3664 GCA_041589565.1 Kangiellaceae bacterium | reverse complement strand
GTTGAAACTGTCTGTCGGTGTCTCCCAGTTCCCGCTTTACTGCAATGGATTGATTCTTTCCCATTAAGATTTTTATTTGATAGCCTGTTTCTCGCTTTAAGATTTTCGCAGAGTGTTGACACCAAGCACGATGATACAACTTTTTAATCGCGGCATTGGTATCGGGCGAGCGTTGCATGAGCTCAGAGGCCAAAGCCATTGCTCGTTTTATCGGATCGTCACTCACCTCTGTAACCAGTCCTGCAGCTAACGCATCACTTGCGCTAATTCGCTCCGCACTCATGGCAAACTTCATCGCATGATCGACGGGCAGAATTTCACTGAGTCCTAGAGTCCCACCCATATCAGGGATCAAACCCCATTTAGCCTCCATTATCGCCAGTGAAGATTTAGGATGGGCAATTCGAAAATCCGTACCCAGTGCGATTTGCATTCCACCGCCCCAGCATCGGCCATGAATAGCTGCAATGACCGGCACCGGAAGCTCTCGCCAACCTGCAGCAACACGTTGTGCCAAATTCATCGCTCCGGGTCGCCATTTCCATAACAATCGAATGGCATCCAGCTTGTTACCCATAACTGATTTAACATCAAGACCGGAACAAAAATCTTTCCCTTCACCACTAATAACAATAGCTCTTAATGAGCGATGAGATAGAAGCTGACGCCTTACCTTTTCCAGATCCTGAAACATGGCAAAATTAAGCGCGTTGAGCTTTTCGGGCCGATTTAGGATCACGCGAGCGATTTGGTTGTCAAATTCAAGTTGAACTAAAGCCATAACATAAGTCCATTCAATCATTTGTAGTCAATTTACTGGAGTCACACTGTTGTTGTAAACCATCATTAAATTCGCTCCATCGACTGACGACTATTGCGAACATTCTAACTTTCGCTAAACTCAAAGACATTACTTTCAAAATAACAATAACGCGTGTCTCAATATTTCAGTCTTTCCCTGTTACTGCTGGTGAAGTTTTTGGCGATTATTTTCTATCGCTTTGATGTCCATTGGTTGAGCAAAGAAACCATTGATGATCGACCTGATATTCGACTCTTGATTCTGCTTAATCACACCAGTTTGTTCGAGCCTTTACTGATTAGAGTGGCTCCATACTGGTTGTTACGCAGGTTCGCCAAACACTTTCTGGCGCCCGGAGCCGATGTAACAACACAGCGACCATTCGTCGGACGCATTTTGCGAGGGCTATTACCTGGCATGATACCCATATCGCGAAAACGTGACGAATCTTGGCAATATTTTCTCGATCACATCAACAAAGATTCCATGGTCCTGATTATGCCCGAAGGTCGGATGCGCCGCGCCGATGGTTTAGATAAAGAAGGGCAGCCGATGACGGTAAGAGGCGGCGTTGCAGAAGTTATTCAACGCATTCAAACCGGAAAAATTCTCTTTGTTTACAGTGGCGGCTTACATCACGTACAAGCACCCGGTGAGTCTTTTCCACGACTGTTTAAAACCATAAAAGTTAACCTGGAGATTACCGATATAGCCGAGTACAAGTCGCAATTTAATGAAGATAATTTTATTACTGAGGTCATCACTGACCTACAAAATCGGCTTGAGTCTTGCGTACCCAGTTGTCAACAACAACCCTACAATCAGCCCTAAAATTCAGCGGAGCTTACCTCTGCGACACGCGAGTGCATAAATCTGCGTGACCCGACAATCTCATCCTTGTAAGATAGGCGACTTTCCTCATTAACCATTTTCAGAGATAACTATGGGACGCGCGTTTCAAAATCGTAAAGAGTCCATGGCAAAGACTTCGGACCAAAATGCCAAGGTTTACAGTAAATTTAGCCGCGAAATCTATGTGACGGCAAAATCGGGAGGTATTGACCCCGAAGGTAATCTAGCGCTGCGTAGCTTGTTGGAGCGCGCTAAACGCAGCCAGGTTCCGGCTCACGTTATCGACAAAGCCTTAGATAAAGCCAAAGGCGGGGCCGGCGAAGACTTTGCCGTTGCACGCTACGAAGGGTTTGGCCCCGGTAATGTGATGGTCATCGTCGATTGCTTAACCGATAACCCTAATCGTACGTTTGGTGATGTGCGTTTATGCTTTACCAAAACCAAGTGCAAAATCGGCACTCAAGGCTCGGTGAGCCATATGTTCGATCATTGCGCTATTTTTGTGTTTGCCAGCGACGATGAAGAGGCCGTGCTCGATGCACTTATGGAAGCCGATGTTGATGTGACCGACATCGAGAATGAAGACGGCAAGATCACCGTGTTCACCCCACACTCAGAATACTTTAAAGCCAAACAGGCACTGACCGATGCCTTTGAAAGTATTTCGTTTGAAGTGGATGAAATTCAATTCGTTCCGCAAACTACTGTTGAAGTTACGGGCGATGATGTAGAAATGTTTGAGAAATTTTTAAGTATGTTAGACGATCTGGATGATGTGCAAAACGTTTATCACAATGCGAGTAACTAAAGCTTAAGTTTATTGTAGGGTGCGCATTGTGCGCACCTTTTGCTGCTGAACATATTTGTAGCAGCCGTGAGTGATACTAGAAATAATAGATTAAAGTCTATTTTCTAATTCAACTTGGCGAGACATCTCCAGTTTTCTTTTAAACTTTGAATATACTTCATAATAATTATTCAATCCGCGAAGTGATATTCCATCGTCGTCTTCATCTCCTATAAAAATAGTTACCATACGTGCGTCATAAAAATTACTGAAGGGCATCGACTCTATTTTTACATCTTTGATATCTGAAAGGTTAATTACAAGTCTTTTAGGATTCAATATGCCCCATTCTAAGAGAACTTCATCATTACTTAGAGTACAACTCACCGTAAAAATAAATATTAGATTTCTTAACATAGTTATAATTTTTGTAATAAAAAAGCCTAAAGTACCGAAAAATACTAGATTCATAACTCCAAAATATCTTCTTTCCATCAAATAATTATGAATGATCGATCCTTCACTAGCTCGCTCAAAATGTTGATCAATAGTAGAATTAAGATTGAGAATAATTGCGAGTGCGCAGAGAATTAGCACCACCAAAAGTGATATAGCAGCGTTCAATAAAATAGGCTTATAATTAATATCTAATACGAGACGTTCGTTCATAATTTATATAGTTAAAATGAATGCCATAGAACTAACTATCTACAACAAATTTATCTATCAACAGCTCCCTCAAAAAAACTATTTACAAAGCCATTTACTTAACTATTTCAAACCAGACTAAATCATCGATAACTATATAAACTTTCTTTACGTCCTCTGCCAGACCTCCTACGGTAAACTCAATGTTCTTCTTGCACAAGCATCCCGTATAAATTCCGGTAGGATGCGCTGTTTCCATATAGAAAGTATAGGTGCCATTGAATCCACGAAATGAAGGATTAACTAGCATCTGTCCACCGCTAAGATTTACCCAAAACTGTCCAACAAGCTTTCCGTCATCAACTTTTATGGAAGGTGTAACAGCTTTTTCTTCGCTCTTTATGCATGCGCTTTGATTAAAGCCGTGAATCATCGGCTCTAAAGACTTAGCTGAGCTAGTTGCACTAATAATCAGTAAGGTAAAATAAGTAAGTCCAATTTTATACATATATTAATCCTTATAACGCCTTTACGACGACAGCATCGCGCGCAACTGCTCCATATTACGTCGGCCT
>JBFHVL010000262.1:0-3665 GCA_041589565.1 Kangiellaceae bacterium | reverse complement strand
TTGCCTTCGGTGGTGCAGTTTGACGAGGTTGATAGAGTGCAACTTTCTTTTAAGTTTTCATAATCGGTGAAAAAGCCAACCAGTTCCAATTGTCGACCTTGTTTGTAATAACGATAACCGAATTCCAGGTTGTTACTGGTTTCTACATCGATTTCGGGCGCTTGTTTTGGGCTGGTAGGAACAAAGCCGCGGTGAACTCCAGCGAATACGCCAGAGAAATCGTCGAAAGCATAGAACACACTGGCCGCAGGCAGCCAGACCTGTGTTTTCTTATCTAGCCAGACACCTGCTTCATTGGCTTTTAAACTTTTATAATGGGAGTCGATAAACTCGGTGCGAACGCCAAGCGTAAATTCCCACTGATTATGGGCGACAGTATCTTGAAAATACAATGAATAGGTTTCGGAGTACTCCCGATCGACGGTGCCTATTCGGGTGTTGCTGCCAGCACTGACCAGAGTACCCGAACGCATGTTGTAGAAGTCTTCGTAATGATTTCGCTCAATCTGATCTTCGTGAAAACGAATGCCCGCCTTGATATGGTGTTCAACATCAAACCAGGTCGTTTGCCAACGTAAGTCTGACTGAATGCCTTGAGAATAAAACGAACGATCATTGGTGCCAATTAACAGTTGCTCAGCCGTAGCTTCACTATCTTTTTGCCCCGTTAAAACCTGGTAAAAATTTTCGTAGGTTATAGGGTCTTGTAAAATCTGCTGTAAGCTTGGCGCATCATTAAAGTTATTCAACTTTCGCCAGGCGCGATCAAACTCGTTACGATACACGCGAGTGGTGACATCAAAGGTATCGGCCTGGAAAAAGTGATTTAACTGGAATTGCTTGTGTTCCCAGTCCATTTTCGCCTGCTGAGTAGCCGCATAACGACGGTAGGGTGTTGTAGCAAAATCGCCGTCGGTTAAACCGAGGTAGGTTTCGTCCGATATTTCGTCGGCGTAGGCAAGTTTTAACTCGAATACCTGAGTGTACGCATCGCTGTTCAAGTTATAGCGAAATTTGGTGGTTAAATCGTTTTTCTTAAAACCGGTATCATCGCCGGTATCAAGCTTTTTAAAGCCATCCGTTTCGGTGGTTATACCTTCTACCAGAAAACCGAAGTTGCCGTGCGACTGTATGGTATAAACATGCGCTTTGTTGTAGTTGTTGTTGCCCAGTGCTAAATCAACCATTCCTTTATCGTAGTTGGTGATCTGGCGGGTTTGCATATTTAAGGTGCCAGCGACGGTGTTGGGGCCGTACAGTATTGAGCTGGGGCCTTTAATCACTTCGATGGAAGATAATCGACTTACCATAGGAAAGTAATAGGCGGCTGGAGCGGAATAGGGCGCAGGGCCAATTAAAACGCCGTCTTCAAGAATGTTAATTTTTTTACTGCGCTCGGGCGTTACACCGCGAAAGCCTATGTTTGGGCGTAATCCATAGCCATCTTCCTGTCGCAGATTAACGCCGGGAACCAGTCCCAGGATTTGATTGATATCGTCGTATTCAAATTTTTCCAGTTCGACTTCATCAACCACCGCAGCAGAGCTTGCTTCAGTATTTAAATCTTCTTTTTTTCCAACAATAAGCATTCGCTCACTGTAGGCGTCTTTCTTTTTTGATGTTGTAGTTGTTTGACTTTCTTCTTCGGCATAGCTCGAAGTTGCCATGCTGACGGCTAAGGCAATACAGGAAACTTTGCTTAATTTTAATAAAAGATTTTGCATAATATTTATCCGGGAAAATGTGTACATCGAGTCTTATCAGTATCAATAGATAAATTAATCGTTATCGCCTGCAGAACTTGCGGGAAGTTCCAGTGATAATTGATGAATAAAGTCAGACTTAAGTTTGTCGGTTACTTGACGTACATTTTCGTGTGTTTGCTCAACTTTACCCGGACTGTTAACCAGAGTTTCGTTTAACGAATTTTCATAAGTGTCCAGGTCGTTCAGTGCATTATCGATGGACGCTAACATATCGGTTGCGAGAGTTTCTGCACCAACGGCAATCAGGTAGTCATCAAAACCAATACCGTCGCTTTGATTATCGGTATCTCCGGTGAACAGCGATTTCAAACTGAGCAGATTGCTGCGAATATTGTCCAGGGAATTGAATGCGAATTGCGACTCAAGATCTTCTGGACAAACATTCATGCCACAGCGATTGCTAAACAATCCCAGAGGTACACCCAGCTTAGCGTCTTTGGTCATAGAGTCGATATAAAACAGAGCATCGGAAATTCGATTGACCGCTTCATGTAAAGTCGCAAAGTCGCTGCCCGGTTGGCTTTGCGCATTTAACAGTGATTGGGCATAACCGTTGTCACCGTTCCAGGCGTCTAACAACTCTTGAGATGAATTAACCACATCATTAGCAACTTCAACCGCAAACTGACAGCGCCATTCGCGTCTGTCTGCATCGGTCAGTGTATCCCAGCCTTGCGGTGCGGTGCTGCCCGAACAGGAGTGATTAAGATCGGGATTGAATAATAGATATTCCAGGGCATCCAGCCCGCGTCGCGTCACCACTCGGTTTTCGATGCGGTAGGGCTGGCCGTTAATTTCGCCCTGATTAAAATAAACCGTATCTTGATCGACAGCGCAATGACTGGTGAGCGGCCAAGAATAGATTTTGTCACGTAATAAATTGTCATTCTCGACTAAAGGACCGAGCTGCATGACTTCAATCATTTGCCAGTCAAACTGAGTATTAAGCCAGGCACTTTGAGCTTGATTAAGTGCTTCATCTCGCTGCTGCTGGCTTCCTGAGCCTGAATTGAAAGCTATTTCAGCATTACAGTAGAGATTAATTTTGCTGTGCAGGTCGTTGGCCCTGCTGTTAAAGTTTTCGTATTCTGGTGTTATAACATTGTTGGTTAAGTTGGCAATGAGTGCCGACTCATCAAACCCACTGTCACCACCACCGCTGTTATTACCGCTATTAAAATCGGGACCTTCGGTGCTTCTACTACGATCATTACAACCGGCAGTAAGTAACGCGAGTGTTACGGCTAAAACGGTGGGTTTTATTAACGATAACTTTTTCATTTTAGTTCACACTTTTTGACTGAATTCGACAGTTGAGCGTACAAATTTGTATTTTATTTTATGACTTACCAACCACAAAAAGTTAAGCCGAGAGCTTAACCTTTTGTAGGAGGGTGTTTTAAATTTTCTACCAGTTTTCAACGTGCTCTGCGTCAAAGCCGTAGGCATCGGCTAGAAGGCCACGCGCAGTGAGCAAGTCTTGTTTGTATTGATCGATACCTGTTGAATCAACCAGAGGCTGGTCGCGCATTAACTGATGTAATTGGGTGTAGTTTTCGTCAGTTAATGGTGAATAAGGGTTGAACTGTAAGTTAAGAGCAAAACCTTTCATTTCAGACCAGTGTTTGGCGAGATATTCGTAGTTGAAGTCTTCTGTGCCTAAAGCATTCAGATCGGTCAGTGTGTCGTTAATGTAATGAACCACTGTAGCCGAAATGGATTTTTCCCAGGCACTGATAACAATATCGCGTTGCTCTAGCAGTAAATCCATTTGCGCTGTAGTCAACTCATTGCCCAGATTGTCATTAATAATTTTACGACCTTGTAATAACGCATTGAATGCTTCAGCAGTGAAGTCGGTTGGGTTGGTTGAGCCTGCTGTTCCACGGTCGCGCTTTG
>JBFHVL010000261.1:0-3725 GCA_041589565.1 Kangiellaceae bacterium | reverse complement strand
GAAGGTGGTGATGATGATCCCATGTCGCAACAGCGCATCTTAGTTGAAGTGACTATTGACTCGACCGGTGACGACAATAACCCTTACGGACAATTCACCATGAACTGGCGAGGCGTCGTCGACATGCAAGGCAATGATGTGACTTCCATGCAGGGCACTATTCAAGCCGGACTCGATGCAGAAAGCCGCCCCAATATACTATTCTTTAACCACGGTGGCTCCGATCAAATGGGCTTTAGCTTTATGGAAGCCACCAATATCTTACTCGATGAGTTGGGAGCTGACAGTGGTAGTGCAAAAACAGCTTTCTTTCATAGCAACCCTTATGGAGAGTTTGGTGCAGACTTCTCGGTAGCTTACGACGAGCTTTTATTTTTACGAGGCAAAGACGCCAATCAAGATGGTACTGCCGACGAGCAAATGTGCTTTGCCCGTGATGAATTCGATCAATTCGTCTGGCGCTATAACCTGTATGATGCAACCAATGGGTCTCGAGTGGAAATTAACAGTGGGTTCCCTTTCTATGCCGATATTGGGAACGAACGATACTTTGGTCATATCGGTTACTGGGGTATGTGGTTACCCAGCGAAATCGATATCAGTCAGGTTAGTCAAATTGTTAAGCAAGACTTTGAAAACGACACAACGACACCTTACGACGTAACTCATGCTCCCGGTAAACTGGTAAAACGCACAAAAAGCACATTGCCTTTAGCTGACCTTGAAGGTGCCAGTTTGCACTATGGGGACTTAAGAGTCGAATACACTCACGATAATCTACTTAATAGTGGCGAACAGGTAGCCGAAACTGGATTCTATGCAGTAGCTCAACGAGTGGTGAACTCTGACGGTACAGAAGGTTATCAAGACATTCAGCCCTACCGCTTAACCGATGATCATATGTTCTTCTGGTCTGAAACACTCGGCGGCGGTGTCAATTACGATTCTTTTGCCGATGCAACCTCTGTTACCATTTATCAGGAGTCTTTTGTACGTAGCCTGGCCGATGTAGGGAGTAGCGCGACTACACTGCAATTAGATTGCTACTTCCAGTGCCCCAAAGCTAACATCACCAGCGATCAAGTGAACTACAACAACGACAGTCCTTATCTGGATGATTCTCAAGATGGTACACCTACCGCGGTTTACACCTTTGACTTCAGCACCCTAACACTTACCGATTCCCAAGGTAACCCAATCGCTTTAGCAGCCGATGCTCAAGTTGGCGAAAACAGCCCGCATCATTGGGGACTGCAAAGTGGCAATATGCTGGTGTCGGGAACAGCCGTTAATGACCAGCGTGACCTGTGGAATGCGGAAGTGTCCTACGTCTGGGAAACCGGGCATAACCACTGGAATCAAACCACGGTTGTTTCGGAAGTGGGCAGCGACAGCTTTGTTGAGTTCGATAAACCAATGAACTTTGTTTACACCCATAGCACCGACAACGATCTGAATGCAGATGCCAACAACCCCTCACCTTTCAATGGACAAGCATTCATGCTGCACTATGGCGGTCCGGGTGAACTTTGGGGTATTCCACACGAGCAAGGTGAAAATGATCGTTGGAGCCCATTGTTCAGCTTGAGAGACGGTACCACACTTGGTGATGGCGCCTACATGGTCAAAGGCATTGATGTTGAGCAACGCTTACGCAATGTTGATAACGCAGAGTGCAGCGCAAATAACTTGTCACTCGACAGCGCCAACTCCCTGGTCATGCCTTCTGAAAGCGATATTACAGAAGTCACCATTAACTGGAGCGACAAACCACAAGTTGATACTCCACCCCGTGTGATAGGAGGTGAAATCCAAGGCTAAGATTAAACCTCTCTACTAGTTGGGCGCCGAACGGCGCCCTTTTTTTTAAGTAAATAATAGAATAAAAAACTATTCGATGATTTCATTTAAACCAAGATCGACATGGGCAATAATGTAACCATACTCTTTATCAGTTAATTGGCCGGAATTATATAACTCGGTCGCATACTCAAAAGTCCATGGCTTATTATCAGGGCTTTGCGGAATAGATAAATCCAATGCCAGCAAATACTCATCAATGACTTTATGGCCTTGCTCCATGGCTTTACGTGCGCAATAACTAAGAACATATTCAACGGCATACTTATCGACCGAAGGAGCGCCGCTGTATATGGTCTCACAAGCGACCTTTCTTTCACCGTTAATCGTAATGTACTCGAGCTTACCACTGGTGCTACATGCAACAAAATTAAGAGTTAACAAACAAACCAAAATCGTTCGCAATTAAGACTACTCCCCCAAAAATCTAATTATCGTAATTCTAAGCACTATACCTCGTTAAAATAAGCTTCGTTAGTTGGCCTTTTTAGGAGAGCTTAATAACTCAGAAAGTTCCAAAAGTCTTGATTTCGCATAGCTCCACTCGGAATTAAGTTCTAGTGATTTTTCAAAGGCATTTTTTGCTTTGCTCAACATATTATTTGCTAAATATCCTTCACCCAAGCTATGCCATGCATGAAATGATTGTGGGAAATAAATTGTATTTAACCTAAATAATGTTAGAGCCGTTAATGCACTTTGCTTTTTATTTAACTTTAACAACTCACACCCTCTTGCATCTAAAAAACTTTCGCGTGGCTTAAAAATTGTCCCCAGTCGCTCAGACAATTTATTAAATTGCGGCTCTATGCTTTCCGGTGTGTCATATTGTGCAGCCAAATTAATCTGATGACCTCTAAAAAGATACTTAAGTGATTGGTATAAGCTCAACAAAACCACAGAAGCATGACTTTCATCTTCGAAATGCATCCGTTTATAGGCCACAAATCGATTGTCTTTGAACAAATCATCGAATGATTTAGCCTGAGATAGTACATCGTGTGCAGCTGGATAAGTCAATATAACTTCAGGCTTAGCAGTAGTTACAATAAGGTGTCGAGGGGTTTTATTCTTCGATAAGTAATCTCGGGTTCGTTTAATAACTACCTCATCATCCCACCAGATACTTGGGTCAATCGCAATTTGAGCATCGAAAACATCTGGATACATTGCCCAAGAGTTCAAAGTGTACAACCCCGCTAGAGAGTGTCCGACTAAAACATCAAAGCCATTAGTTCGGTAGTTTTTATTAATTAATGGCTGAAGCTCTTCAGCTATGAATTGAGTGAAAGATTCTGCCCCTCCAGACTCCTCATACATCGCATTTTCCTTCCCAGAAAAGTCTATCAGAGAGTGGCTGGGAGTCATGTCTCGGTCGCGCTCAGTGTTATGAATTCCGACGACTATCATCTCAGGTATCGCATGAACATCACCAACGCTAAGGCTTTTGACGACAGTATTGGCAAGCTCAAAATTCCACTCCCCATCCAAAATATAAAGTACCGAATAATTCGTTTTGGTGTACATCTGACTGTTATATGACGCGGGCATAGAAATACTAACAGTTCGTTTTTCATTTAGAATCTTGGAGTCCATAACAAATTGTGTTCCAGAGACAAGTTCTCTCTCAGGAGTGAGCTCTGAGCTCATTATTGGAAGCGTAAAAATAAATATAAAAAAAGAAATTCCCTTGATCATTGGAAGCCCCATAATATGAAAAAAGCATACAAAGGTTTAACATTTAGGTAATCGATACGATAGAAATACAGCGGCTATTAGCCACTGTATTCTAGACACTTTATTTACCGCTTATTTATTTTTCCTTGGACATTATTCATTGATAAACCACCGCTTCCTGCTTCGAT
>JBFHVL010000260.1:0-3727 GCA_041589565.1 Kangiellaceae bacterium | reverse complement strand
TCAATTTAACTCCCATAAACCATGCTCGACACCACCCATTTGATAAATCGCAATAGTGCCATGCCCCGGGATCTCCATACGATCAAGTAATACTTCGGCATTGGACTGAGCCAGTTGTCTAACATGATCGGCAATTGAATCTACCCTCAGGTAAATTCTTACTTTAGGACTTTCGGCGGGACTCATCGGTGCTCGAATGCCGCAACGCGAACCATCATTGAGATTCGCGACCAGTGCATTGCCGAGTTCGGCAATCGGCTCGCCAAAGTGCCATCCAAACTGTGAACGGTAAATATCTGCTGTTTGATTAACTTCGAGCGTGACTATTTCCAGATAATGTAAAGATGCAATTGAAGTCATTGAAATATCCTTAGGTTTGGTTTGCTTTGTAAGAGTATAAATGAGGGCTGACAGTAATTGTTGAATAGCTCAACTTATGTGCTTTGCAACATATAAATACTTTCGCCAGGATATTAAACCAGAAGTATAACCTATTGTTTTAATTGTATTTATTGTTCCCTGGTTAGAACACGGGGCTTTAGACTTAAACGATTACATTGCCAACCTTAACTTGTCTGCTTATTGTGAAAGCGCTTTCATGGGTGTTCCTTTCTCCGCCCTTTTTAAAAACAAAGCTTTAATAATGTCCAGAGTCATTTTTTAAAACATAGGCAGGTACGTATGAATAACAATAACATTAAGCGGCTGATGGGTGCTTTAGCACTGGCGACAGGGGTAAGCCTCAATGTGCTGGCTGCTGAGAGTTGCCAAACGTTGGTTTGGAGTGACGAATTTAATGGTAGCTCGGTAGACTTTTCTGGCAATTGGGAGGCGATGATTGGTAATGGTTGTGAATACAACATCTGTGGCTGGGGTAACAACGAGTTGCAGTATTACAAAGCCGAAAATGCTACCGTCAGCAATGGTATCTTGTCGATTACCGCAAAAAAAGAACGGGTCAGAGGCAACTCTTATACCTCTGCTCGATTACGCACTGCCAATATGCCCACCAGTGGCGAGTGGACGCATGGTCGCTTTGAAGCGCGAATAAAACTACCTGTTGGCCAAGGGTTGTGGCCTGCGTTCTGGATGTTACCAACCAATCCGGATGTCGGGTGGCCGGTCAGTGGCGAAATAGACATCATCGAGGCGACGGGTCAGGCACCCATGATTGCTCATGGAACGATCCATTACGGCGATCCCTATCCCAATAATCGGTATTCAACCGCGAAGATTTTTAAACAGCCAGACAATTGGTCAGACGATTTTCATGAGTACGCAATAGAATGGTCTCCCAATGAAATGCGTTGGTACATTGATGATCATCTGTATGCCGTTAAAACACCGCAAGATTTAGAAAATTCAGCTTGGTGGACTTTCGAAAACTACCAATACCATATTCTGCTTAATTTAGCGGTTGGTGGCACCTGGGGTGGTACGCCAGACGATTCCATTTTCCCAGTTTCAATGGAAGTCGATTATGTTCGAGTTTATAACCTTGGCCAGCCTTCGGTTAAAGGGCCGCATATTGTTGGTCCTAACGAAGTTGCGACCTTTGAAGTTGTTGATGAAAACGGCAGTACCAGTAACTACAACTGGAGTACGACAAACGGCGCAACAGTTCAACAAAACGGTCGCTTTGCGACGGTGGATTTTTCTAACGCAACATCAGGAAATATTACTGTTGAAGTGAATAACAGCTGCGGAACTCATCAGTTGGTTATGCCGGTATTTGTTGAGCCAAACCATGGTGTGGAAACTATGCTCGATGATTACCAAACTCAAAGGCAACTGACTTACACCTATTACGATGGTGCTTTTGTCGAAAGCGGTGGCGTACTTAATTACACACGCAGCGCGACGACACAATGGGATGTGATCGCTGCCGACTTTAACCTAGGCGATGCTGGACCATTGGTCAGTGGTGAAAAAGCTTTCGTGATGGATTTTAACAATACCGATCCGGCTCTAGTGGGGAAAGAAATTCTAATTCAGTTAGAGAACAATGCCACAGCAACACCTGATAATTATCCGGGCGGGCGTCACAGTAAATATCAGGCGTTTATTGAACACGCTAATGGCTGGCAAACGCTGCGTTTTAGAATTATCGATCGACCCGATTCGCAAACCAGCGATACTCAAGTAACCTCTTTGATTATTTTAATCGATCCAAACAGCTTTAATGGCGACAGTTACGTTATCGACAACATTGGCATTTTGGGTGCTGGTGGCGGAAGTAACGAAACGGCGACAATTACCAAAGTAGCGGCTGTGGTGACGGGAACGCAAGATGCAGGGCAAGGGAAAAAATTTGGTACAGCCAGTGTAACCGTTACGGATAACACAGGTGCAGGCATTGCGGGTGCTCTGGTTAGTGGAACATTTAGCGGTACTTGGTCAGAGTCAGTTCAGGCAACAACCGACGCTAATGGCGTTGCTCAATTTCAAACTAGTACTGCACAAAAAGGTGGGGTAAACGTAAACTTTTGTGTGAGCAATGTTGAAAATACCATATTACCGTTTGATGCGAGCCAAAGTACGGGTATGTGTCAGTAAATATTTGAAGCCATCAATAAAAAATGGCCAAGGCATAATCTTGGCCATTTCTTAAAAAGAATCATTGTATACTTGTGGTCATTTCGTTAAATTTTTAGTTAATCCATTTCGCAGTACTGTTCCAAACGCTCTATAGCATATTCGGCACCTAACTCTGCAGATTTTGACCAATCAACACATGCTTGACGTGTATTTTCTAAATTAAAGTAGGTATTTCCTCGGTTAAAATAAGCCTTCCTAAGAACGTCTTCATCAGAATTTTTATTGTTTATTACAAGTTCGTAATCTTTAATCGCTCCAGCATAATCTTTATTTTCATCTTTGAGACTACCACGATTTAACAAAGCACTTATAAAGTTAGGATCGATCTCTATCGCCTTATCGTAATCTTTCAGTGCAGCCTTCCATGTATACAGCTCATCTTTCACGATTGCTTTGGAATAATATGAGTTTTCATCTTTGTCATTAATTTTTAAGACAATATTCCAGTTTATAATGGCACCACTAAGATCGCCTGAGTTGTATCGGTCTATCCCAAGATCGAAATAGTAATCTTCTTTTTCTTTACCGAACTCCGGAAATGATTGTTTTTTAGGATCGAATGGTGCGCCATAGCCATCCAACTCGGCATCAAATTCGTACCCTCTTTTGTACATATCAAGTATCCAGTACCTAAGGTTTTCTCTTGTTACGGGAAATGAATTAGTTACACCTGATAGCTCCCACAGCTTATCATCTCTTTCAATTATTGGTTTTAATTCATATAAGTAACTTTTTTGTATAAAGTCGCTAAGCTCTTCTATATTCTGCTTATTGTTTGAAACAAAATGGAAGTCAAATTTCAGTAAAGCGTATTCGTTTAGCCCTGCTTTTACCATGCTTTGGTAAATACTATCTGAAGAATCTATCTGACCATTAAAATTGGCAACAAAGTTATCCCATGTAAAAAATGAATTTTTCATTTCTATTCCTTGCGCAAAATTCACAGTTGAAATAATCAACAACCCTAGAATAATAAGTTTTTTCATAAGTCCTACTGATATCATAATATATTCAGAAATATAGCTTTATTGGTCTTAGTTCGGCCATTTACGGACTATAGGTGTCTTAGATTTTTGTCTGTTTTCTAACGTCACGTTGTATTGAGCAAAGTCCGACAGCCCGAGTTTGT
>JBFHVL010000259.1:0-3828 GCA_041589565.1 Kangiellaceae bacterium | reverse complement strand
GGAAAAAACAGCGGAGGGCATTAGGGCTTTTGCAGCGGATCAAGTCAAGCTAGAAAAACTATTGAGCAACTTGCTTGATTAACTTTCGTTTATCGAGTGTTTTAAACTCTCTATAACCGCCGAGAAAAAATTACCGGCGGTTAAAATTTTCTTTACTGAGTATTAATTAAGAACACCACGTCTTTATCGATAATTTCCAGTTTTAAGTTCCAACGGTTAGCCAACCATTGAAATGTTGCTTCACTATAAAAACAAATATGGGTGGGGTCATTTTTGTAATGCCAGTTTTTAAAAGCCGATTGGTCAATCACGCGCTTGGTCATAATTGCCAGTATTCCCGATGGCTTTAAGCAGTTTACTAATTGCGTCATCATTGCACTGGGATCTGCGATATGTTCAATGACTTCGGTACAGGTAATGAAATCATACTGTTTAGACAGTGGAGTGGGATCTGGATAGTAATAAAGATCGTATACCGCCACTGAGTGTTCATGAGATTTTAACAGCTCAGCTAAAGCCGGTGCCGGACCGCATCCGTAGTCGAGCCCTTCGGCCTGTTTTGAAAGGCGTGATAGCAGAGGCGTTGAAACGCGTGATAAAAACTTGAGGTAGCCTGAGTCTGTTAAGCTATTTTCGTGCTTGTCGTACTCGGCTTTCTCATCACTGCTCGACAAATGATATTGGCTAGGAACCCATACAAGGGAGCACTGCTGACATTGCGAATACTCACGCTTTTTATCACGATAATAAGGTAATACGAACGGCTGCTGGCACAGGGGGCATTGCGACATGAATAAACAGGACAAGTGGATGGCTATTGACTATAGTTTATCTAACTTTATCGCTTATTAACAAAGGTCGTTGCTTTTACAACAATAACGAATGCAAGCACTCATCGACAAACTCAATAATTTCCAGCTTCCAGTACTGTGTAATTTAAATCAGCTCAATCAGCTGCTTAGAGAGCCAGAGGTAGCTGCTGCCGATATTTTACCCTTCATTGAGCATGATCCGGTATTTGCACTTTACTTGCAGCGCCTTGCAGGAGAAAAGCAAAAAGGACGTGGAGGCGAAATTGCAGGCGTAGAGCACGCACTCAGCATGTGCGGTACTGACTCAATTAAACAGCTGGTGAAACAATTGATATCGCCGGTTAAGCGGTTATCCGCGCCATTTCAGCAACTAGTCGCAGAAAGTGTACTCGCGGCGAAAATAGCCGCTCGTCTGGCTATTCTGCGAGGGGGTAACGAGAAAGAAGCTCAAGCGGTTGCTCTTTTTGCCCGAGCTTCGGAATGGTTGCTCTACTGGGAACATCCTCGACGTAGCTGGCAAGCTCGCCGTATGGGTTATCGGCGTCCATTCAATCACGAGTCGGTGCTCGAGACTTTATTTGATCTAAAGGCAGGTGATTTGCAGTTGGCCATTGCGGAACAATGTTACCTGCCTTTTCTTAATCATCGATTGGCGCAGTTTTCATTGGGAGCAATCGCTCGGCCTTTAGTGCATGCAGTTAATCAGTTTCGCAGTGGTCATTTGTTGCTCGAAGAATGCTCTAGAGAACTCCGATTACATATAGGCGCGCCAGAGATGACAGCGGTAATTGCCAATCGGCTAGCGCAGGCGATTTGTTCACCCTGGCTCTCTAATGCCTGGGGTAGATGGTTAGATATAGCAGCAATACACTGTCACAAAAAACCTAACGAGATAGTCAAGGCTTGTCTGGACGCTTGTCGTAAAGTGTCCGAGCTACCAGTAGAGTTTGCCGAGTTTGGCTTGGCATCAGGGTTAGTGTGTGAGCGCTCTAAAGCGCCTTATGGTCAGTTTTTGATAGACCGCAAAAAAATTAAAAAAGTCAAAAGGTCTAGCGAAGATGTTAGTTCCAATAATAGTGTCACAAAAACTCAAGCGCCTTCGAACGAAACAAAGCCTATGGTCAAAAAAGCCAGTTATAGTTCATCGCAAAAAACAAGTTTACTAACCTACTGCGCTAAATTAAAAAATGAAAAAGATAATTTGGATTTAAAGCAACGGGTACAACGTTCTTTGGAGTTCTTGGTTGATCAGACTCCAGTAGAGCGAGCTTCTTTTATACTTCTTGATAAAGAGTTGCGTTATTGTAAATCTATGCTGGGAGCATGCAAGAATAACGTTGAAGCAGCTTTAAACATTAAAGCCGACCTGCAGCAGGTTAAAGTTTGGCAAAAATTTACGACACAGCCGGCATTTTTAATTTTCGATCGATTCAAGCATCAAAAATATTGGGCGCAAATTCCTTTAGAAATATCAAAGGATAACCGAGTGAGTTATTTTTTGTTTCACTCGGTGAGATATGGTGGAAGGGTTCGAGGTTTTTTGTATGCCGATACAGCATTTACTTCAAAACGTTTACCTGACGAGTTTGCTGCAGATTTTAAAAGGTTTGTTAAAATACTGGCAGGAAGATTAAACCAATCCCTAATGCAAAAATGACTATTAACCAGAGTTTACTTAGTAAATTAAATTCTTATGCGATGGACTCCATTAAACGCATGAAACAACTGCAGGGGGGAACGGGAATATTCTTTATCGGCGTTGGCATTGTGTACATGGCTTCTGAGTTGGAGTGGCAATGGCTGTTTTATTGTGGTGCGGCTGTTATGATTTTTGCTGCTATTTTTGCATTTCCAGCGTATCTGGCATTGATTTACTGGCGCTTGTTCCGCAATACAGGCTCTGAAAAAAATAAAGAGTAGATAATTGCCGATAAACAAGTTACTTCTTTTAATTGAGTTTTAGAACACAACGGTAGAGCAGGGACCCAAATGAAAATATTTATTACCGGTATTACTGGGCTTATTGGTAGTCACCTGGCAAAGTCCTTATTAAGTAAAGGCCATGTCGTTTCTGGGCTAACGCGTAATGCGCAAAAGGCATCTGAACAGCTTCCCCGTTCAATTTCATTAGTAGAGTCATTGGAACAAGCGGATGACTTTTTCCCCGATGTGGTCATTAATCTGGCGGGTGAGCCTATAGCCGATCATCGTTGGTCTGAAAGTCGCAAAAACAAAATAAAAAAATCGCGTATAGAGTTAACCCGAGACCTGGTTGAATGGATGTCATCATTAAAGCAGACACCTGATTTGCTAATCAGCGGCTCGGCCGTTGGTTACTATGGTAGACAGGGTGCAGGACAAATTGATGAAGACGGCGCAATAAATGATGAATTTCAACATCAATTATGCCGCGACTGGGAAAAGGAAGCGTTACAAGCAGAATCGATATGTCGCGTTTGTCTATTGAGAACCGGCTTGGTGGTTGCTCCCAATGGCGGATTCTTAAAGAAAATGCTGTTGCCTTTTAAGCTAGGCCTAGGCGGTCGCCTGGGTGATGGACAGCAGTTTATGAGTTGGATTCATCTTGATGATATGGTCGCGGCAATCGAGTATTTAATCGCACATCAAACTTTGGCAGGGCCATTTAATATTACTGCTCCGCATGCGGTTACAAATGAAGTGTTTACCAAAACATTGGCGAGCTGTTTAAATCGACCCGCTTTTTTTCACGTACCTTCTTTTGTGTTGAAAACGATGCTCGGTGAAATGAGTGATTTATTACTAACTGGACAAAATGTAGTGCCGAGAAAACTCATTGAAGCTGGTTTTCAGTTTAAGCATCAAGAGCTTGAGGATGCATTAAAGCAAGCATGTGGGAAGCAGGTGTGAAGTATCATTTAATATCCAGATAAATACCTCCCCTTTTTAAGGGGAGGTTAGGTGGGGTTGAGAAGTGCGTTAACAGCTCCCTCCTTTTTTAAAGGAGGGGTGGGTAGGATTTGACAATCATCAAAAG
>JBFHVL010000258.1:0-3868 GCA_041589565.1 Kangiellaceae bacterium | reverse complement strand
TCACCGTGTAGTGGTTGGTGAAGCCAGCTGAAGTCGCTGCAGAGAGTAGTAGTGCAAGCGTTAACATGACATATTTCATATAAACCTCCTGGTTTAAGTGTTTCCGTTGTAAAAAGATAAATTGAGTTAGAGAAAGACTCCGTCTTCTAGCACTAAAGTACCTTTGTTGATCTCAACAATAAGTGTTCGCATAACTGTATGATGCTGAGACTCTGGAATGTCACTCATGCTAGCCCTAAGTTCGTTGAGACTTGATTGAGTGATGACACCATCGTTTAGAATTTGATTTATTGGTGATAATTTGTAAATCGTCTCCTCATAGCCCTGAATCATTGTGCTTTCATCGGTCTGAGGCTCGCTGCTGCTTTGATTATTGATTATTTTCGTATCATGTTGATTTTTAGTTACTTGAAGAGAAGCGATAGCTTGATTCAAAGAGTTTATCTGGCTAGCCACCGTATCTAATTTAATTGAGAGTGAAACAAAGTCGGGTGATTGAGTGGCTTGAACTGACCAATTAGGTTGATCGATCTTGGTGATTTCAGAACCTCTATAACTATCGGTTTCCAGCGAAAATAGTTGCCAAAGTAAAACTGCGTGGCTAATCATTAATGCTGCAATGAGAAATTTAACTGATAGTTTCATGACAGGTCCTTGTCTTAATATTGAATTTAATAGTCAATATAGATTACACAGTCGCATTGAGATAAGCGATGGCGTAAAGTGACTTTAAGCTGTAAGCAATTTACAAGATTAGTTGTCATCGAAAGGATAGTGTCGTTGAGTTTTGTCTACCCTTAGCGGTTTATCGGCAAATGTAATACTATTAACTGACAATTAGCGGATTCGAGATCTTTTATGCGAGGAAACAAGATTGGTGGGCCTATTCAATGGAAAATGCACTTTCCAGTAGAAGCTTGCAAGGTCTATCAGGCGTTGGATACTGACGAAGGACGCCGATCTTTTTGGGCGGAATCTGCAATAGAAGCAAATGGTTTTATCGAGTTTCAGTTTGCTAATGGATATGTTCATCGAGGAAAAATACTGGAAAGAATTCCGCAAAAGACATGGTCTGTCGATTATTTTGAAGGCCCGGTTACAGTTGAGTTGTCGCCAGATGGAAGAGGTGGAACCGATCTTCTAATGACTCACGAGGGTGTATCGGAAGATGATTGGTATGAGGTTCACGCAGGCTGGTTAAATGTTCTATTTCCTATGAAAGCCTGGTTAGTACACGGTGTCGATTTAAGAAATCACGATCCCACGCGTAGCTGGGATCATGGGTATGCCGATCAATAGTCGTATACTCCTGACTTCAAAAAAATATCGTTCGATGCTAAATCAGCGATAGCTGAGTTGGATGTCCGGCATCGAATAATTCCGTGTTTAACTTTCTTTCCGCTTCTGTATTCACTCCAAATCGTTTGCACGCCAGCTTAAATCGAGAACGAATGATTTGTGCGAAAATGCCATCGCCTGTCATACGTTTACCAAATTCAGTTTGATTTAATTTTCCATTTCGCATTTCGGTAAGGTAGCTTAATACCTTATCTTTTTTATAAGGGTAGTGTTGTTCTAGCCAGTCCGAAAATACTTGTTTAAGCTCCCAGGGCAGGCGCAACATAATGTAACTGGCTTGCTTAACACCAGCAGCACTCACCTGCTTAACAATGGACTCAATTTCACTATCGTTTAGCGCAGGAATAACCGGAGCCACTAAGGCGCGCGTTGGTATATTGTTCTCGGTTAGCGTTTGCATAACTTTTAATCGCGCGTTGGCGGACGCGGCCCGCGGCTCCATTAAGGTTTTTAACCGATTGTCCAAAGTGGTAATGCTTACTCCAACACTGACTAATCCATAGTGATTAAGCTCTTTCAATAAGTCGAGGTCGCGTAAAATCAGTTTGCTCTTCGTCAGTATGGAAACTGGGTGTTTGTATTTTAGGAGTGTTTTTAATATAGAACGGGTCAGCTCGAGCTTTTCTTCAATGGGCTGATAGGCATCGGTATTCACGCCTAAGGCAATGGGCTGACATTGATAACCGGGCTTTTCCAGTTCTTTTTCCAGCAATGCAATGGCATTAGGTTTGTAAATTATCTTGGTTTCAAAATCGAGTCCGGGGTTATAGTCCCAATAAGCATGAGAAGGGCGGGCAAAGCAATACACACAGCCATGTTCACACCCTCGGTAAGGATTAATGCTTCTGTCAAAGGGAACGTCAGGCGACTGATTGTAGGAAATAATGCTTTTGCTTTGTTCGGCTATCCAGTCAGTCGTGGGTGGTGAGCCAAACAGGTCGGCTTGTAATTCTTCGACTTTTAGCGTTTTAAGTTTTGAAAATCGGTGACTGTAATTTTTAGCCGCACCACGACCTTTAATCGCAAGCGGGGGCGCGGTTTGCGAATTTACAGCTGAAACTTCATGAGTGACAAAGTTCATTTCCTTGCTCCAGGTAGAAGCAAGGCAGGGGTAGAGGTAATATACTCTCGATATACTACTAATGCAAGTAGTGCTGTCTATTTTTAGAGCAAGCCTTAAAAATTACTCTTTGCTAAGCTCGCCTCTAAGGTTTTCCTGCATTTGAGCTTTTATGGTGTCGGTATCCAGCCCTAAACTGAACAGGTAATAGAGTTTGCTCAATGCCGCTTCGGTGGTCATGTCATAGCCACTGATAATCCCGCAGCGGCTTAATCGGTTTCCAGTTTCGTAACCCGACATATTCACCGAGCCACGATAGCATTGTGTGATGTTAACAATGACCACGCCTCGCGCAGCGGCTTTTTCCAGCACATTTAAAAACGCTTTGTCATTCGATGGCGCATTGCCCATTCCGTAGGTTTGTAAAATAAGGCCTTTAATGGGATCAATCAGCAGGTTATCGAGCATTTGCGCCGACATTCCAGGGAATATACTCACCACGGCAATTTCCGGAGGCTCAATTTTTTGGACCTTAAAGGGACGGGTATTGGCTTTAATCAGTAAATCGTAGTTGACCTCAATGGTGGTTCCCACTTCGGCTAGCGGAGGAAAGTTAGGAGAGCCAAAGGCATGGAAGTTATTCGCATCGATTTTTTGTGCTCGGTTGCCACGGTACAGTCGATCGTGGAAGTAGAGGCAAACTTCGGGAATGTCGTAGTCGGCTGCTAAAATAACCGAGGTGATCAAGTTATCACGACCATCACTGCGTATTTCGCCAAAAGGAATTTGCGAGCCAGTCACTATGACGGGTTTATCGAGGTCTTCCAGCATAAACGACAGGGCAGAGGCGGTATACGCCATGGTGTCGGTGCCATGCAAAATCACAAAGCCATCGAACTTGTCGTAATTGGCGCGGATATCTTCGGCAATTTCAAACCACTCTTTAGGGGTGATGTTGGAAGAGTCAATCAGCTCTGGATACTCATGGATCTCAAACCGGGGCATATCCTCACGGTTTAAGTCAGCAAGCTGCATAAGCTCCTGAGTCAGGTAGCCAGCTTTAGGCGCAAAACCATTTTCGGTACGTTTCATACCTATGGTTCCGCCAGTATAAGCAATATAGACAGAGCGTTTGGTCATTGGAGCATTATTTTAGTTAAGTAAGGAATCAGCTCGAATTATAACGGAAAGCATTGAAAACACTAAATAATTGCTGGTTGGCCGGATTAGCGAAAAGTAAGTTCCTGGCTATTGGTTTAATTGACAGTTAAAAGTCACCAAATTACTATCCGTTGGTACTAACTGGCTTAATATTCAACAAGGAACTACATAATGAGATTAGTTGCGTTTGTCGGGTTTATTTTATTTATCAGTGCTTGTAAAACTACAGGGCCAAAACTTGGTGATGATACTGGAATTCCAGGTGACTCCATTGCGTCCATCTCTCCT
>JBFHVL010000257.1:0-3906 GCA_041589565.1 Kangiellaceae bacterium | reverse complement strand
GAGCAAGTCAAAGTGGATGAAGTCGCCTTCAACTGGGAGCCCGGACAAGTCTTGTTGCTGTGTTCTGACGGGCTGACTGAAGAGCTGAACGATGGCGATATGAAAACCATTTTTTCGGCTGAGTCGGATTTGGCTAAAACCGCCGATCGCCTGTTGCGTATGGCGCTTAATAAAGGCGGACAAGACAATATTTCAATGGTGCTGTTACGCTCACCGGTAACGGCTCCCAAAGGGCTGGCCGGACTTGTGTACCAGACCCGTAAATGGTTCAGAAAAAGACTGTCACGCTAGCAATAACTGGTGTAACTTAGCGGACATAAAAAGGGTGGTACGCTTAACCGATTACCCTTTCATGAGTTTAAAGCAATAATAATCAAAGCAGGAAGCGGGAGGGCTGGTCGAGATGAGCAGCGCGTGACAGGAGGTTGATTGGTGTAATTAGCGGGGTAGACATGACCGATAAATCACAAAAAGTAGGTCCACAAGGTACTCAGGTATTCGATTTGTCCGAAGTCGAGAGCTTGTTGGCAAGAGAGCTTCAACAACAGGCGGCTGACGGTGTTGGCAAGCCCGCTCTGGTGGGCATCACCAAGCCATTTTCGGGACAAACCTTTATGTTGGCGGGCAATCGTTTTCAAGTTGGTCGAACCGGCAGCAGTGATATTCGAATCGACGAGCCTAGCGTTTCCTCCACCCACGCCAAACTTATCTGCTCGAATGAGCAGTGGAAAGTGATCAACCTGTTGTCGTCTAATGGTACTTTTGTGAATGGCGATAAAGTCGCAGAAAGCGATATTTATCCCGGTGATCGAATTCGTTTTGGTGGCGTAGAGTTTATATTTACTCTCGTTGATGATGGCGATGCTGCCAAGCCACAGTCTTCTGGAATGAGTCTGGGTGTGAAAGTTATATTGATAGGAGGTCTTTTGATCGCAGCTCTGGCAGGAGCTGCCTATTACTTAATGTAATAGCGTCTGTATGACTTACAGACTTTGCTAAGTGAGGCCTCTGGTGCAATCACGATTTAAAACAACTCTGGGCAAGCCAATCCCTGACTTGCCCGAAGCCGAGCAAAACTCAACGACAGGTGCCAATAAGCGAGGCGGTCGTACTGCATCTGGCCAAAGCGGTGGTAAACAGCAGGGCTCAGTGCACACCGGAGCAAATCTAGCCGCTAAGCCCGTTGCTCGCCCTAAAAATATTGGTCGCTATAAAATTATTGATGAGCTTGGTCGCGGTGCAATGGCTTACGTATATAAAGCCTATGATCCCGAGATCGATCGTTTTCTGGCGGTTAAAGTATTGCGTGAAGAGCTCGCTAATGATGAGGACTACCGTAAAGGATTTATTCACGAAGCTAAGCTCGCAGGACAGTTAGCACATCCCGGAATTGTTACTGTATACGATGTAGGGGTGGCCGATGATAAGCCCTACATCGCAATGGAGCTGCTTGATGGCATTCCCATGGACGAAATGCTGAAAAAGCGCGGCCGCCTGCCCGTAAACTTTGTGATTTCGTTGTTGGTTCAGCTGACCAGAGCATTGCATTATGCTCATAAGCAAGGGGTTGTTCATCGTGATATAAAGCCGGGCAATATTATCTGTATGGCCGATAATAAAACGGTCAAAATTACCGATTTTGGGATAGCACAGCTTGATGACTCGCTGGCTTCTGTCGGAAAAGCACAGGAGAAAGTACTGGGAACGCCCGAATACATGTCTCCTGAACAAGTGCTAGGGCAGCCACTCGACACTCGCTCCGATCTTTATTCTCTTGGCACGCTCATTTATACCATGCTTTCCGGGCGCACACCTTTTAGAGCCGACGACTATGGTGAATTGTTCCGACAAATTATTAAGGAGAAGCCTGAAGATATCGCGGTCGAAGGCCTGCAAATTCCCGATGAATTACAGGACATTGTTCGGAAGTTATTGCAAAAACAACCGGATAAACGTTATCAGAATGCGACTGAATTAATGCGCGATATTCGCGACTTGCTCGAAGTTCTGGAAAATCAAGCTAAAGAGCAGTCGCGTCCCGGATTTGTTTCACTCCGTTTACGTTGGACATTAGGCATGGCAGGGCTGGTGACGGTCACTATGCTGATTGGTTTATTTATTGTCTATTACCAACAATTCAGTTCCATGCGCAGTATGGCCATTGATTATGGTTACTCCACCTCACGTTTAATTGCCTTTGAAGTCGCTGAGCCTTTGTTATTACGGGATCAAGTGGCGCTGGAAGCCATAGTGAATGATCTTAAGCGTAATCAAGATATTGAACAGGTCAGCATTCGTGACGTTGAGGGAGTGATCCTTGCGAGTACGCAAAGTGAAGAGGTGAATAAGCAATACCAATTTACCCGCGGCGCTGAGTTAATTGATCAGACTCAAGGCGCGGTCATTTACAGTCGTCAAGTTTCCGACGATCACCGTGTATTCGAAATCGACTCTGCAATTGCATACCAGGATAAAGAACTTGGTCGGGTGAATGTTACCGTATCGGCAGATAACCTGGTTCACTCCGCCAAGTTAACACTGGTCATTATGATAGCCTTAATGATTGTTACATTGATTGCGGTATTTTCCATGACACTTGCCTTTGCACGTCAAATATCCGCGCAGTCGAAAAAGATTTCTTTAGCTCTGGAGCGAGTTCGTCGCGGGCAATTTAATCGTCGATTAACCGCCGAGCGTAACGACGAGTTTGGGCAAATAGCTTACTCGTTTAATCAAATGACCGAAGCTCTGGAACGCCGTTATGAAAAAGCAGCCAGTCGAATTTCGGGTGATACCGAAAAGCTGCTGGTATCCAAACCTACAGGAAAAAAGATTCAGGCCTCCGACGCAGACGACTCTACAGTTATTATAAAAAAACAAAAGTAGTGAACTGATGCCGAAAGCGTCCATCTCCGTTTGTGAATCACAAAGGCTTTTGTTTTAGTGAAACCTCCTTTTTCGTGCATTGCAAAAGACATTATTTACGCGCGGTTAACTGCTTATAAAACTTAGCAAAATCCCAAATCTTGAACCATACTTCTACAAAGTTTTGCATTTCCGCCGTTGATACTGCGTATGGATGTCGATATTCAAGATCGGACTATTGCATGAAAACAAATATAAAAACCTTTCTTTACAGTGTGTTATTGGTGTTTTCGGGCCTCACTTTGGCGAGTGATTCGATTGTGATTGGTTTGGATGCCGATATGAGTTCCGTTGCTGCGGAAGGAGGAACTGCGATTAAGCGAGGAGCCTTAATTGCGATTGACGAGATCAATCGACAAGGTGGCGTGCTGGGACGCAAGTTGGAGTTGCAAGTAAAGGATCATCGAGGTAACCCGGCCAGAGGTCTTGATAATATCGAACAGTTTGCTCGCGTACCTAACCTGGTTGCCGTATTAGGCGGCGTTCATACCCCGGTTGCTTTATATGAGTTGAACGCGATTCATCAATATAAGCTAATTTACCTTAGCCCTTGGGCTGCTGGAACTCCAGTGGTGGATAATGGCTTTGAACCGAACTTTGTATTTCGAGTGTCTGTTCGAGATGAGTATGCAGGCCCAGTTATTCTAAAAGAAGCCAAAGGAAATGGTATCAATAAGCTAACGTTGGTTTTAGAGCGGACCGGTTGGGGGCGATCGAACGAAAAATCTATGACCCAGGCGGCCCAAGCCTTGGGCCTTACAATTAATAATATTATTTGGTTTAACTGGGGCGAACAAAGTTTTCGAGTAAAAATTAAAGAGTCAATTAACAGCGGCAGTGAAGCCTTTGTTTTGGTCGCAAATACTCCGGAAGGCGCAACCTTTATCAAGGATCTAGCTAAATTCGAAGACTCTAAGCAGTATCCAGTGTTTTCTCATTGGGGAATAACCGGTGGTAATTTTGTGGAGCAGGTTTCTCTTG
>JBFHVL010000256.1:0-3948 GCA_041589565.1 Kangiellaceae bacterium | reverse complement strand
GAGTTAACCGATAAGCTCAACGCTTTAATCCAGCAAAATATCGAAATTGGAACGCGCTGGATAAGTGATGAAGAAATGGCAGCCAATATGGATTTGTTAAAAACCATGTCGGTAAAACCGCCAATGGGATTTGGTAAAGTACGGTTGGTGGAAATTCCCGGAGTCGACTTACAGCCTTGCGGTGGAACTCATGTAAAGAACACTTCTGAAATTGGTGAAGTAGTGGTTACTAAAATTGAAAATAAAGGAAAGCAAAATCGACGAGTGATTTTAAAGTTAGTCGATTAGTTTTAGTTATTCAATCCGATTCAACTTTAGGCAACTTGCCACTCCACTTTCACAAAATACTTTGCTAAGAAATAAAGCGTTTTATTAACAATCGTTGTTTACTTGCACCATAGGCTGACGCTGCAATGCAAATGTAATTTATTTAATTCTATTTAATTAGTTACCAAATAACTTATTCAATGCTTTAGGATGATCGTTATTAAACTCTCCTAAACCGAGTTTTTGCCTTTTCCTGACCAACTCCGAATAAAACTCATTGGATTTTTCTACAACTTTTTGTTCTTCTTCATCGCTAAATTTAATTTTATTTCCAATAAGATCCTTTGCAAACTCGACTTGAATATCTCCTCGTTTAGATGCGAGCTCATACCAAGAGTAAGCTACTACAGCTAAATCCCGTTTTTTCTCCTCGTCCATCTCATTGTTATACTTGTGAATATATATATTACCAATATCCACTAAGTTTTTAGTGTATCCAAACACAGCTGCCGAAAAGTAAAATGTTTTTGCAGAGTCTAGGTCTCCTTGTTTCATGGCGCGATCTCCAAGAATCTGCATCGCCTTAGGCTCTCCTTGCTCTACTAACTTCAACAATGTTTGTGAGTCATAACTTTCATAGGGCGAATTAATAATTGTCCCGTCGTCCATGAACTTAGGGTATCCACGCTGCTCTTGCCACTCTCGAATTTCGGCCGCTTCGACATCTGTAATTTCACTATCTTTTGGTACTTTTATATCACTTTTAACAATAAGGCTGTCATTGAAATTTTCAGACTCTTTTTCAACTTGTAACTCCTGTTCACTAGAGATTACCTCGTCGACAAGTGCAGAATCAGATAGTTTATTAGATTTATCATTTTCAAATACTAAAGGAAGTAATAAATATGAGAGTCCAATAACACCTGCCAGTATTAAAAGTTTTTTCTTCATGTAAAAATTACCAATCAACTGCTTTTAATCTAAGTGCCACTATCATATAGTAAATCGATACTTGTTAGATCAGATAAATAATACATGAATAATAACAATAAGACGGTTCTTATTACCGGCTGCTCAACGGGAATTGGTTATGACACGGCGATCACCTTACACAAGCGAGGTTATCAAGTTTATGCCACTGCGCGCAGAGCTGAAGATGTTGAGCGATTATCATCGCTTGGCCTAACCTGCTTTCAGCTTGATTTGGCTGATGAAAAGTCCATTTCAACTGCCGTAGAGCAAGTGCTCAATCATAGCGGTGGAGAGTTATTTGCCTTATTCAATAATGGTGCCTACGGTCAACCGGGTGCATTAGAAGACTTACCAACCGAAGTTTTGCGACAGCAATTTGAAACCAATGTCTTTGGCTGGCATAGCTTAACTCGCAAGATTATTCCGGTAATGCTCAAACAGGGCTACGGTAGAGTGATACAAAACTCTTCGATTCTGGGTTTGGTATCCATGCCTTATCGAGGAGCCTATAATGCGAGCAAGTATGCCATTGAAGGTCTTACCGATACTCTACGGCTTGAGTTTATGGACACCAACATACATTTCAGTTTAATCGAACCTGGACCTATTGAAAGTCAGTTTCGTAAAAATGCTCGGGATAAATTCAAGCAACACATTAATATGGAGCAGTCGCGCCATCAGAATGCGTATCAAAAACAACTGGATCGATTAGGTAAAGATATTGCTAATAAGTTTACCTTGCCACCATCGGCGGTTACACGCTGTGTGATTCACGCATTAGAAAGCACTTATCCAAAGAATCACTACTTCGTAACCAAACCCACTTATATATTTGCTTTCCTTAAACGACTACTTCCTAGTCGTTGGCTCGATAAACTACTCGCTAAAGGGTAGGTTTAAACTATGATTAATAAAGATAACAATAAACGCGGCTAAATTATGGATTTTATTTGGGTTTTATTTGCTTTCACTTGCGGTGCGGCAGCCCGAGTGGTGAACCTGCCACCCTTGATCGGTTATTTAATTGCTGGATTTTTATTACATTTTATTGGTATGGAGTCTGGCAATAATCTTCAGGCCTTGTCCGATTTAGGCATCACGCTGATGCTGTTTACCATTGGTCTTAAACTAAATATAAAAGACCTACTAAAAACCGAAGTATGGGCAGGCACCTCAGTACATATGATTCTTTGGACCGCGATTCTTTCGTTGCTAATTTGGCTTTCGGTAATTTTAGGACTTTATTACTTCTCTAGTTTAAGCTGGCAATTAATTGCAGTTATAGCCTTTGCACTCAGTTTTAGTAGCACCGTCTGTATTGTAAAAATATTGGAAGAAAGTGGTGAACTACGAACACGTCATGGAAAACTTGCAGTGGGAATACTTGTCATGCAGGACATCATTGCGGTCCTGTTTATGGTGGTGGCAACAGGTATCTTACCTTCGCTTTGGTCGATCGCTCTCGTTGGTTTGATCTTTCTCAGACCTGTGCTAACTCGATTGCTGACTAAAATGGGACACGGCGAGCTATTGCCTTTGATGGGTTTTTTTCTAGCGCTTGGCGGTTATGAGTTATTTTACTTGGTCGACTTGAAAGGCGACTTAGGCGCACTACTCATGGGAGTCTTATTAAGCAATCATAAAAAAACAACCGAGCTGTATAAGTCATTAATGAGTTTTAAAGATCTATTTTTGATCGGCTTTTTCCTGTCAATTGGTTTCACCGCGCTTCCGACTCTTGAAATGGCAGTTATTGCCGCCGCAATAACCTTACTATTACCAATTAAAGCCGTATTATTTTTTATGTTGTTTATGGCGTTAAAACTACGGGTTCGAACTGCGTTTTTGGCATCAATGGTACTCAGTAATTTTAGTGAGTTTGGCTTAATCGTTACGGCTCTTTGTGTAGAATTAAACTGGCTCGATAAGGAGTGGTTGGTAATATTGGCACTAGCGGTTTCATTTTCATTTGTATTTACCAGCGTGGTTTATCGCTCGGCACATACTTTATATCGAAGATGGAAAAAAGTGTTGTGCAGGTTTGAGTCTCCTCGAAAACGGAAACCAGGCTTCCGCCTGCCTGCTGAAATAGAGGTGTTGGTGATTGGAATGGGACGAGTCGGAAAGGGTACTTATACAGCATTATGTGATCAGGTCGGTGATAAGGTGCTTGGTATGGATGCGGATGAAGATAGGATCAACCGATTAAAGAAAGAAGGATATCAAGTTGCGTTTGGAGATGGTGAAGATGCCGATCTCTGGGAGTCATTAAATCTTTCGAATATTAAATTAGTGTTAATAGCATTACCCTACATTCGCGATATTCAAAATATTCAAGAACAATTAAGAAGCGCGAACTATACGGGAAAGGTTGCAGCTATAGCTCGATATGAAGACCAGATTGAGTTGCTCAAAGAATGTGGTATTGATCGAATTTTTAATTTTTATAACGAAGCGGGAGTTGGTTTTGCCAAAGAGAGTTTGTTGTTAATTGAAAAACCAAACCCTTAAATTAAGGCTGGATTAGTCTGAACTCAACCTTACAACTTTGATAATAAGAGTTTGATATAAACTGCCAATGAGGCTTCTGTTGATATCTTATAGCGGACATTGGGGATTTTGGGTGAGGCATGAAGCATCACATTGTTGACACTCTCTTATATGTAAAAGATTCACAGTTCCTCCCCTTGCGAAGGGGAGGCTAGGTGG
>JBFHVL010000255.1:0-3970 GCA_041589565.1 Kangiellaceae bacterium | reverse complement strand
GGCAGTCAGCTGCGCTGGTATTTAGACGCAACAACCGGTGCAGTTCCTGATATCACCGTTTATTCATTGCCTATGTGGGTCTATAAACTGCTAATGCTTGTGTGGGCTTTGTGGTTGGCTTCTCGATTAGTCAGTTGGAGTAAGTGGAGTTGGCAGAGTTTAACTGCTAATGGATTTTGGCGAGCTGAACCCAAAAAGTCGATTAAGCCAAAAGTAGAAGAACATCAGGAATAGTCATGTTTAAGCAGCTTGTTGTTATGCAAGCTGCTTTTATTATCCCTAACTTAGGTTATTTAGACTCTGCAGTTATTCAAACTGAGGGTTCCAACTCGAATAGAGAGTGGTTCGGACAAATATTTTCTAGCTGCAGCCACGAGATAACCTCTTCAGCTTCAGATGTTAACTTTAAATGGATCCCGTTAAGTTCAGCAGTTTGCTCCAACAGCCTAATTCGTTCGAGAGCAATTTGGTCTTCATTTAGTAAAACTGCAATTCGCGACTCTGGCAAGAATATCTCGGCTAGGTGCTGAGCTATGGCAAATTCGTCCGTTTCGCTGAGTGAATACTTGGCTGTTCTCACATCGGATAAAATGTTTAAGCATTGATGTTCTTTGGCTAGTTGGGCAACTTCTGGTACCGTTTTGGCTTGAATTGCAGGCGAAACCTCATCGGGGTGCGCAATTTTCACTAAATTAAATTCTGGATGATGGGTTATGGTGTGACTCAACGACGAAATCCTTTTTGTTGTTATCTCAATTTAAGATATTAATGTATTGGCTAATAAATTACTAGTTTACCTGAACTCGGGAGAAGAAAGGCTGAACAAAGCGACTAACTACTTCAAAAACAATAAGTTATAGCTACTTTGTGATTCAATCCTTCTAGTTTTGTGGCTAACAAGGCAAACAGGCGAAAGAATAACGGGTTATTTTAAGTCTGTTTAACGCAGTAAGACGCAAAAATAGAGGCATTGAGCAGTTTTCTTATCCCGAGTTCAGGTTAGTTTGCTTTTGGTTCAAGCCAAATAGGTTTTATCAAAGAGTTTGGCAAGATGAAAGAGTTTATTTCTCGGTGTTCTTGGGTTGATTAATGAACAGCGAATCCGTATAATCGCGCGCTCGTTTATTCGGATAGGCTGAATAAACTTTACAATTTGGTGTCCTCCTTGTTGCAACCTTAAGAGTTGTGGCTGGAATCCAAAAGGAGATATAAATGAATCACTACGAAATCGTATTCATGGTGCATCCCGATCAAAGTGACCAGGTTCCTGGCATGATCGAGCGATACAGCAATATCGTGACCGAAGCGGGTGGCAAGATCCATCGTCTAGAAGACTGGGGTCGTCGTCAATTAGCTTACGCTATCGAGAACGTTCACAAAGCACACTACGTTTTAATGAACATTGAGTGTGAATTCTCTGCAGTAGAAGAAATCGAAAACATCTTCCGATTCAATGACGCAGTATTACGTCATATGACCATGCGTCGCAAATCGGCCATCACTGAAGCTTCTCCTTTAGCAAAAGACGAAAGTAAAGAGTCTTCTTCTAAAGAAAGAGCGCCTAAAGAAGCCGCTGAAGAAGCTGCGGAATAATCGGAGGAAATCACTATGTCACGTTTTTCACGTCGTCGTAAATTCTGTCGTTTCACTTCAGAAAATATCACCGAAATCGATTACAAAGATTTAGGTACTTTAAAAAGCTACATCACTGAAACAGGTAAAATTGTACCTAGCCGTATTACCGGAACTAGTGCTAAATACCAACGCCAATTAGCTCGTGCAGTTAAACGTGCGCGTTTCTTAGCTTTGTTACCTTACAGCGACTCACACAAGTAAGTCATTGTTTTCAGACCTAATTTAAGAGGAAATACTGATGGAAGTTATTCTATTAGAAAAAATCCGCAACCTAGGTGATTTAGGTGATCAAGTGTCTGTGGCAAATGGCTACGGACGCAACTACTTAGTACCAAAAGGTAAAGCGGTACCTGCTACTAAGAGCAACATTGAGCAATTCGAAACTCGTCGTGCTGAGTTACAAAAGCAAGCAGCTGAGTTATTAGCTACTGCTGAAGCACGCGCTGAAAAATTAAACGAGCTTGTGGTAACGATTACTGCAAACGCGGGCGATGAAGGCAAATTATTCGGCTCTATTGGCACTAAAGACGTTGCTGACGCAGTAACTGCAGCTGGCGTTGAAGTAGCAAAAGCTGAAGTGCGTATGCCTCACGGTGTGATCCGTAACACCGGTGAGTTCAGTATCGAATTACATTTACACACTGACGTAGTAGCAACCATTACTGTTGCAGTTGTGGGTGAGTAATTCATTACGCTCAATTGCTGACTTTATGTAAGCAATTAAAAAGGAAGCCTGATGGCTTCCTTTTTTTATGAGTTTAAAAACGCGGTGAAAGAAAGGGCTGTACAAAGCTTAATGCCGACCTAGCATGCGCTTTAACGTAGCGTCGTTATCCACAAAGTGGTGTTTTAAAGCGAATAGAATATGTAGCCCTACCATAATTGCAATGCCCCAGCCGCTGAACACATGAATATCATGAAAAACGCCAGCAACTGATTTATTGGCCTCGGCAAAACCTGGCACTGAAAACAAGCCAAATACAGAAGTTGCACGCCCTCCAAAAGCCGACATGGCAAGTCCCGATAGCGGCATAACCAGCATTAAAATCATTAACGCCCATTTGCCTAGTTTGGCAAGTTTTCTATCAAGGGCCGTGTAGTTGGCCAGCGGAGATAACGCGGTATTGGTTAGCATCCAAAACCAGCGGAATAGCACAAACATCAAAACAATAACGCCAAAAGCTTTATGCATTCGGTACAACTCCCATTTATCGTCGCCATCTTCCATCGATGTCATATAAAATCCAACCGAAATAATTCCAATGATCATCAGTGCCATAATCCAATGTAATGCTCGGGCCATAATGCCGTATTGTTCTGTGGTGTTTTTTAGCATCTATTTGTTCCTTTTATTCTTGATGATTAGATATTTGGTTATAAAAATTATAACGATTAAAAACAAGCTACCCCAATTTGAATATGAAAATCAAATCCAGCAGCACTTCATAAGTCAGACCCAAATAATTATTAATTTTGTCGGAGTAGGCATTATTTGTGATTAGGTGTTCTCCCCTGAGTGTTGATTCGATACAATCCTCGGTCTTAATTTGAATTATGTATTCTTGGAAACCTGATGGCAGAGACTGATCCTACTATTTCATTGAAAATGCCTCCTCATTCACTTGAGGCGGAACAGTCTGTTATTGGTGGCCTAATGCTCGATAATGATGCATGGGAGAAGATCTCCGATAAGTTGGTAGCGGAAGATTTTTACACCAAAGCCCATCGAGCGATATTCAGAGCGCTTTATTATTTAGCTGAAAACAATCAACCCATGGATGTGATTACGCTCAATGAGTTTTTAGAGCGAGAAGGCGAAGCCGACAATGTGGGTGGGTTATCCTATTTGGCCGAAGTGGCTAAAAATACGCCATCGGCAGCTAATATAGAAGCCTATGCCAAAATTGTGCGAGAAAGGGCGGTTCTTCGCGAACTCATTTCGGTTTCTAATCAAATTGCTGATTCGGCGTATAAACCAGAGGGAAGGACGTCTGATGAACTGCTTGATTCAGCCGAATCGAAAGTGTTTAAAATTGCTGAAAAGCGCGAAAACAAAGATGCAGGATTAAAACCGGCGGCCAGTTTTTTGCAAGAAACCCTCGACCGAGTTCAATTTGCGGTTGACTCAAAAGGCGGGATTACTGGGCTTTCAACCGGGTTTAAAGATCTTGACCGAAAAACCAATGGCCTGCAAAAAACCGACTTAGTGATAGTGGCGGGCCGTCCTGCTATGGGTAAAACCACCTTTGCAATGAATATTGCGGAGCATGCTGCTATTCATAGTGGAAAGCCGGTTTTGGTATTCAGTATGGAAATGCCATCCAACCAATTGTTG
>JBFHVL010000254.1:0-4004 GCA_041589565.1 Kangiellaceae bacterium | reverse complement strand
TTGCGCTTTGATTCTTTTTATCATGCCGCATGGTGGATAGCAATTGTTCAACTGGATATTTCTCGTTCAATACGGTCGGCAGCTGGAGTGCTTTAAATAATTGAACCACGGCTTCCAAGTAACTTAGGTCGATTAGTTTTTGGGCCACAGCCAGTTCAAATGCCATACAGGTACCTATGGCTACCGCTTCGCCGTGCAAAAAAACTTGGTAATTTCCTGCTTTTTCGATCGCATGGCCGAAAGTATGCCCCAGATTTAAAATTCCTCTAATACCCTCTTCTCGTTCATCCTGCTGTACCACTTCTGCTTTGATTTCACAGCAACGAGCAACTATCGTCGCTAGAACGTCCGGTTCACGTTTTCTAATGGCTGCCACTTTTCGTTCAAGATATTTGAAAAATTCGTAGTCATAAATCAGCCCATATTTGATAACTTCCGCCATACCGGCGGCAAATTCTCGCGGCGGCAAAGTGGCTAAACAGTTTAAATCCGCGATTACCGCTTGAGGCTGATAAAACGCTCCAACCATATTTTTCGCCAGGGAATGATTAATGGCTGTTTTTCCACCGACTGATGAGTCGACCATGGCAAGCAATGTAGTCGGCACCTGGATAAAGGGCACGCCTCGTTGATAACAAGCAGCAGAAAAACCGGCCATATCTCCAACAACACCGCCACCTAATGCAATCACAGTAACATTTCGACGACAATGAGCTCGGATCATTGACTCTATTATTGAGTGAAATGTGTCGAAGCTTTTAAACGATTCGCCATCGCCCATTTCAAAAACTGTAAGCTGACGATCGGTTAATACAGCTTTGATCTGGTCTAGGTATAGATCAGAAACGGTAGAATTAGTGATTAAAAAGATCTGGTCTGAAGCAATGTGAGGGCTGAAGAGTTTGTTTTGATTGAGCAGGTCAGTTCCAATGGTTATTGGGTAACTACGAGATCCCAAACCCACACTCACCTGCTTCATCTATTCTTTCCTTGAGGCTAGTAAACTGGCTCAACCCATTTGATTTTCGGTGACTAAATCAGCGATTTTGTTAGCGACTGATTTCACTGTATTTTCGTTAGTCGCTACCACATAGTCAGCGATCTCACGATACATAGGATCTCGCTCCTGTTGCAGTTCAACTAAGGTTGCTTCTGGATCATCGGCATTCTGCAATAAGGGTCGTCGCTTATCACGTCGGGTTCTCTCCAACTGCTGATCAATGGAGGCCTCCAAATAGACCACAACTCCTCTACCGGCCAATAAAAGCCGATTTTCAGGTCGAATAACGGCTCCACCACCAGTTGCCAACACAATTCCCTGCTCTGAGGTTAATTCCTCGATAACCTTTTGTTCTCGGTCTCGAAAGCCTTCTTCACCTTCAAGATCGAAAATCCAGTCAATGGGTGCGCCTGTACGCCGCTCGATTTCTTGATCGGTATCAATGAACTCGAGTTTTAGAATATCAGCCAGCTGTTTGCCAATTGTGGTTTTACCGGCCCCCATAGGGCCTACCAAGAAAACATTACGTTTATTTTTCATCGTGGCTTAAAAAGTAACCTTATCTTATTGATATTTAAGATTTTCGCCTCACAAAAAAACAAGAACCCGCTCCGAGCGGGCTCTTGCGCCAATTTTGAGGGCCTATCTTACCCCTTCTTTAATGATTTTTGGAGTAACAAATATCAATAATTCAGATTTTGACTCAGATTCCAACGTCCGCCGGAACAAAATCCCCAGTCCAGGAATGTCTCCCAGCAATGGAACTTTAGAGACATCCTTGTTTTTAAGCTGTTGATAGATACCGCCTAATACAACGGTTTCTCCGTTCTCAACAAGTACCTGTGTGCCTACTTCACGAGTGTTAATCGCGGGAGGACCATTCTCGCTTACCGCCTCACCACGAGTATCTTGATTCACTTGTAAATCAAGAATAATTCGATCATCAGGAGTAATTTGAGGTGTAACTTTCAAGCTTAAAACGGCCTTTTTAAAGGAAACTTTTGTCCCACCAGTAGCGCCACCGGCAGCTTCTTGATATGGAATCTCTTCACCTGCTTCAATGTAAGCCTCTTTCTGATTTGCGGTCACTACTTTCGGAGAAGCAATGACTTCACTTTTATTTTCACTTTCTAATGCAGAAAGCTCGGCATCTAAGAATAGCCCTTCAGATATTCGACCAAATCGAATACCTAAACTGCCCGCAGGGCTTGCAAGTGGAAGGTTAACTCCATATGCATCCGGATACTGTCTTCCTGCGGGAAGCGGATTTCCTTGCGCGTCTTGTAAACCTCCTATTTGCCTAATAGCTTCAATATGAGAACCAGAAATACTAATTTCACCAGAATTTGCGATATCGTTGACACCAAAACGAACCCCTAGCTCACTGCCTACACCGTCATCAGCAACTACAATTCGAGATTCAATTAAAACTTGTCTCACTGGTATATCTAAAATACGAACTAGTTGACGAACCTCATCCAATTTTTTAGCTGTGTCTCTCACCATCAATGTATTAGTCCTTACATCAACAGTAACACTCCCACGCGCTGATAAGAATGAGGTCTTATCACCTTGGATTATCTTCGCCAAATCCTCAGCTTTAGCATAATTGACTTGTACAAACTCAGAGCGTAAAGGAGCCAATTGTTCAACTTGCTGCTCTGATTGAAGCTCCAACGCTTCACGAGCAGCGATTTCGTCAGCTGGTGCTATCATCAACACATTTCCATTTTGCCGCTTATCGAGTCCTTTAGTTTTAAGAATAATATCTAAAGCCTGATCCCAAGGCACATTTTGCAACTGCAAAGTAATAGAGCCGGAAACGGTATCACTGGTGACCATATTGACATTGGCAATATCGGCGATTAACTGAAGTACAGCTCGAATAGTAATATCCTGAAAAGTCAACGACATGCGCTCACCGGTATACTGAGGCTCTTCTCGACGTTTTCGCTCTATCTCCTCAAGTGTAAGCGGCTTAAGCTCAATGGTATAAATATCATCCGTCTGATACGCCAAAAATTCAAACTCATTAACTGTCTGAATTGTCACACGAACATTCCCACCTACTTGCTTGGTTTCTACTATTCTTGCAGGTGTTGCAAAATCGATAACATCTAATTTTCGAATTAAACTTTGCGGGATATCGGCGCCTACAAAATCCGCAACGACATCTCGTCCTTCCTGACGCAGGTCAATTCCAATATTCGGTTCGCTTAAATTGATAACAACACGGCCCTCTCCTTCTTCGCCTCGTCTAAAGTCAATGCCAGTGATTCCTTTAGGTTGCGACCGACCGGGGATTGTGGTTGCATTAATTGGCTGTGAAGAAGGGGTACTCATATTAGAACTAGCAAACGCAGGAGTAGAAGTATTACTCTGCCCAATTGTGACTACAAAGTCATTGCCATCAACCGAAGTCGAGTAAGGTACGGACTCAACTAGGTTAATCACCACTCGAGTTCGACCTTGAGCTTCTACTGCAGTAACACTACGCGTTGCTCCTACCGAAACAGGAGTGGTTTTATTTGCTAAGTTCACTTTGGTATCTGAGAAGTCCAGTGCAATTCGAGCCGGATTCTCTGTAGTAAACTCACGCGGTTGTGGCGGTGGAGAACTCATTGTAAACCTAAGTTGAACTCGGTCTCCTGGCAAAACATTAAAGTTAACTGCATTCAATTCATTAGCGATACTTGCAACTGAAGCAAATAAAAAGCTTGCTAATACAAGCACTTTTTTAATCGTAGTATTCATTGCCAGTTTCCCCGACGTTAGCAATAACATATTCACTCTCCCACAACGCTGCTTATTCATTTAAAGCTAAATTAATAACACGCTTTTCCCAGCAGCCTTGTCCATCCGGAACGAGCGTTTCAATCATAATTCTAAATTCATTAATATCGACGATTCGACCATGGTTAACGCCAAGATAATTACCAGTCGTAACCTTAAACACTTTTCCTGAAGAAGGCCCAGATGTCATCTTAACGAGCCCCCAAGCTTG
>JBFHVL010000253.1:0-4007 GCA_041589565.1 Kangiellaceae bacterium | reverse complement strand
CGATGAGCTGCGGCTAAGTCAAATTTTAATTAACCTGATTGGCAACGCGATTAAATTTACTAACAAAGGTCGAGTTACGATTCGCATTCACCAACAAGCAGTAATTAACAATACCGTTAATTGTATCTTTGAGGTTATTGACACAGGAATTGGAATGGCTGATCAGGTGCAGAGTAAATTGTTCAAGTCATTTACTCAAGCTGACAGCTCAACAACTCGTGAGTATGGAGGCACCGGGTTAGGATTAGCTATCTGCAAAGAGTTGACCAATCTACTTGAGGGACATATCAATGTGAAAAGTATTTTGGGGAAGGGGACTCATTTCACGGTAATGCTACCCTTTAAAGTGAATACAGGAGTTATACCTGATGCTTCTGAAAACGCTAATACTTTACTTAATGCATCATCTTCTTTAGACAATACTCGCATACTTGTTGTAGAAGACAATTCAGTAAATCAATTAATAGCACGTAAATTTTTAGAAAAGCATGGTGCTAAAGTAAAAGTTACTGAAAATGGCGCGAAAGCTATAAAGGCAGTTAAAGAAAATCGTTACGACCTAATCCTTATGGACATACAAATGCCGGTGCTCGATGGCACAGAAGCGACTAAGGAAATTCGCAAGCACTTTACTAAGGAACAATTACCTATAATCGCACTGTCTGCCAATGTCATGCAAAATGATGTTAATCATTATCTCGAGATTGGAATGAACGACCATGTGGGTAAACCAATCGACTTTGAACTACTTTTACTTAAATTAAAGTTCTATTTAGGTCGCTAGTATAGAAGAGCAAAAATCAATAGATTTATGAATCAGAGTTACTCTGATAACGACCCAGGAACACAATTATCCAAAAAATCAAAGCGCCAATGGTGATGACATTGCTCGCAACGATACAGGGTCGATTGCCCCTTGACACCCAACTTTAGTAGCTTTCGTTTGGCAGTAAAGTCGTTCAGCTGATTGATTACAGCCTTTTCTCGGTCAGTGGTTTTTATCAATCCTTTCCACTGTTTTCGAAGTTCCGTACAGGTTGTGCACTCTCTGGTAGAGGGCAGTTTCAGTTTCACTTTTTTCTCGTTATTGCGCTTACCCATAAGTGTTATCCGTTACTCATTAACCTGCCAGTGACGTTGCATTTCGTAAAATAAAAATGATGCTGTCCAGGTAATCATCACTAATCCAGTTAACGATTCGATTCCGGTTAAAAATCGAATTAAACCTTGCGGCTCAATATCTCCGTAGCCTAGTGTGGTGTAATTTGTAAAAGAAAAGTATACGCAATCCATAATTGACCCATCAATATTTCCCGATAACTCACCAAAACCCTCTAGGTGAATTAATCCATAATACGCCAGCCCAAATAGCCAAACCTCTAAAACATGAGCGATAAGAGTGCCAAATACACCCAGAACAATACGAAAACGATGGGGTACCCTAAGCTTTGGAATTACAAGAGTTAACCACCGTAGTATTTCGTAATGAATTATAACGGTGGCTGCCATTAGCGCGGTATTAATTATGAAAATGGTAATCAGGTCAGACACTCAAAACTTAATCTCGTTAATTATCATACAGATAGCAACAGTGTAACATTCATTTAATAGCTGTTCTTGATATTGATCAATGAAGCCTGCTGGAGGCAACCTGCCAAGTCATCGGTAATACTTTATAGTCACTTCTTCTACATCTGCTTAAAAAATAAACTTTGACTCTATAGAGTTATCACTGTATTGTGCTCGTCAGCATTAAAAGAAACATTATTTACACTCTTCATTTCGAGCGTTTCAAGAACTACCATTTTCTGGCAACCAGAGAATGGCTCAAGAATTTATCGTCCTGTAGTTTTTAAATCCATGTCGAATTTTCCGCTATTCATGCCTTACTTAGGCAAACTTTTATTTATTACAGGATGACACACTATGTCGAATACCGTAACTGGAACCGTTAAATGGTTCAATGAATCTAAAGGCTTTGGCTTTCTTACTCAACCGTCAGGCCCCGATGTGTTTGCACACTTTACCGCAATTGTTGCCAGTGGATTTAAAACGTTGGTCGAAGGTCAGGAAGTAACATTTACTGTAACTTCGGGCGCAAAAGGACCACAAGCTGAAAATATTATACCGGTCTAGTGATTCAATGTGGTGAACCTCGTGTTCACCACTTTTTTATTTAACTTATTCTGCCGTAATGTCAGTTGAACTCAGCAAGGAATAATAATGGAAGGCATCAGCGATCTAAAAATTGTTGGCATCGACGAAACTCGTCCTCCCGTTATTCGCAAAGAACCTTATATAGAACTCTACTTTAAGCTCAACCACAAAGCGCCACTCGATTGGTTAAGAGTATTTAATGACCATGTATCGAAGGATAAGCTACCCATCAAGATTAAACCGGCTGCCAGCGATATTATTGAAACCTGGGTGCGATCTGTCGACGAAGTAGAACCAGCTTTTGAGCAGATTAAAGCCGCGGTCAATGCCAGTATCGAAACTTATATCAGTCGAATTCTAGCCAAGAAAAACGATGAGCAGGCCAAAAGCTCGGGCGTTACGCTAAGCCCGGAACAGTTAAAGCTGAATAGTGTGATCAGTCGGCTCAAGTTCGATAAATAAAGACTTCTATCCAATTAACCATTCTAGAAGCTGTGACTCTATAGCCTATTGCATTATTCTTCGAGCTAACATATCCATCGCCCGATCCGCATCACCATCGACACTTCTGTTCATTAGAATGATATACCCATCGAGTGTTTTGCGATCGAAATAAAGCGAAGTATAAACGCCTAAGTCAGATCCTTTGTGTCCTGTTAACCCATTTACATTATCACGCCAAAAGAAACGTTGACGAGACGAGACGTTTTTACTTTGCTGCAAACTAAACATTTCTGAGTACAATTTATCAGATAAAATCGGAAGGCCATGTCTATCAGTATTGTTGAGCAGATAAACTAAAAAATGCGCAAGTTGCTTAATGCTGGTACGAATCCCACCATCAGGATACTGTGGGTTTCCAAAGTGTGGAAATGCTTCATAAGTCTTGTTCTTTGCCGGCGGGTTAAACAGAGTTTCGATAATATAATTTTTGGTGCCTTGCTCCGTTGATGCACATAATGCAAACCATGGAACGCATTGACGCACTGCATAAGGAACCGCCACATCACTAAGCTCAAGATCATTTAACCGCCAGGAGGTATTGTTCATACCCAACCGCGGAAACACATACTGTTGCGAATAGTCCGCAAGTGATACTCCGATAACGCCTTCAACTAGAAAACCCGCTAGACCAGCACCTAGATTACTATACGCTCTTTGTTTTCCAGGCTGATACTGTAAATAGACTTTCTCAGCGTTATAAAGTGTACCATCGGGCAAAAGGAGTTGTTTTAGATGTTGCTCAAGTGAAATCTTAGGGTCTTTATTTACAGAGTACGTATTGATATCGTAAAAATCAGCTATACCTGATGTATGACTGGCAAGATGCCGCAGTGTAATGGTTTCGTTAGTAAAGTGTGGATTATTCACCTTAAACGGCAAGTACTCATTAATATCTGTATCTAACGACAACTTGCCCTGTTCAACCAGTTGAAGTAGCGCGACACCCATTATGGGCTTACTAATTGAGGCAATATTAAACAGCGTGTCTTCGGTTACACGAATATTTTGCTCAATATTTGCATAGCCATACGATTTTATATAGTCAAGCTGCCCCTGCTTAATTCTGGCTAGCGCCATTCCGGGAATTGCATTTTGTAGCATTACTTGATTAACGTATGAATCAAACCCATCGATAGACTCGTCTACTGTGGCTTGCTTTGGCATTAATAGCCATATGATTACAACTAAAGAAATAACTGCAATAGTCACTTTTATTTTCATATGCGTGCAAAGTTCCTTTTATTGTTAACTATAAAAGCAGAGATTAAGAAAAGAATTCTACATTATGGAGTAATGTTTTTTTGGCTAAAAATGTTACTTAAATTTTCACGATCGTGAAATGCAAT
>JBFHVL010000252.1:0-4034 GCA_041589565.1 Kangiellaceae bacterium | reverse complement strand
GATTCAAAATCCCCCGCCTTTGCGGGTGTGACGGTTCGAGTCCGTCCTCTGGTACCAAATTGTCAAAAGCCGAACCTAGTGTTCGGCTTTTTTGATCGGGACTAAAAAAGAAACGAACATGACCTCCACGGGTGTGACGGCCGAAATGTCGGACCATCGAGTCCATCCTCTGGTACCAAATTGTCAAAAGCCGAACCTAGTGTTCGGCTTTTTTGATCCGGGACTAAGAAAAAAACGAACATAACCGCTACGGGTGTGACGGCCGGAATGTCGGACCATCGAGTCCATCCTCTGGTACCAAATTGTCAAAAGCCGAACCTAATGTTCGGCTTTTTTGATCGGGACTAAAAAAGAAACGAACATAACCGCTAAGGTGTGACGGCCGAAATGTCGGACCATCGAGTCCATCCTTTGGTACCAAATTGTTAAAAGCCGAACTAGGTGGTCGTCTATTTTGCTCTTGAGGTCGGCAATGGCGGTTTGAATTTTTAGCCTTTAACAACTTAAGTGTAAGCTCTCTGAGCCTATTGGTAATCTTTTAGAATGATAATGATATAAACAATTAATCGTTGCGTGATTACCAGAACCTATCATTATCTTATGACAAACCTATCGCGCCCACCTTCTTTAGCTTGATAAAGGTTAATATCAGCCTGCTTCATAAGTTTTTCGAGGCTAACATTATTGTCGGAGTTACTGATCGTAACACCGAGGCTGGCGGTTAATCTAAACTCTGAGTCTGAAATGCCAATAATATTTAATGAGCGTACTCCACCAATTAAACGATTGGAAAGCCGTTCAATGTTATCTTCACTGATGACTGCAACGGCAAACGAAAACTCCTCACCGCCAAATCGACAAAATGCATCATCGGCGCGAAAAAACTGTTTGAAAAAGTCAGCCATGGTTTTCAGCACTTCATCTCCGATATCATGACCGTAATTGTCATTTATCGATTTAAAATGATCGATGTCCAGTATGCCTATAGCGATCAATAAGTTATGACGATTACATAATTTTATAATTCGGATGGCTTGCTCGATAAAGTAACGTCGATTGGGTAAGTTTGTCAGAGGATCAAAAAACGCCAGTTTTTCCAGTTTATTGTTAGCCGCTTTTAACTCTTCAGTGCGCTTGACGACCATTTGCTCCAAATTATCTTTGAGCTCTTTTAAGTCTCTGTTTCTTTTTTCTAATTGCTCTAAGTGAAACTTTCTTTCTGAAACATCTCGTTCAATTGCTGCAAAATGAGTGACATTCCCTTCTTTATTTTCAAGTGGGATGATATTCATTTCAATCCAGTATGGATGGCCACTTTTATCGTAATTGAGCAGCGTTTCGGTAACAGCCTGTTTTTTGTTTAATGCGTTAAAAATGCGCTTAGTCGCGACTTTATCAGTCAGCGTCCCTTGCAGTAATCTTGGCGTTTCTCCAATCGCTTCTTCACGCGTGTAGCCAGTCAGTTCTTCAAAGGCTTTATTTACGTAAACAATTTTAGGTCCAGTCGGAGCGTCAATATTGCCGGCTTCGGTAACAATAACGATGTCTTGCGTACTTTCGACTATTTCCTGAAATGAAAACATATGTTTGGTTTCAGTAATATCGTTGAAGGTAACAACAATAAACTTATTGTTTTGTTCACCTTCAGCGTAAGCGTTAACTAAAAACCAGCTGATATTGGGATTGATGCTATCAATAACTCCGATAATTTCATTTTCAAGGCGCCCCTGGAATTGTTTAACTTTGCTCACAGGGTATTTATCGTGATGGAGTTTGTTGGAATATTCGTCTACAAAGTGCCAGCCGGGATCGTAGGCGTCTTTGCCAATAACTTGGTCGTAACTCAGCCGCAACAGCTCTAGAGCGGTTGGGTTAGCGTACACGATCGAAGTATCCCAACGATGTATTACAACACCGATATGGGCATGCTCAAGCAGACGTTTAAGATCAAGACTTTCGATTTCGACCATGGTGATAGTAATTATTGTTGGTCATTATTTAATCATAGTGAAATTTATCGCAAATTTCAGTAAATCGGCCTTCCTCTGACTTTGCTTTCCCTTGTGACATCGACATTAGACTAGGTTGGTATCGGAATATAATGCCATTTGTCTCATATATGAGGACTATGAACAACTTGGTAGCTTAAAGGCAAGAGCGGACGCACACTTCAACCTCCTAACAAGAGGAGACAAGTGATGAAACAGTTAAGGTTGATTAGTTTGATAGTGGGGTTGTGGGTGAGTTCAGTCACAGCGACTGCGGCAGGGCTGCTGACCCCGGTAAATAGCTCATTACCTGAGCTTAAAATTCGAGAGCATCATGTTGAGGTGATGGTTGAAGATGGTTTTGTGGTCACATCCGTGACTCAGGAGTTTCACAACCCGCACGTTCAGGATTTGGAGGCTATTTATTCGTTTCCTATTCCGGAGAAGGCCGCCGTTGGAGAGTTTACTTATTGGATAGATGGGCAACCAGTTCATGGCGAAGTTCTGGAAAAGAAAGAGGCTCGACAGGCCTATGAGGATGAAAAACAGGCAGGACGCGAAGCCGCTATTACTGAGCAAGATGATTACCGAACTTTTGATATGAGTGTTTCTCCGGTACGTGCAGGTCAAGGAGTCAAAGTCCGGTTGGTTTATATTCAACCGGCATTTACCGATACCGGAATTGGACGTTATGTCTATCCACTGGAAGACGGGGGAGTGGACGAACACAAGCAGGCATTTTGGACTCGTAATGAAGTAGTGGAAGGAAACTTCAGTTTTAACTTAACTTTACGTTCGGGCTATCCGATCGATGGAGTTCGACTGCCGAATCATCCGCAGGCTCAGGTCGTTCAGTTATCTCCAGAAGAATGGCGCGTTGAATTGATCAACACAGCGCAACAACAGGCACTGTCGAGTGATGAAGTGAGCGCTTCTGAGCAACTGATGGAAGTGGTACATGAGCAACATGCTGAAGCTACTAATCCAACACTGACAACATTAGATCGCGATATCGTTCTTTACTGGCGTCATCAACCTGGCTTGCCCGGGGCAGTGGATCTGGTCACCTATAAACCGGAGGGCTCTAACAAGGGCACTTTTATGATGACCTTTTTCCCTGGAGATGATTTAAAGCCTATTAATTACGGTCGTGACTGGATATTTATTCTGGATATTTCGGGGTCGATGCAGGGCAAATTCGCGACTCTGGTGGAAGGCGTTAGGCAAGGTCTGGGAAAACTCAATCCTGAAGATCGCTTTAGAGTGGTTGTTTTTAATAATCAGGCTAGTGATATCAGTGGCGGTTTTGTGGCAGCGACACAACTTAATGTCGATCAAGTGTTACGTTCCTTGGACGCTACTCAACCGGCTAATGGGACCAACCTCTATGCTGGGCTTGATAAGGGACTTGGAGGACTCAATCCTGATCGCCCAACAGCTGCAGTATTAATTACTGATGGCGTTGCCAATGTTGGTATTACTGAGAAAAAGCAATTCCTAGAGCTGTTGGAGTACGTCGATCTGCGACTGTTCACCTTTATTATGGGCAATAGCGCTAACCGACCGCTCTTGGAAGAAATGACCAAAGTATCGGAAGGGTTTGCCGACTCGGTTTCTAACAGCGATGATATTGTTGGCAAAATAATGCTCGCAGCCAGCAAGTTATCACACGAGGCAATGCGAGACGTTGAGCTGAAAATTGATGGCATCCGAGTCAGTGACGTGACTCCTGAGTCCATTGGTAGTGTATATCGTGGGCAACAATTGATTGTTATGGGGCATTATTGGAAGGGGGGCGACGCCGAAGTGACGCTTACCGCTAAAGTGAATGGGGAAAAACGGCAATACCAAACACGAGTACGATTTACTGAAAACAGCGAACTACACCCAGAGCTTGAACGTCTTTGGGCGTATGCGGCGATTGCTAACCTGCAAGACAAAATGGACTATCTGGGTGAGACGGCTGACACGCAACAAGCAATTGTTGACATTGCCAAAGAATATGGTTTGGTAACAAACTTTACTTCTATGGTGGTGATGCGTCAG
>JBFHVL010000251.1:0-4114 GCA_041589565.1 Kangiellaceae bacterium | reverse complement strand
TCGGCAGTGAATTCAAACTTGGAAATGACCGGCTTTTCAGTCTCGGCAGGCAAAGTGGCAATGGAATCCACTTTGATTTTTATATCATTGAGTGCTTCTTCAAGATTGGTATCGTTAGTTAACTCAATGGTAACGGTACCGACACCTTCTCGAGCCGTGGAACGAATGGTTTTAATGCCTTTTACATCTTGAATCGCTTCTTCGATTTTTACGACAACGCCTTCTTCCACTTCTTTTGGCGCAGCGCCAAGGTAGGGCACTGACACACTCACAATATTGGGTTGCACATCGGGCATCATGCGCTTGGTCATTAACCAATAAGAAATGAGTCCGGCAATGATGATAAAAATCATCAGCAAATTGGCAGCGACCGGATTATAGGTAAACCAGGCGATTAAACCTTTTTGTCGAGTTTGTGATTCCATATTAACTGTCTCTTTATTCGGTTATCGCCAAGGGTTAGTTTTTGGGAGTCGATTCATCGTTGTTTTCAGCATAGGCTTCACCTGCATCAAGCTCTACTTCTGGATCGGGTTCGCCTTCAATGCGCACTTTCATTCCCTGAACGGGCGATTCAATGGAGGTCAGAACGACTTTATCGCCAGTTTCTAATCCATGTCGCACATAAACATAGTCGGCTTCCGCCCGGATCACTTCCAGATCGCGAATATGCAATTCGTTATCAACATTAGCAACCAACACCTTGTCGAGATCACGAAACACATCGCGTGGTAACTTGATTACATTGTGCTCTTCTATTCCTGCAATTTGCGCGGTAACAAAAGTACCCATTTTAAGCGGAGCTTGATGTTGAGCATCAAACACTGAGTAAGGATCGGTGATGCGAGCGACAACGTAATGTACGCGGCTGCTTTGATCCACCACACCTTCCATGCGAATGAGTTTGGCTTGCCACTCACGCTTTTTACCTGCGTATTCGGCGGTCAGAGTAACATCGGCAGTGTGGTTTGAATCGGTGCTTACGCCCCAGTTAGGAAGCTCAATAAATGCCAGTTCCTGATCGGTCAAGGGTAAACGAACTTCGGCGTAATCAATCGCAAAAATAACACCGAGTTGAGCCCCCATGGAGACAAACTGACCTACATCAGAATTACGCGACTTCGCCATACCGTCGTAAGGAGCACGAATAACGGTACGTGCCAGTTTTTGCTCTGCTTTCTTTAAATCAGCTTTAGCGGACTCTACATTAGCTTTGGCTTCTAACAAAAAGGGCTCTCGAAGAGCAAGGGAAGGCGCTTTGTTACGACTTCGCCCCGACAAATCCCACTCTTTTTGCGCCTGTTCGGCTCGTGCTTTTTCCTGAGCATACTGAGCTTCGGTACTGGCCAATCGCGCTTTGGCCTGCTCTACCGCTACCTGATAGTCCGTTGGATCAAGCTTTAGCAACACTTCACCTGCCTTAAAAAATCCACCCGCCACAAACTTGTCCGACACCTGTTGCACAACGCCAGAAACCTCCGATACCAAGGTAGTTTCGGTACGTGGCTGCACTACGCCATGACTTTCCACCTTAAATTGAACGGTTTCCATGGTCGGTAACACCACCTCTACCAGTGGTAAATTATTGTTGGTCGGCTTTTTGGGAGGTTGCGGCTTAGTTTTAGATAGCACCGCAACAACGGCGGCCGTCACCAACACAACAACAACAGCGACAACGGTAGACGTTTTCTTATTCATCAGTTACCCCAGGAAAAATCCTATTGAACAGTCTTAGATAGAAGAGAGAGTACGGTTTTACTCGAATTTGTTACGCCATTATTACGAAATCATATGTGATTTGATGTGATTAAATGTTTCTGATTGTTTCGATTTTACCTGAACAGGCAAACAACCAAGGAAATAAGTAGGTTTTGAATCACCCCAGATTTGGATTTTGACAAAAATTTGAAACTTTTGACACAACCAAAACCCGAGCAAATAAAGAGAGATTTTGGCTTTTTCGACCTTTAAGGCTGCCTATTACTCATTTTTTAAACGGTAGCGTGCGCCACAATAAGGACAGCTGACTTCATCATGTTCATCGAAATGCAGAAATACGCGTGGATGCATATCCCATAAATCACCATTACTGGGCGGGCAAGACCAGGGCAATTGTTCCGGCTCTACCCATTCCACCGGACGCTCAGCGTTTGCCATATGCTCTTGTACACTCATAAGCTCTCCTTATTGTCACTTATTGCGCAGCTCGTGAACCGTCATTCATGCCGGCAAAATAGTCTGCCAACATTGAGTGACCTTATCTATATAACCACTTATGGCCGTTTTCTCAACGAGTTTTGATTCGCCAGACAACACGCGTTGATTAAGCAGTTGTCGATAATGGCGATAACTATCAATCAATTGCTCAGCCTGATAGGGCTTCAGTACCTCAAGCTCGGCCAATCGAATGAATTGACGGGTGGTCCGGCTCGACCACCGCTCTGAAGGAAATTGATGACCATAAGACAATAATAAATATTGAGCCAGAAACTCGATATCCACCATAGTGCCATGTCCTTGCTTAAGGTCTACCAGCTCACCCTCAGACTTATCCAAATTACGACGCATTTTTTCTCGCATCGCCATGACATCGTTTCGCAAAGTCTCTTGCTCGCGCGGATTGGAAATAACTTCCAGTCGAAAGGTTTCAAACCATTGGCAGAGATCTAAATCACCGGCAACTGCCCGCGCGCGAGTGAGCGCCTGGTGCTCCCAGGTCCAAGCTTCATTTAACTGGTATTCACGAAAAGCATCACAGTGACTTACCAGTAATCCCGAGTTACCTGAAGGGCGAAGACGCATATCCACTTCATAAAGAACGCCTGAAACAGTACGTATGTTTAAAGTGTTAATAATGCGTTGCGCCAGTCGAGTAAAAAACTGCATATGGGATGTTTTTTTCTCGCCGCGTGTTTCAGCCTGCTCATTGGCATTAAACAGAAAGACCAGATCCAGATCGGAGCCAAACCCCAACTCTTCACCACCGAACTTACCGTAAGCGATAATGGAAAAACCTTTGAGCTGATCAATACTGGCATCTTCGATATCAGGCACGCCATAACGTAAACACAACTTGCGCCAGCATAGTCGTGTCACTTCACTCAAAATGGCCGAAGCGGTTTGACTTAAATAACGGCTGGCTTTCTTTACATTGATGGTTTCATTTAACACCGCAGCTGCCACTCTCAGCTCATTGCTTTGTTTGAAAATGCGTAGTTGCTCCTGCTGCTGCTCTTCATCATCGGGTTCAATGCGCAACATTTGCCGACGCAACTCCTGATGTAAGTTTTCCTCGGTCAGCGGGTGATACAAGCTGGATGGATAAAGTAATTCATCCAATAACACCGGGTGCTCAACCAACTGCTGGCTCACCCACTCACTTTGACAACAGAGTTTAACCAGATGCTCTAGCACTGGCGGGTTTTCCTGTAGTAACACCAAGTAGGCGGTACGACGATTAATTGCGCGCAATAAATCCAGTACCCGCTTTAAGCCAACGACAGGCCGCGATTCTTGCGCCAATGTTTTCAGTAATAATGGAAACAAGGTTTCCAATCGTTTTCGTCCGCGAGACGACAACTGCTGATACGATGTTGACTGTGAAAAGCTCACCACCAGCTTTACAATTTCATCAATGACTTCTGCTGAACAATTGACAAAGGTTTCTGCAATATCTTCCGGCTCAAAGGTATCGAGTACAATGCTATCCAATGACTCACCGACCGAGTCGTCCTGCTCCAATCGAAAAACATCCCGAAATTCTTGCGCGATAACTTGCTGTTTTTTACGCAAAGCATCTAACAGATCGTCATAATTATCAAAGCCGAGCAAAATAGCCAAACGCGTTTGATCCTGCTGTGAGTGTGGTAGAGTTTGAGTTTGTTGATCTTGAAGCTGCTGCAACACATGCTCCACTTTGCGTAAAAACAAATAACCGCTACGCAACTTTTCAGCTATATCGGGTTGGATCATGCCGTCAATCGTGAGCGCCGCCAGAGCGCCTAAAAAGCTGCGATTTTGTAACTCGGGATTGCGTCCACCTTTGATCAATTGCAAAGATTGCACAATAAACTCCGCTTCTCGAATACCACCCGATCCCAGTTTAATATTATTG
>JBFHVL010000250.1:0-4125 GCA_041589565.1 Kangiellaceae bacterium | reverse complement strand
GCTGCAGGTAACGATGGTAACAGCGTGCGTTCTTATCCTGCCGGTTACAAGTCAGTCATGATGATTGGTGCTAATGATGCAGACAACAACATTGCCAGCTTCTCTCAGTTCCCTTCAAACACCAAAACTTCAGGTCGTGGCAAGGGTGCAACCACCGAAACTCACGACGGTTATGGCGTTGAAGTGACTGTTGGCGGCGTTGATACTTTATCAACCTATCCTTCTGGTGGCGCTTCAATGGCTACTCTGTCTGCAGACGGTGTTGGTTTTGCCGCGTCAGCTATGGAAAACAATGGCGATGCTTCTGGTTCCACATTCTTCATGGGTACTGCTGAATCAACTAATGCAGGCGCAGCAGGTAAAATCTGTGTGATTGACCGTGGTGTGATTTCTTTCCACGACAAAGTGATGAACTGTGAAAATTCTGGCGGCATTGGCGCAATCATCATCAACAATGAGCCAGGCATGCTTTACGGTACTCTGGGTACGGCGAATAACACAACCATTCCGGCAGTAGGAACGGCTCAGGAAGATCGCGCCGCTCTAGTGGGTGCCACCACAGCTTCTATCAGTGTTGGTGCTAGTGATTACGGCTATATGAGTGGAACGTCCATGGCAACTCCGGGCGCAGCAGGTCTTGCAGCTCTGGTTTGGTCAAATCACCCAACCTGTACCGGTTCTGAAATTCGCGAAGCTATGAAAGCGACTGCCGAAGATCAAGGCGCTCCCGGCCGTGATGACTACTTCGGTTACGGTATCGTAAAAGCGAAAGCGATGAGTGACTACCTGACGGCCAATGGTTGTAGCGGAACCAGCAATCCTCCTCCCGGTGGTGGCGATCTGACTGCAAGCGGAACCCGCAGCAAAGGTGGTAGCCAACTGAACTTGTCATGGGACGGATTCACTTCAGCAAACGTTGACATCACTATCACCTGGGCTGGTGGCGGTTTATTCAACGATACAACTGCAAACGATGGTTCACAGTCTTACTCGGGTAGTAAAAATACCGAGTATACGGTAACTATCTGTGAGTCTGGCACCACTAACTGTGCAGCTACATTCACAATGTAACAATATTAAAAGACAACAGGGACGTTGCAAATGAAACGACAGAAACAAAACAAGCGCTGTTGTTGAAATTACAATAAAAATACGAGAAAACCATCCTAACTACGGGGCCGCTTGCGGCCCTTTTTTTATGCATGAAACTTTATTTGCTCTAATGGTTTGCTTATTCAATTTTGAGTTCGCAATTTAATACCGCAGCTGTGTTACTTGCTTATCACTTTTTATCAATGAATAATGGCGAACATAATTATTGAGAACCGAGACAGCTATGAGTCACTTTATTGTAGAGTTTAAAAATGCATTATCGACGGAGTATTGCGATCACCTGATTCATAAGTTTGAGCAAGACAAACGTAAAACTGCAGGCAAAACTGGTGGTGGTGTCGATAAAACCAAAAAAGACAGTCAGGATCTCTATATATCTCACTTACCCGAGTGGCGTGATGAATGTAATACCATTTCAAACTTAATTTTACAGGGTGTTACCCAATACGCTCGTGCTTATCCTTTTATTTTAACCGGTGCCGTTTCTCCCTCTATTCAAGACCCTAAAACAGGCCAACTAAGAACCATTCGCTACGATGATATTCAAAGCTTACCGGATCAAGATATTTCACAATTAGTACAAACCATTTATCGGCTGGATGATGTTAATCTGCAAAAATACACTAAAGGAAAAGGAGGATATCATCACTGGCATTCGGAACACTTTCCTCATCCTGTTGATAAAGAGCAACGATCACTTCATCGCGTATTGCTTTGGTTAATCTATTTAAATGATGTAGAACAAGGTGGAGAAACCGAATTCTTTTTTCAGCAAGCAAAAATTAAAGCCAGCAAAGGCAGCTTGGTTTTAGCTCCCTGTGGTTTTACCCATACACATCGAGGGTGCGTGCCTGAGTCCAGTGACAAATACGTTCTTGCCAGTTGGGTAATGTATAAAGATTCGAAACAGCTATATGGAAAATAGCTTGAATTTCTTCAGTTTTTAAATATCTAACATTTGAAAAAAAAAGAGGTTACATTCGTAACCTCCAAAGGATGATGGGCAACTGCCCTCTTTAAAATAGAACTACCAGGAAAAGCTCTACGCGACTTCTTTATCTAACTTAACCTTATACCCATCTTGGTGGACTGACGCTACGGCACGCCCTGAAGGATCCGCCAACTCCTGAAACTGACGATCCCAGGCCAATGCGGTTTCTGTACTACAGGCCACCGACTTACCTCCCGGTACGGTTTGCGCAGCCGATTGCGAAGAAAAATGTTGAGTGAAAATTTCGCGATAAAAATACGCTTCTTTGGTAAATGGCGTATTAACTGGAAAACGGAACTGCGCATTTTTCATTTGCTCATCACTCACCTGTTGCTCGGCCAAGGCTTTTAGACTGTCAATCCAGCCGTAACCCACACCATCAGAAAATTGTTCTTTCTGGCGCCAACAGACGTCGTGAGGTAATAAATCAGAAAACGCTTCACGCAAAATTTGTTTTTCCATTTTGCCATCAGTGATCATTTTTGCATCGGGGTTAACCTTCATGGCAACATCAATAAACTTTCGATCCAAAAAGGGTACTCTCGCTTCAACACCCCAGGCTGCCATCGATTTGTTTGCTCGCAGGCAATCGTACCAATGCAGCTTTTCAACTTTACGCACCGTTTCTTCATGAAACTCGCGTGCATTCGGTGCTTTATGAAAATATAAATAGCCACCGAATAACTCGTCACTACCTTCACCACTCAATACCATTTTAATACCCATTGCACGAATTTTTCGTGCCATTAAATACATGGGCGTCGATGCACGTATCGTAGTGACATCGTAAGTTTCGAGGTGATAAATCACATCATGTAATGCATCAATGCCTTCTTCAATGGAGTAAATAAAGTTGTGATGGATCGATCCAATATGATCAGCAACCTTTTGTGCTGCGGCTAAATCCGGAGAGCCTTCAAGTCCAATGGCAAAAGTATGCAGGCTCGGCCACCAGGCAGGCGAGCGACTGTCATCTTCCACTCGTTTATCCACAAACTGTTTGGCGATGGCCGCAATAATGGAAGAGTCGAGACCACCCGATAACAACACGCCATAGGGCACATCGGTCATCAGGTGACGCTTGACCGACTCGGTCAATGCATCGCGTACAGCTTTAGCGCTAGCAGTGTTAGATTTGACCGCATCATATTCGCGCCACTCAGGTTCATAGTAAGGTTTAATTTCACCTTCTTTACTTGAAAGGTAATGCCCCGGCGGAAAGGTGGTGACCGTTTCACATACCGAAGTCAAAGCTTTCATTTCGGAGGCGACATAAAAGTTACCGTATTGATCGTATCCGGTATACAGCGGGATGATGCCAATGGGATCTCGGGCAATTAAATAACTGTCATCAGTTTCATCGTAAAGAATAAAAGCGAACATGCCATTCAGTTCGTCCAAGAGCTTAACGCCTTTTTCACGGTACAGCGCCAGGATGACTTCACAGTCAGACTGGGTTTGAAACTGATACTCCTGCTGCAACTGCTGCTTAAGCGGCTGATGGTTATAGACTTCACCGTTAACCGCCAATACCTGCTTGCCATCGGACGATAGCAGCGGCTGAGCACCGTTGGCTACATCCACAATTGCCAGGCGCTCATGCACCAGAATCACCGACTCACCTTGATAAACACCAGACCAATCTGGCCCTCGGTGTCGCTGGCGTTTGGACAATTGAAGAGCCTGAGGTCGCAGCGTCGCAATATCGGACTTAATATCGAGAATACCCAGTATGGAACACATATTTTTACTCTCTGTTAATTTTTCGCATTAATTTTTAACCAATAATTAACCTTTTGAGCAATAAAATGAATAGCAATAAGCATAAATAGCCTTTATGGTAAATATTATCTATTATTAGTCCTGATATTTGAGGATTCTTTAAAAATAAGGGCTCCACGGCGTGGAAAATCAAACAATCGACAATCTGGACAAATCCATCCTTAATGCATTAATCGCCAATGCTCGCACCCCTTACGCGGAATTGGCTAAAACCTTTAAGGTCAGCCCTGCTACCATTC
>JBFHVL010000249.1:0-4125 GCA_041589565.1 Kangiellaceae bacterium | reverse complement strand
ATCGAGTTCTGAATAGATTTCATCAGACAAGACCAACACTTTGTATTTTTTGAGTTGGCGAGCCAGAGCTTTTAATTCTTTTTCGCTGTAGGTATAGCCGTGTGGGTTGGCAGGGTAATTCAAGATTAACAGACGTGGTTTGTTAGGATCTTTTTGACACAGTTCATCAACACAGTCTGGTGTGACTTTCCAGTTATTTTCGGCGTCGGTTTTGAGCCAATGAATATGTCGACCAATAATATGCGCCTGTGGTGCGTAAGACACCCAGCTGGGCGTTGGAATGACCAAGTCACCGTAATAAACCAGTTGTAATATAAACATCAGTTCTTTGGAACCGGGGCCAATTAGAATATGATCCGGAGTCGTGGCAATGTGATTATTGCGTTGATGATAATCGGCAACCGCTCCGCGTAATTCTCGTAGCCCGGTTACGGGCAAGTAATCTTTTTGGTGCGCGTTAACTTTGAGCTCTTCTTCCACCGATTGCGGCACTGGGAAGGGGCTTTGTCCAAGTCCCAGTTTAGTTACGTATTTTCCTTGTCGAATTAAGTCGTTACTCAGCTCATTAATGGCTAAAGTTGCTGATAAAGGTAAACCGCGAACATTGAGGTTTAAGTGAACATCGGGCTGCTTTTTCATCGTATTATTCGTTTTGCTCTTTATAAGTGTTACCTCTAGTGTAGGCGATTGAGTCGGCGATTCAATAGATTAAGAACGAATTCATTCGCACATCATGCCGCTTTGTTAGAAAACCTATAAAAAAGTGCTTATTTTTCCTTTTTTTCGAGGCTTGACGCTATCTCCAACAGCAGGCTTCCTGAGATACTGGCTTTGTCCACCATCCCTATGAGTTTTCCCGCTTCATCGACCACTGGTAGAATATCTGTTTTTTTAGTTAGCATGATACTCAGTGCCTGACTGCGAGAGGTTTTGTTATTCAGTGCCTGATCGAGTGTAATTAAATCAGGCATAAGTGTCGAAAGAGCTGCGCGGTCATCGTTTTTCAAAGCTTGCTCAAACTGCAGGTAAGCGTCGCAGCAGTCAGGATATTTTTCAATAAACTTCTGAGCGCTTCCCATGGCATAAAATCGTCCGTCTTTCTCAAGAATGATTAAGTATTTCAAAAATGGTTTGCCGGTGAGTTGTTTAATATACTGATAGATTGCTCGGTTATAGTATCCCTGGTAGCCCAGATAAAAAGTCAATGCTTCGGTTTTATTGTTAAGGAGCTTGGGAATTTCTTGTACGCCACCTTTGGTATTGCTGTTAACCTGCATGGTGGGAAGTTTTTCAGAATCCAGCCCTTTTTCTAATCCTTCAATTTTTGTATTAGCTGCCTCGGTTATTGCCGTTTCGATTTTTAAACCGCTTTCACTGAGTTCAAATTTCGAGAGTTTGCCCGAAACCACTAAAAACAAGAAGGCCGGTAAAATAGCAACAATAATATCGGGAGTCTTAATATCGATGGAAGAGCCGCGACTTCGTAATATGATGATGATGGCCAGTATGGCTGCAAAACTGGCGACGGATAGAAAAATATCCATGATGTCTCCTTAGGTGAAGTTGAGGTTCGACTCATACTTCGCGGAGGATGCGTTCCGCTTGTGTCGTCCATTGAACAGCTATTGATAGAGTATAGATTAAAAAACTTTGCTGTGAACAGTGGTATAATGACGAATCAATTGAGATAGCTCGGCAACTCAGCTGGTGCAATTAGATAAATGAGCGATATTGCAGGAGAACCAATGACTGAAATCACCCTTACTACCCCAGACGACTGGCATTTACACTTACGCGATGGAGATATGTTGCAGGAGACGGTTCCCGCAACCGCACGCTGTTTTAAGCGAGCCATCGTAATGCCCAATCTGGTACCGCCGGTAACCGATGCCGCCAGTGTCTTAGCCTATAAGGAGCGTATTTTGGCGGCGCGTCCTGAAGGCAGTGATTTCGACCCATTAATGACCCTGTATTTAACCAATCAAACTACGGCAGACGATATTCGTGAGTGTATGGCGGCTGGAATTATTGCTGCCAAGCTGTATCCGGCAGGGGCGACGACAAACAGTGATGCAGCGGTTAGTCAGCTCGACGCCTTATTCCCTATTTTTGAGGTTATGGCGAAAGAGGGCATACTGTTATTGGTGCATGGCGAAGTCACTGATAATCATGTGGATATTTTTGACCGTGAAAAAGAGTTTATTGATCGCTACCTATCACGCATAGTCAGTCAACTGCCCGAGCTGAAAGTGGTTTTTGAACATATCACCACCAAAGATGCGGTGGACTTTGTGGTGACGTCTTCTGAAAACGTTGCGGCAACTATTACTCCACAGCACCTGATGCTGAATCGCAATGATCTACTAGTCGGCGGTATTCGTCCTCATAACTACTGTTTGCCGGTATTGAAAAGAAATATCCATCAGGAGGCCTTGCGTAAAGCAGTTGCCAGCGGCTCGAAGAAATTCTTTTTAGGCACTGACTCTGCGCCTCATGCCAAACATCGTAAAGAAAGTGCTTGCGGGTGCGCGGGCTGTTACAGTGCCTGGAGCGCTATTGAACTCTACGCTCAGGTGTTTGATGAGCTCGGCTGCATTGACAAGCTGGAAGGCTTTGCCAGTCATTATGGGCCTGACTTTTACGGATTACCACGCAATGAAGGAAACATCACTCTGGTGAAAGAGGAGTGGACCATTCCCGATGAAATTAGCTTACCCGATGGCAGTCCCATTGTTCCTTTTTATGCGGGCGAAAAAGTTAACTGGAAGTTGAAAGCTTAACTTAGGATTCAATCATTGCGTGTTCTTGTTATTGGCTATGTCTGGCCCGAGCCGAGCTCTTCGGCTGCGGGGCGGCATATGCTTTCCATTTTACGTTTGTTTCGCCAGCAGCAGTGGGAAGTTCACTTTGCCACACCGGCAAAGCAAACCGACTTTATGCATGACCTTTCGTGTGAACAGATTACTGCACATACTATCGAACTTAATGATTCCTCTTTTGACGCTTGGGTAAAGTCACTCGCACCTGATGTGGTAGTGTTTGATCGCTTTATGATGGAAGAGCAGTTTGGTTGGCGTGTTGCCGAGCAGTGTCCTGATGCACTCCGAGTTCTGGATACCGAAGATCTGCAATGTCTGCGTTATGCGCGGCATGAAGCCGTTAAGCAGCAGCGCGAAGTTGAGCGTGCCGACTTTCATTCCGAGATCGCGAAGCGCGAGTTAGCAGCCATCTGGCGCAGTGATTTGAGTTTAATTATTGCTTCTTACGAATATGAGTGGTTACAACGAGAGTTCTCGGTCGCTGGTGAGCTTCTGCATCACTTGCCCTTTATGGTTAACATCGACGAGTTGGCTTCTCAATCTCTCAGTTACTCTGAACGAAAGCATTTTGTTGCCATTGGTAATTTTCGACATGCACCGAATTGGGATTCAGTGCTTTATTTAAAAGAGTTATGGCCAGATATTCGGCGTCAATTACCTGAAGCGGAACTTCATATTTATGGCGCTTATGCACCACCAAAAGCCACCGCACTGAATAACCCCAAGCAGGGGTTCCTAATTAAAGACCGAGCTGACGATGCTTTACAGGTGATCGGACAGGCTCGGGTTTTGCTTGCACCGCTTCGTTTCGGTGCGGGTATTAAAGGCAAATTACTCGATGCCATGATCACACAAACGCCCAGTGTTACCTCGCCCGTAGGAGCCGAGTCGATGGTGTCGAGTGGTGAATGGCCGGGCGTAGTGGCCAATGATGGCGATAGCTTTGTCCAGGCTGCTGTGGAACTCTATCAAAATGAATCGAACTGGGTTAAAGCCAGTCAGCTTTGTTATCCAGTCTTGCAAAAAGAATATGAAGCGAATCAATTGGGCGGAAAATTGATTGAACGTATCAAGTATTTAAAGCAGCATCTGGTTGAACACCGGCAGCGAAACTTTATCGGGGCGATGTTGCAGCATCACCATATGAAAAGCACACAATTCATGTCGAAGTGGATCGAAGCCAAAAATCGGCTGTTGGCTGCGGATGCTCCTGTCGATAGTGACTGAACCTTGCCGAACTGTGCTTCGTGCCGCCATTGCAGCTTTCTGATAGAATAGCCCCAAATTTCCATCAATTAAAAGTTCT
>JBFHVL010000248.1:0-4145 GCA_041589565.1 Kangiellaceae bacterium | reverse complement strand
CCCCTTGGTAAGGGGGAGAGTTGAAGCTGTGTAAACGATGTCTCCGGTTTATTTGTAAAGGATGTCTCCGGTTTGCAGTCATGCAATTCCTCCCCTTTTTAAGGGGAGGCCAGGTGGGGTTAAAGCTATCATCCTTTCTAAAGGAGGGCAGGAGAATATTCAGATAACGTCAACCGAATCACTCATAATGCGTTAAAGTGAGTTAACGCATAAAAATACTTGGGGAAGTCACTATGAAATTAGTTGTATTCATCTTACTAACCGCAACCCTGTTAACTGCATGTGGCAATCGTCGTGCGCCTATCGTTGATACCAAGGGCGTCGATATGGTGCAGTACCGCCAGGATTTATTCGAGTGCCAACAATACGTTGAACAGGTGGAAAGCAAGGCCGGTAAAGGTGCCGTGGGTGGTGCCATTGTCGGAGCTGCTATTGGTGCTGCGATTGGCAACAGCAATACCGCCAAGAAAGGCGCGGGTGTCGGCGCGATAAAAGGTGCCGTAGGTGGCGGTGCACGTACACGTGCAGAAAAGAATGCCGTGTTAAGGAATTGTTTGATTGGACGAGGGTATAAGGTATTAAATTAGAGATTGTTAATTATCTTATTGAGAAAGGAATAGTTGCCTAATTTCTTACCGTTTTGCTTTGTGTGAGTGACTTTTGGCAAGTCCCCAAAAGCCACCAAAAAGACTCCTTTGTCATTGCGAGTACAGCGCGACATTCTCAATCCTTCCTAACCTCCCTTTTAAAAAAGGGAGGAAACACCCCCTCCAGCTCCCCCTTGACAAGGGGGAGTGTGTGAAGTCATTGCGAGTGAATAACGAAGCAATCTCAGTTTTTTAATTAGATTGCCGCGGCGTTTTGCGCCTCGCAATGACGAAAGCAATAACGCAAATAATTCCTCCCCTTACCAAGGGGAGGTTAGGTGGGGTTAAAAATTAAAAAGTTGAGCTTTCTTATTAAGCACCAAACGGTAATAGCCGCATTTCTAACAAAAAATTATTCCCTGTACCCCAGCAAGATTTCTTTATCACTGGGTCGATACAGCGGCCAGCTTTCAACCATTTCGTAATGCACACCCGACTTAATGCTAATCGACTCCATTAAACAAAAATATTTAACCTTTGTGCTAAGTGGCGTGGGCAACTCAAAATCAACCGGTGGTATGGCGTCACGGGCGATGGTCACATGCGGATGAAAACGACGCTTTTCACGTATAATAAAGTTGAGCGTTCGTAACTGAGATTGAATAAAACTCGACAGCTTTTTAATGGGTGAAGTATCGCTCGACAGTTCGCAAAACAGAATTTGGTTTTTGGGAAAGTATCCAGTCTTATTCAATGCAATATCAAAGGGTTTAATTTGCGGAATGGTGATTTGATCCACAATATCAAAAACCTGATGATTATTTACACTACCTAAAAACTGTAAGGTTAAATGCAAATTATCTTTATCCACCAAGCGGCCATTAATATCGAGATCACAAACCCACTGATGCAAAGTCTCTTTAAATTTTTCATCAAAGTCGATGGCAAAAAATAATCGATGTTGGCCTTTATTACTAAGTTTCATAATTTATGTATTTAAACCGGCTTTAGAAAAGAGTGACAGAGTTCTCTACTGCTAACCAGTAGCATGGTACACTTTTTACCACTATACACTATTGAAACCTTAATACTGGCGAATGAGCAAGCGAATAGAAGAAAAAAAACTGTCCTTTAAGGTAATTCTGTATCGGATATCCTTAGTCTTTCTAGTGTTTTTAATTGGTCTCATCATCTATAGCGATGCCGAAATACAGCAAAAGTTTGCTGTGAATCGTTGGTTGGTTCCTGCCAAAATTTATGCGCGTCCCATGACCTTTATGGAAGGTAGCCGATTAACCGTGACCCAACTAGAGCAAGAACTTCAGTTATTAAATTATCGACAAGTCATTAAAGCCAACCGACCGGGCGAGTATGAGCGCTACGATACGGACTTTATTATTCATGCTCGTGGCTTTCAATTTGCTGATGGCTTTGTACCAGCTCGTAAAATTTCTTTAACCATTAGTGGTCATGCTCTCACCAAAGCCAAGTTACTGGATCAACCCGAGTCCTTTTCGACTTTGCGGCTTGACCCTGCTCTTATCGGTCGTGCCAATCCTTTAGTGAGTGAAGATCGCGAACTGGTGTCGCTGAAAAAAGTGCCGCCTTATTTACTTGATGCGTTATTGGTATCGGAAGATCGTGACTATTACGATCACTGGGGCATTTCCCTGCGCGGCATAATTCGTGCTCTTGGGCAAAACATCAGTGAAGGAAAAGTCACTCAAGGGGGTAGTACCTTAACGCAACAGCTGGTGAAAAATTATTTTTTAACCAATGAGCGCAGTTTGTGGCGTAAGGGGCGCGAAGCCATTATGGCGATGATTTTAGAGTGGCGTTACGACAAAGACGAAATCCTCGAAGCCTACATTAACGAAGTTTATTTAGGGCAGCAGGGCGGCAAGGCGATTCATGGGTTTGGTCGAGCCAGTCGTTTTTATTTCGATCGTGATATTACCGAGCTGTCGTTATCACAGGCAGCGACTCTGGTGGCGCTGGTTCGCGGTCCGTCGTATTACGAACCGCGACGGCATCCCGACCGGGCACTGGATCGGCGCAATTTAATTCTTGATCAACTGTTGGAGCACGACCGTATTACTGATGTGCAATGGGAAGACGCACGACAAAAATCATTGCAGGTAGTGCCCGCATCAAAAACCGGAAAAAGTCGTATGCCTGCCGTTATGGGCATGGTGCGACTGCAACTTAAACAGCGCTATACACTGGAGCAACTTAACCATCAGGATTTGTCGGTATTCACTTCGATTGATCCTCTGGTACAGGAAAAAGCCGAAGCTGCCTTATCACAACGGGTAAGCTGGCTGGTACAAAACTTACCCGCCACATCGCAAGCATTACAGGGCGCTATTATTGTCAGTGATCGTCGTAACGGCGACATTCTTGCAGTCGTGGGCGATAAAGATCCCGACTTCGATGGTTTTAATCGAGCTATTCATGCTTATCGTCAAACCGGTTCGGCAATAAAACCGTTTGTGTACTTAAGTGCGCTGGAACGTGCTTCGCGCTTTAACTGGATCTCTAAACTCGATGATCGATCCTTTTCGCTTACTGCAACCGATGGTTCACGGTGGGAACCGCAAAATTACGACAAAACCGAACACGGTGAAGTGCCGTTAAATCAGGCGCTGGTACATTCTTATAATTTGTCGACTGCGCGATTAGCAATGCAACTGGGTATTGACACGTTAGTCGACTCGCTCTACCAGTACGGTTTTGAGCGCGAGCTAAAAGCCTTTCCTTCACTCGCTCTCGGTGCGCAAGAAATGTCACCATATGAATTGTTAAAACTGTATCAGGTGTTAGCGACCGGTGGGATGGAAGTGGAGTCCTCCGTGGTTAAAGCGGTGATCACCGCCGAAGGACAGCTGCTCGATCGCTATCCGGCGACGGCCGAGCAAGTAGTGTCAGCCGAGAGTGTTTATCTGGTTAATCTTATGTTGCAACAAGTGGTGCAGGAAGGCACCGCCAAATGGACACCGAGCCGATTAAAACAATTAAGTCTCACCGGAAAGACCGGAACCACCGATGAGCTTAAAGACAGTTGGTTTGCAGGGTTTGGTAATGACTATTTGGCGGTGGTTTGGCTGGGTATGGATGACAATCAACCTACCGGGCTTACTGGGGCAACCGGAGCCCTGCGTGTATGGAGTGATTTTATGCTGCAAATGGAATCAACGCCGCTCGACCTGCAATCTCCCTCAGGTATTGTGTTTGCCAAAACCGGATGGTTTGGTGATTGTGTGCCTTTTGTCGCGGGGTATGTGCCGGAAGATTATTCGGAATGTGATTAAAGAGAGAGTGTTGAAGTCATTGCGAGTGAATACGAAGCAATCTCAACTCTTTTTTAATTAGATTGCCGCGGCGCTTTGCGCCTCGCAATGACAAAAGCAATAACGCAAATAATTCCTCCCCTTTTTAAGGGGAGCGTAGGTGGGGTTGAGAAGTGCGTTAACAGCTCCCTCCTATTTTAAAATGAGGAGTGGGTAGGATTTGACAATCATCAAAAGGGATGGGACAACCCCCTCCAACTCCCCCTTG
>JBFHVL010000247.1:0-4147 GCA_041589565.1 Kangiellaceae bacterium | reverse complement strand
ATGGGGATAAACAATGGAACGGCGGTTTTTGACTTAACCGACCCTGCGAATCCCGTCGAAGTGGGTACCATTACCGGGGCATCGACCACATGGCGGGACATTAAAGTATATCAATATTTTGACGAATCGGACGTTCGCTGGAAAGCTTATGCTTACGTCACCTCAGAAGAGTCATCTAACGGCACCCATATTATCGACCTCAACAATTTGGCCAACGGTATTACTCTTGTCAGTGCTGACAGCAATGTGAGTCGAGCGCACAATGTATACATTAGTAATGTGGACTTTGGATTAAACATTGCTTTCGACGGTGTTGACCCTATTCTCCAGCTAGTAGGTGCAAGCCGTTATTCAGGCTCGTTCCATTCTTACTCATTGACCGATCCAGAGTCATTAACACTTGCAAACAATCAATCCAGTTTTAATGGCTATACTCACGATGGCACTTCAGTGATTATCGATGACAGCCGTAAAGACACTGGTTGTTACAATGCGACCCAACACTGTTCGGTGTTTGTGGACTTTAATGAGAAAGAAATGGTTCTGTGGGATATCACAAATCCAGCGGATACTCGGCAACTGTCGGTATCAACTTATAATGATGTCTCATTAGCTAATCAATACATACATTCTGGTTGGGTAACGGATAATAAACGATACGTTTTATTGCACGACGAGTTTGATGAATATCGAGGTGGTTTAAACTCAACGGTACGCATTTTCCAAATTGATGACCTTCGAAGTCCGGTAAAAGTAGGGCAATGGACCGGACCCACTCGCGCGATTGATCATAATGGCTTTGTTGTGGGTAACCGATACTATATGTCCAACTATGAGCGCGGTTTAACAATTCTTGATATAACCGATCCCAGCTCGCCTGAAGAAGTTGGTTATTTCGATACTTATCCGGTCAGTAATAATGCCTCTTTTAATGGCGCCTGGGGAACGTACCCTTTTCTGCCTTCGGGTTTAATTTTAGTGAGCGATATTAATAGCGGACTGTACATCTTGCGCGATAACACCCGAACGAGTGAGCAGGGGAACCTTCAATTTGCGGTTGCCGAGGTAGAAACCGACCGCGATTCAGTGTTGTCTGTTAGCGTGCAACGAGCCAATAGCGGAAATAGTGCGAGCACGGTGAGCGTTGGTTATGAGCTGATTTCGGGTAGTGCAACATCCGGTAGTGACTTTAATGGGACTAAAGGTCGCCTTGAATGGGTGGCCAACGATACTACCGATAAAAGCATCGACGTAACCATTGAGCCTGATAGTTCAGGTACTCAACCCAGAGAGCACTTTTTTATCCGCTTATTTGATCCAACGTCGGGTGCTACTTTAGGGCAGCATAAGTATCTAAAAGTTAACCTGTCCGGGGCAAACTCTGCGCCCCAGGTGAGTGCCATGTCCGATATTAGTGTCAATACGGGTGACTCTGTGACTTTAACCGCCAGTGCCACCGACGTGGACGGTGATAGCATCAGCTACTCGTGGGCCCAAACCTCAGGTACCTCGGTGACTTTAAGTAATGCCGATCAGGCGTCGGCCAGCTTTACCGCTCCATCTGCTGTCGGCACTTTAGTCTTTGAGGTCACTGCAACGGATCCAAGTGGAGCCTCATCGTCCGATTCAGTGACCATTAATGTAATTGAGGCGAGTGAGCCTATTACAGGCGGATCGAGTGGAGGTGGATCCCTTTATTGGCCACTAATGATGCTGCTTGCTGCGCTCTCACGGCGCAAGCGGCACTGAGTGCAGGATGGGTAAAGTGAAGAGCCGGATGTTTGGAAACTTCCGGCTTTTTCGTAGCTTAAGTGTGCAGATTTCAATGGGTAAATAAAAAAATACCCAGGACCTTGCGGTTACCTGGGTTAGGGGAATTTGTTCGCTCACTTTATGTGAGGGATTATCAATAAAATTAGTTTAAAAATTGGAAAGATCAAGCATTAGCATAAAAAATGTTCAGCAATCATTTACGGAACGAATTTTTTATAAACTTATCCAGAGCCCAGCGTGAAATGGTCATCATCGTTGGCTAGTAACCCATCCTGATTCCAAGGTAATTCACGATAATGAGCCTTATCAGTCTCACCCCAAAATGGAAACTTCAGGACTTTAAAATAAGGTGAGTAGTCGAAGTCTGCGGGGGTAAAAAGCTTGGTATTACGTTTAATGAGTTCAACTTTTTGTTTTCCGACCTTTTTAAACTTTGGCAATATCGGGTAATCCACTGCACTAAAGGCTTCTGCCAGCATAGATGAACATACGGTGCGAGTTGGTTCGCCAGCATTACTTCGAAACAGGGATGAGCGCCAACGCCGCGGGATAATGGCCCAGGGCAAAAGTAGTCGAGCCAAATCAATGAGTTGGCGCATATTATAGGGCGTCCCGAGATGGTCAACGGCATAGCGAATTACCGATTTGGCATCGGCATGGGACAAAGCCTCGGGCCGGCACACGCGAAGATTATCCTTTTCGTATTCTGACAAGCGGTTACAAATGGTGCCCTGACCTAATAGCCCTTCTATAATCAGCTGATCTGAAGGCTCAAACTGAGCAAAGCTCGATATTCTTTCGCGTATCTCGGGATCTTCAATATCGTGTAAGCGGCCGATGTACAAAGCAGCATGTGACCAACGGCTCTGAGTGATGAGTTTTATCACCTCAGAAACCCTGGTGCGGCCTTCTACAAGAATAACGTCTCCGGGCCGCAATCCGTACCTTAATTTCTCAAAGTCAGTTTGCGGAAAAAGAGGCGCTGGCCGTTCTCTGTTGAGCCAGCCTTCAAGCCAGCCTTTGATTCGTTTGAACATTAATTAACCATTACAAAACAAGATGTTATTTGTACTTTGATCTTACTATAGTCAATTTTGGGGCATTTGAACAAAAGACAATCACTAACCTCAAAAAGTGATTGAGATAACCTTTCTGGAATTTGTAATGAATTCTTGCAAAGTTTCCCTTGAAGAGGCATAAAGTAGTTTGCTTTAGTTAACCTTAAGATTGAAACGATTCGTAATTTTAAAGGTCTGTATAAGGGCATCGTTGTCGGTTTCGTTCTTACGATTTCAAATAGACAGAAACTTTGGCAAGGCAATAAAATTTTGAGCAATAGTTGGGTAGTTATGACTTTAAATTGGTTTAAGCAATTTTCTTCGCATTCAAAGCAAAGCATTTCCATAGCCATACTGGCGTTTTCTGTCGCGGTAACCGCGCAGGAGTTACCAAAACCGGCAAGTAATGCTGATAAGGCGCTTATTGAAGCGCCTGTTGTCAATGCCAGTGAGCTAATGCCTCAGCCTTCCCATGGGCGTGTCAGTCGATATATTGCACGGATATTTTCCGAGCTTCATTACCTCAAGCCGCATATTAAAGGTAATAATCAACTTTCAGAGAAAGTTCTTGATAAATATATCGATATTTTAGACGGTAACAAAAGTTACTTTTTAGCGGGAGATGTGGATGATTTTCAACGTTACCGCTACATGCTTGATGATCATATTATTAGCGGACAGCTAAAACCTGCCTACGATATTTATCAGGTTTTTCAGACCCGTTGGTTGGAACGATACAATTTCGCCATTGAGTTACTGAAACAGCCTTTTGACTTTACGGTTGATGAAACCTACTACTTTGACCGAGATGAATCGCCTTGGGCCAAATCCTCTGCAGAGTTAAATGAACTATGGCGAAAGCGTGTTAAAGCAGATGCTCTAAGTTTGATGCTGGCCGAAAAAAGCTGGGATGAAACAAAAGAAATTCTCACCAAACGCTATAACATGGCAAAGCGTCGAATGACGCAAAATAAAAGTGAAGATATTTTTGAGTATTTCATGAATGCATTCGCGTTGACCATAGAGCCACATGCGACTTACTTTTCTCCGCGTGAAGCCGAAAATTTTGATATTGAAATGAAGCTCTCGCTTGAAGGTATTGGTGCGATTCTGCAAGTTGACGATGTTTATACCAAAATTAACAAGTTAGTGACCGGCGCACCGGCAGAAAAATCCAAGCAGTTGAAAGTAGGGGACCGCATTGTTGGCGTTGGCCAGTCTGATAAGAAAGTTGAAGATGTTGTAGGTTGGCGGCTCGATGATGTTGTGGATCTCATTCGCGGCGAAGCCGGTACCGAGGTGACCTTGGAAATATT
>JBFHVL010000246.1:0-4170 GCA_041589565.1 Kangiellaceae bacterium | reverse complement strand
TTCACTGAAATGTTATCTATTTTGGCAGAGTCTCATGCCATGCCGGTTTCCGCCGTGTACGTATTTGAGGAGTGGCAAGGAAACTTACAATGTGTCGCCAGTCATGGCTTACCTGAGACAGTGGCAAAAAAGTACGAAATTGGTGAAGGGTTAATTGGTCAGGCTGCACAAAGCCAACAACAAATTGTAATCCCAACTAATGAAAGTGAATTATTTAAAATTGACACTGGGTTAATTGATATAAAACCCAGCGGAGTCATCATTACTCCACTTATGCATTCCAGCAAATTACTTGGTGTACTGGTTACTGCAACTTTATCGCCCCTCGAGCAACAACTGCTTATTTTTATTGAACGCCTGTCGAAACAGGTGGCAATGTCACTTAACAGCTTACAGCAGTATCAACACTTACAGGCGCTCTCAGAACAACTGCGACAAAGAGGCAGGGAAATTTCGGATAAAAATGCTCAACTGGAGCAAAGTAATCGACTCAAAACCGAGTTTTTAGCCAATATGTCGCACGAATTAAGAACGCCACTTAATGCGGTAATCGGCTTTTCAGAAGTGTTGCGAGACGACTTGTTAGGTGAGCTTAATGAAGAGCAAAAAGATTATGTTAACGAAATATTTTTAAGCGCTAATCATTTACTTTCTTTAATTAACGATATTCTCGATCTATCTAAAATTGAAGCGGGCAAAATGCAGCTTCATATTGAAACGATTAATTTACGAGAGTTATTAAACAATTCCATTTCCATTGTTAAAGAACGCGCCCATCAGCATAACATTGCTTTGAATATTGAAATTGATGATTCAATAAAATTGATTGAGGCTGACAGTCGCAAGTTAAAACAAATTTTATTTAACTTACTGGGTAATGCGGTTAAGTTTACTCACGATGGCGGTTCAGTTACAGTAAAAGCATCACCACTGGCAGATGGAATCAACATAGCCGTTATCGATACGGGTATTGGCATTCCCAAGCAAAAACAGCATTTACTGTTTCAACCTTTTGTTCAACTGGATGGCTCATTGTCACGCCATTACGAGGGTACCGGCCTGGGCCTTGCCATGGTAAAACGACTGGTTGATTTACATGGCGGAACGCTGACGGTTGACAGTGAAGAAAACAAAGGCAGTACCTTTAGCTTTACACTTCCAACACCAGAGCAGCAACTACAGTCCGAACTGGATGAGCTTGCCGATTCACCTTATGCGAACACTGACGACTCATACCAAACTGAGCCAGTCGACTCAGTACCAACTAAAAATAATACCATCGCACCCTTTATTTTGGTTTTGGAAGAAGATGCCAAACAGGCAGAATTGATGACCGTGTATCTAGAAGATGTCGGTTGGCAGGTGCGAGTTGCCGAAACAGTACAAGAAGCAGTCGAATTAACACAACAATTGCAACCTGAATTAATTATAGTCGACCTGTTGATGTCTAATTTTAACAGTGTCAATTTTTTAGAAATTAAGCAAAGCATGCCCGAGTATGCTGACATTCCGGTTATGGCAATTTCCAGTGTCGGCGACCCCAACGACAATCAGCTGATAGCCGCAGACGCTATTTTAAATAAACCCATCAAGCGCTCGGAACTGCTGGATATTATCGATCGACTAACCTCGTCGGAGCGGAAAGCCTTGAATCAATCCATTGACGTACTGTTAATCGATGATGACCCTCAAGCCATTAAGGTGATCAGTACCTTTTTAAAAGACGAGCGATTTAAAATTAGCAGTGCGCTGAGTGGTGCTGATGGTTTGGCAATGGTTAAAGTTTCCAAGCCTGACATAATTGTTCTCGATTTAATGATGCCCGAGATGAATGGCTTTGAAGTGCTCGACCTATTACGTAGCGATGAAAATTTTGAGCACATTCCGGTTATTATATTAACCGCGAAACTGTTAACCGAGGCAGATCGACTGGCACTGAAAGGAAAAGCTTCAGTGATCAGCGAAAAAGGACGTTCCAGCCGGGACTCATTAATAAAGCAAATTGAATATGCGCTATCGAGGAAACGATGAATCCAACCCGAATATACGTTGTAGAAGATCAACAAACCAACCTTAAATTAATTACAGGCATACTGGAGCGAGCCGGCTACACAGTGCAATCTTCCGAAACAGCAGACGAAGCAATTCCCGAAATTATTCAATCACCGCCCGATCTCATTTTAATGGATATTCATTTACCGGGGACCGATGGTTTAACCGCGACTCGAATATTAAAAGCAAACCAGACGACTCAGCATATTCCAGTAATTGCGGTCACCGCAAGAGCAATGGAAGGTGATCGAGAACACATATTAGAGGCTGGCTGTGACGAATACACCGCCAAGCCCATTCGTTACAAACAGATGCTCCAATTAATTGACACTATATTATCGAGGAAGGCTGATGACCGTAAAAAATAAAATTTTAGTAGTTGACGACGAACCTAGAAACGTCAAGCTACTCAACACCTATTTAAAAGCAGAAGGTTATCACCCTTTATCAGCTTATGATGGGCTGAGCGCTATAAAAATGGTTCTTGAAGAACAACCAGACGTTATTTTGCTCGACATAATGATGCCAGATATGAATGGCTTTGAGGTTACCCATTTACTTAAACAAAACAGAAACACTAAGCATATTCCGATCATATTGGTGACTTCGTTAGATGGCTCAGAAAATCGAACTAAAGGCCTAAATGTTGGTGCCGATGAATTCCTTACCAAACCCGTCAATCGTAGTGAACTGCTCGCTCGCGTACGTGCACTGCAACGACTTAAAACGCTACAAGAAGAACTTAACAATCGGCGCCATATCATGTCATCTATGGCTGAAGTGGCTACTCCCGAAGAAACTCCTACCGCCAATATATTACTGGTCGAGGACGATGCGAACTTGTGCAAGCAAATTCGTACCGTACTGAGTTCCATTAATATCTCCTGTACCTGTGTCCCATCTGCAGCAGTTGCCCGTGCTTTTTTGGCACACAATCCTGTCGATTTAGTGCTGCTGGATCGAATATTGCCCGATGGCGATGGTATTCAACTGATGCAGGAGCTGATGAAGAAAAACTTATTAGACGACTGCCCGGTAATCATTATTACCTGTATGGACGATTTGACATTAAAAATTGAAGGCATCGAGTTGGGTGCCGATGATTATCTCGTTAAACCGGTAGAGAGTAATGAGTTAAAAGCCCGAATAAAAGCAGGACTCCGACGCGCCAATGCAGTAAAGCAGCTAAAAAAAGATCTAAAAGACGCGCTGTCTAACACGGTCACGGATCCGCTGACCGGCGTAAGAAATCGCTACTATCTCGAAGCCGATTTAGACTATCGCGTCGCCCAAGCGGAACGTATTAAAGACCGACCGCTGAGCATTATGATGGTTGATATTGATAAGTTTAAATCCATAAACGATCGCTTCGGACACCTGATTGGAGATGACGTGTTATGCAAGGTAGCGGAACAATTGCGCCAAACGGCACGATCGGCTGATATTGTCACTCGTTACGGCGGAGAAGAGTTTTGCATTGTATTGCCCGATACCGACTTGGAAGATGCGGTTTCGCTAGCCAACCGTATGCGAACCGATGTTGAAAATATGAAGTTTGAAAGCATGGCAGACGAAATAGTGACCATTAGTTTAGGTGTCGCAGAATATCAAAGTACCGATCACGAAAAAGGCGGCTTACTCAAACGTGCTGACGATGCATTGTATGAAGCCAAGCGGACTGGTCGAAACAAAGTCTGCCAAAGCCTCGGCCCAGATCAGTCCAATTGTGCATAAAAGATTCGATCACGACTTAGGCCGTTAAACTGTCGTCTAGAATAAAACTCAAGGAACTCTTAGCGCCACTGCACAACGTAATCGTTGACTGCCAAATACCGACATTTTGTCGAAGTCATCGCGTGCAATGGGAATATGCTGACAATCAATAGGTAGTTGTTCCGGTTCATCGCAGTCGGGATCATGAACATATAAGCATTGTGAATCCATGCCTGTGACTACCACCCAATGCGGTGCTTTCTTACCATCCAGCCGATAGGTGCTGATCAGTACTAAAACACGAAAATCATTTTCCAACCAATATTCTATTAACTGTTGCGTTACGTCTTCGTACATCACATCTACACCTTGCTCGCGGCAGGCATTAATAAACTGGTGATGTAC
>JBFHVL010000245.1:0-4187 GCA_041589565.1 Kangiellaceae bacterium | reverse complement strand
CGGCCCGCAATTATTAATCACTTGGAGTAAAATTTATGAAAAAGGGAATAAAGCTCTGTAGCTTATTTCTAGGAGCAACGTTGTTAGCCGCATGTGGTGGTAGCGATAGTGATGAAAACACAACCAATGTCACGATTGCTCAAGTAACCCCAGCCAATGGCAGCACTGGCGTGTTAGTAATTTCGGACATTGAAATTACATTTGACTCTGCAGCGACTCAGTCCGATCTAAACGCTATGAATATTAAGTTGTCACGAGCCAATACAGAGACACCTTATGTTGACGGGCTTCATTTAAATGTTCCATTTAATGCAACACTGGCAACTGATGGAATGTCTGCAATTCTGGATCCTTCGATTCCATTATTAAATGGCCAAAAATATCAACTGACTATTGGCACTCAAAACTATGAGTTTGAGACAGTTTTCAATAAAAGAAAACGAGTTATTGCACACGACTTCTATGACTCCAACGAAGTCATTCGATACACCGAATTTTCAGGTGACGCTTTTCACACCAATTATGTTGAATACAACTCCGAGGGTACAGATAGCCAGTGGTTTACTGCCGATGATCAAGTCGACTTTCGCGTTGAAGAAGAAACGAACTCAAATAACCAGATTGTTACTCGAAGTACTTTTGATGCAATGAATAACCTCGTTAGTTACAAAGTATTTGAGTATGCTGCAAATGGCAAGCTGGAAAGAGAAAGCAATTTCGATGCTCAATTTAGCGAAGGCAATGACGGGATTTTAGGTACAAATGACGATATCCCTGCATATTTTTATCTTTTCACCTACTCTGCAAGCGAGAATCAAGTTTTAGGATTTGACTCAGTTGGAGCCGATGGAACCCCGTTTACTTCCGATGACAATCAGACTTCTTTACGACGCGTGATCATTAACTCAGACAATACTATCGCTCATATTTATTCATTCTCAGCAGACGGTTCCGATAACGTTTGGGGAACCGATGATGACACCATTAGTCGCGGAGAACAGTTTGCTTACAACAATGACGGAAACTTACTTTACATTATTGAAGCGAATGAAAATGGTGACGATAACACTCTTTTCACCAGTGATGACAATATTCTAGACATTTCTTTTTGGGACTACACTGGTCTGCAAAGAACTTCTGGAGGGTTAATTACTGGCGCAGGATCTGACGCGACCTGGATGACCAATGACGATGATGTTATCAGCACCAAAGAGTATGCCTATAACCAGCATGGTCAACGGACATTGTATCGACATATCTACTTTGGTGACGATGGAGAACTTGGTACAAGTGACGATCGAATATTAGAGTTTGTAACTGAGTTTGATTCTAACGGCTTTGCTACAGTAGAGTACTTTAGATTGATCAATTATTTTGATCCAAGCTATGGCTTTCCAGCTGAAATTCTTTATGAAACTACCGAGTTCGATACAACCTATTAACGGGTAACTTGACTCATTTAAGGCGGGCTCTCCCGCCTTTTTTTGCAGTTTTACACCTGCGCATACTCTTCTCGCCTTCCGAGCCAACGTAAAATAAGTTCATCAGCAATATCAGGACGCTCATTGAGTAACTGTTTAGCTGCGACATTAATTTGCGGCAGCATCAAGCGATCGCGCATCACGTCGGCTATTTTAAATTGCACCAAACCAGTTTGGCGAGTACCTAACACTTCACCTGGCCCACGCAGTTCCAAATCTTTTTCCGCAATTTTAAAGCCGTCATTGGTCTGCCGCATAATATCGAGTCGCGCCTGCCCGTTTTGCGACAAAGGAGGATGATACATAAGTACGCAATGACTCTCCTGAGTGCCCCGCCCGACTCGGCCTCGTAGCTGATGCAGCTGAGCCAATCCGAGCCGCTCGGGGTTTTCAATCACCATTAAACTGGCATTGGGTACATCCACGCCCACTTCGATCACCGTGGTAGCCACTAACAAATCGATATTGCCCTGCTTGAAATCTTCCATCACCGCCTGCTTATCAAAGGGCTTCATCCTCCCATGCACAAGACCGACATTTAATTCAGGCAACGCAAGTGCCAATTGTTTAGCGGTCTCTTCTGCCGCCTGACACTGCAGTTCTTCCGACTCTTCAATCAAAGTACACACCCAATACGCCTGCACACCATGTTGTTGGCAAGCATCGGCTACTCGTTGCACCACCTGATCACGGCGCGAATCGGGTAACACAACGGTAGTCACTGGCTTACGTCCCGGTGGTAGTTCGTCGATGATAGAAGTATCCAGGTCGGCGTAGGCGGTCATGGCCAAAGTTCTGGGAATAGGCGTAGCGGTCATGATTAACTGGTGTGGGACCTTACCCTCATTACGCCCTTTATCTTTCAGGGCCATTCGTTGATGAACGCCAAAGCGGTGCTGTTCATCGATGATCGCCAAGGCTAATTTATTAAACTCGACACCATCTTGAAACAAAGCGTGGGTACCGATCACCATCTGTGCTTCGCCACTCGAAATTTGCGCCAGCATTTCTCGTCTTTCTGCGGCTTTCAATTTGCTGACCAAAAAGCCACAGGAAATTCCCAGTGATTCAAACCACTCTGAAAAGTTATTCCAGTGCTGCTCTGCAAGGATTTCAGTTGGCGCCATCAGAGCCACCTGAAACCCTTGCTCGATGGCTTGCAAGGCCGCCATTGCGGCCACCAGCGTTTTACCCGATCCAACATCACCCTGAACCAACCGCAGCATTGGATAGCACTGCGATAAGTCTTGCTCAATTTCTCGTATGACACGTTGTTGAGCACCAGTGAGCTCAAATGGAAGGGAGCGGTTTAGTTGAAAGTTTAAATGCTTTGACGATGCCAAAGGTTGTGCTGGTTCTTTCACCAGTTTATTGCGCAGCTTTAACATGGACAGGTTAAAGGCCAGTAACTCTTCCAGCGCTAACCGTTGCTTGGCAGGGTGCTCGCCACTGGTCATTTGCTCAAGATTGACTCCCACTGGCGGCCGATGGACAAACATAATTGCTTTAGCCAAATCGTCCAGTTCAAATTGCTGTTTTATACTGCTTGGTAATAACTCTTTTAGAGCCCCCGCTTCTAGTTTACTTAGCACCTGATCGGTTAATTTCCGCATCGTTAGCTGATTAAGCCCTTCGGTAACTGGGTAAACCGGTGTTAATCGATCGGACAAAGGCGGCGGTTGATTTGGCGATAAATACTTAAGCTCGGGATGAATAATAGTAAACGCCCCTCGGCCTGAACTGACATCGCCATAACAGAGCAATTTTTGCCCTCGCTTTAAGCGATCTTTTTGAGCTTTGGAAAAATAAAAAAAACGTAAATCAACAAAGCCACTACCGTCACTGATCCGACACACTAAAGCACGCCGACGGCCAAAGGTAATTTCTGCATGCTCGACCTCGCCGATGATCTGAGCAGCTTCCCCAGGTACCAGCTCGGCGATTTTTCGCACCCGTGTTCGATCTTCATAACGCAGTGGAAGATGGAATAGCAAATCCTGCCAGGTTTCCAGTCCTATTCGCGCCAACTTCTCTCGAAGAGCAGGTCCAACTCCTTTTAATTCGCTGATGTCAAAATCGTTAAAATCCATGCAGTTAGCTCAATTTTTGCTGATTATTATTCTTCAAAATCGTATAAGGCTTACACACGTTTAAGACAAAATACTATAAAAAGCCTACGAAATATTCACTAAACTTAAAGATACCTATCACACAAGGAGAATTGCACTATGTTAGTACGTGCAGGAGAGATCAAAAAGACCTGGTTTCGTAGTGATCGTTTTTTCCATACGGACAATGGCTGGTTCTTTATTACGCGTGAAAATACTCAAGAAGGCCCTTTTTATTCTCAAAAAGAAGCAGAGAGTGAACTAACGCTTTATATTCGCCATTTGAACGAAGATATCTATCCTCATTCTAAAAACGTCTAATCGCTATTCGCGTGCTTTAACAGCTTTTCTAAGGCACGCGATGCGGCGACAAAGCCAAAAGTCGCAGTCACCACCGTAGTCGCCCCAAATCCACTGGCACAATCGAGTCGAGTTGAGCCGTCAGTAAAGCTTTTGCTTTGACTGACGGTTCCGTCCGGCATAGGGTACACCAACTGTTCTTCCGAATAGACACACTCGACACTGTAGCGCCGCTTAGGGTTTCTGGAAAAACCATAAAAACGTCGCAACTCACTCCGAACTTTCGCGGCCAGAGGGT
>JBFHVL010000244.1:0-4258 GCA_041589565.1 Kangiellaceae bacterium | reverse complement strand
TCTGACCTTGCGCAACAGACAATTCGGTTAATATCATTTTTCCACTTGCCTGTATGTCCTGGAAAGTTGAAGTGGTTAATACATCATTTTTGTGCAAGCTTTCGCGGTAATTATCACTTAACTCTTGAGAGCGCAGCGCTAGAGCTCGAACCTCATCAGCCACAATGGCAAAACCGCGTCCATGCTCTCCAGCTCTGGCTGCCTCGATAGCCGCATTAAGTGCCAGTATTACAATTTGTTTTACAATTTTATGAAATTGATCATTCTGTTCACTCATAGCTCTATTATGCTTCATGAGTTCGGTAAGCGAATCGTGCCAACGTTCGAAGGTTTTCATAATGTCAGCCATTTCAACTAACTGACTATCCAGCTCTGATAATTTTTGCGATAGCTCCTGTTTAGAGAGATGTTTGGCAGACTGAATTTCGTGTAAATCATTTTGTAGGCGATTTAATTGAGAATCCGCATCCTGTTGTGCGTGGGTTAATGCCTGTTGATGCTGCTCGGTCAGGGACTCAATTTTTTGTTGGTGTAGTGACTCAGCCGATGTTAGTTCGGCTTGCAGGGATTCTAATAATTCAGCATCAACTTTTTTTTGCAGTTGTTTTTCCAGCTCGGTTATGTGATCCATCTGTTGATTAAATCGACGCTTATAAATGACATGAATTACGGTAGCGGCAATTGCGCCTCCGAAAACCAGTGCGGCTAAAATATAGATAACATTCATATGAACATTGACTCTCTAGAATTGAGGAGCTTCCAAAACGTATTTGCTATCAATACGAATCAAGGTTTTAAATGGCCGGAAAGCGTCTCCATCGGAACCTCCGGTGAGTTGAATCGCAATATCACCGCCCGCTTCCTGTAAAAATCGTTTGACCGCATCCATACCAACACCTCGACCACTAATATCAGTAACTTCTGTGGCAGTAGAAAATCCGGAGCTGAAAATGAGTTGCGCAATTTCTCCATCGGTAGGACGAGGTGCATTGACATCAAATAAGCCTTTGTCGATTGCACTTTGGTAAATGGTTTCCAGCGCTAGCCCTCGACCATCATCGCTGACGTAAATTTCTACCGCGTTGTCGACCTGATGCACATTAACTTCAATGAGTCCGTTTTCTTTCTTTCCGCTTTCTTTACGCTTCTCGGCGGACTCAATACCATGATCAACGGCATTGCGTAGAACGTGCATAAAAACGTTGTTCAACATATTGTGAATTTCTTTTCTAATTAAACACTCTTCACCACTTATAACAGTAAGCGGTTCGGGTTTTCCAACTTGTTTTGCTAAAGAATTAATCGAAGTAATAACCGGCGCCAGCACATGCTCTAGTGGCTGTGCCTGTGTTTTGGCGAGAATGAGATAGGCATCATGCAGCCACTGTTTCGCATCACTGGGTAAAGGTTTAACTTCAATCGAAAGTGCCTGATTAATTAATTCTCTGATTTTGCTGTGATCAATAACAATACCTTCACCACCACTGCGTTTACCCAGTTTTTCTTCGGCGATGAGTTGATAGCGTTTAATGTCCAGCTCTGCTTTTGATAAATCTTCCAATAGTGTTTCGGGTTGCCATTGCTTCGATTCATCTTTTCGATACTCATCATAAATATGCTCTACATTGTGGACCGTGTCGGTGATATAACTAAATCCATAGGTACGAGCGTTGCCTTTTACTGTATGCATATTTCTAAACAGACTGGCAACCAGATCAGGGTTTTTATTTTCAGCCTGTTCAATCAGGCTGCGGCATTGACCGATAAACTGATAAGAACTGCTGAGGAATTCTTCAAACTTATCGGGATCGACTGCGAGGATCTGACCAATAATTTCAAGTTCACGTTTTTGATCTTCCGCAGCGGCTTGCAATGCGCGGAGTTCTGTTACATCGCGAACCGTTACCATTAGCTTTTCGATTTCATCGGTATTTTGATTAACGATAGGTACCCAATCGAGTTCAAGCAATTGGTGCTGACCGTCTCCAAGTTCTTTGGTCACTTCGGTCACTAATAAGTGAGAGTTGAAATCGAACATCATCTCATCGCTACCGATTAATGAATCGACTGCATTTTTGATTTGGTCCAAAGTGTCCGTACCGAGCATTGCTTTTTCGAATAGCACATCCATAAAGTTTCTATTAGCGATTTTATCTGTACCCAAGATTTGTTCGAGGTAAGCTGAATATTCGCTATGAATGATACCTCCATCCATAATGGTAAACAGACCTTGGTGCAGATTTGCCATCATAGTGGCAATGTCTTTATTCTTTTGGTGTAATTCAGCAGTACGTTCTTTAACTTTTTGTTCCAGCGTACGGTTTTGCTCTTCGATCACTTCACGCATGCGAATATTTTTAATTGTCGTGACCAATAGTCGTGCAATTGATGAGGCAAATTCATAGTCAGAATCTTCAAACACAACTTGGCTGATGTCACCGGAAAAGTTCATGACTCCAATTAACACATCTTTATCAAGTAGTGGTACACACAGTAATGCACGATCAGGAATCTTGTCTTCACTGACAAAATCTGGATCTTTGGCAATATTGGGAACAAATTTTATTTTCTTACTGGCTGCCGCTTTTCCGAGAACGCCCTCACCCAGAGCAAACTGAGCCGGTTTAATATTCGGATCGACCTGTTTGGGTGGATAAGAGGCTTTAATTTCAAGCCGATCTTCGTTATTCATCAGAAATACAGAACCATAGCCGACTCCGGTTTGCTCGTGCATTGCTGTAAGCACCGACTCAAGAGCCGTGGTTTGATTTTGTGTGGCGGCGAGCGCTTCACCCGTTGAATTGAGTTTGGCTAAATCGGCCATTTTCTTCTTAATCGATTTACGCATGGAGTTAAAGTTCTGCCATGCCAATAGAATAAGTACAATCCATGCAATTAACGCCGTGGTGCTGCCGATGTCTACGGTATCCATCACCGCTTTTTGACTGGTATTAAAAATGTCGTCAGCTTGTACTAATAAGGAGTCAAGAGTGGTTACTACTTCACTAATTGAGGCTTCCGACTGGTCCAGCTTCTCGCGAGCTAAAATCGTTTGTTCGACTTCTCTGATTTTATGGTCGACTAATGAGTTTTCGGCTTTAACGCGCTCCGATAATTCGGTTAATGCATTTTGGTAGTCAATCCACATTTGTTTTTCTGGCAAACTGGGGATGTTATTGACGGCGCTTTCATTTCTTACTCGAATACCATTAATCGAGTCAGAGATAGCGGTTTTACCTTGAGCAAGAAACTCTAGATCATTTGACAGGTGCAGATCCTCGAACGCTTTAAACAGTCCAATGATCAATCCATCAATTCGGCCTGCGATGCCTTCAATCATATCTCGATTTTTATCATCGTCGGCATATTCCACCCAGACTACATCCAGTAAGAAGGCCCCGGCGTCATCAATAAGATTACTTAAGTTTTGCAGTTCATCTTTTGCGTTTTGCTGGGCTTTTAATATGTTGGTTTTGGCCTCGAACATTTCATTAACCGCAACCACGTATTGGTCGTAGTTGGCTTTTGCAGACTTGAGTTGCTCCACCATGTCGGGGTTACTGGCGACAATGGTATTTAACTGTTTAAATTGCTCTTGGAACTGTTGATCGCCAAGTTTAAACGCCGTTTTCATTTCCAGGATTTGTTCCTGATTAATGGCGTTGTAACCGGAAGAGCTGGTTTTTCCGAGTTTCAGCAGGCTTATTTGCAGTTGATTACTACTCTTTAATGTAGGAACTGCGCTTTCATTTACGACCTGCGTGGAGCTGTTAATATCGTGTAAGTTGTATAACGAAACACCACTGGACAATGACAGAAGCAAAATAATAAAGCCGAAGCCAAGCCAGATTTTTTGTGAAAAGTCGAGTTTAGGAAGCATGGTGTCCCATCTGCAGTTCGAATTGTTCTAGGAATGAGTTTAAGTATGGAACAAATTCTCGAATCCTCCAGTTTTGCAGGAAAAGAGGAGGTGGGCTGGTGATTAGCAGGGTTGGGTAAGTGTGTTATTCGGTTTTTTGTAATAAGCAATAAAAGAAGCCGTCATGCCAGTGGGATGGGAAAATTTGCAGCCCAAAACCCGTATCAATGCCTAGTCGGGCAATTTCGGCAGGCAGCCCAATAAGTTTTGCATCAGGATGGCTTCTTACAAATGCACTAATTTGGTGCTGATTTTCATCCGGTAGAATAGAGCAGGTTGCATAAAGGAGGTGACCGCCCGGCTTGAGTTGTTGCCATAGATGATTGAGTAGGCTTGATT
>JBFHVL010000243.1:0-4260 GCA_041589565.1 Kangiellaceae bacterium | reverse complement strand
ATGACCTATTTGAGTTGTTCGAAGAGTATAAAAAGCTAGAGCTCCTGCTACCAGAAGATTCTCCTGAGCGTATAAAAGTGGCTGAAGTTAAGAAGCAAATTGATCTTGATTTTATAAAGGAAGATATCGATGACTTACTGGGTGAGTCGGCAGAAGGTATTAAGCGTGTGAAGCAGATAGTCCAGGACTTAAAAGACTTCTCTCATGTCGACAAGGTCGAGTGGCAACGAGCCGATCTTAAACAGGGAATTGAAAGTACACTCAATATAGTGGCTAACGAAATTAAATATAAAGCGGAAATTATTAAAGAGTACGATAACATTCCGGCGATAGCTTGTGTACCGTCACAGATTAATCAAGTAATTCTAAACTTACTGGTCAATGCCGGTCATGCCATTGAAGAGCGCGGTACGATTACAATACGGCTTAAGCAATTGAATGAAGAGCAGGTTTATATAGAAGTAGAAGATACTGGTAAAGGAATATCGGAGGGAAATTTAAAGAAAATTTTCAATCCGTTTTTTACCACTAAACCCGTTGGAAAGGGGACGGGTCTTGGGCTCTCATTGTCTTATTCAATTGCTGAAAAGCATAATGGAAAGCTTACGGTAAAGTCTGAAGTTGGCGTCGGAACAAAATTTCGTCTTATCTTGCCGGTTGAACAAGAAGATTTTGAAGAATAAGCATTAAGATGAGAAGTTTAACAAGTGACCTCTTGTAACAAGAGGTCATCCGTTTTCTAAAACTCAGTTGTCGAGAGTGTCAATTGAAAACCTTACGAGCAATTTTACCATGCTTCCAAGTCTCGTAAATAACCACCATAAGAATCGACAGAGTGACATAAAATACTGCCGAATCTGCCATCGAGAGCAATCGACTAGCGTCTTCAGATAACGCTTTAACAGAGTTTACCTGTTGCTCGGAACTTAGTAGAAACAGTAAAACGCCAATGCTTGCAATATCGAGAACCAATTCAACAAGAATGTTGATGCGATTCCATCGATTAGTTATTAACATGCTTAAATGCAAAATAAGGGCAGTACCGAAAATTGCATTGATTGGCCAGAACATAAGTTGCCAATGTTCGCTTAATATAAATCCCAGACTAGAGCCATCGTTAAAATTAATCAGTGATAACCAGCCGTTCCACCAGACCAAAAATACGCTTTCGGTGATCAGATTGGTAAATAGATCTTGACGATCAACAGCAACCCGATTCGGGCCCAATAGATTTTTAGGGTTCCAGGAAGAAAACCAAGGGAGCTTTTCATTGCTTTGTTCCAGAATTACAAAAATGACGGTCACAATGGCTGCGACAAATAAAGCCGTATCCAGCAAGTTAAACATAACGCCGGTAATACTGATGGACCAATCAGCTTTTGTGAGCTCTGATATGACAGCAAGCGCGAGCTGAATCCCGATAATGAGTAATACAGCCGTTTTTACCGCATGTTTATAAAACGGGAAGTAAGCCGGACCAATCAGGTATTGCTGCTGATTGTACTGAGCGGCTACCATCATGGGATGTCCGAAGCTCGACAGCGATTCGGCTTTTTCTTCTTCGCTTAACTCTTTACTTGCTTCTGCAGCTTTGTCGTCCCATTGCTCCTGTATTGCGCTTCGCAATTCGTCGAGGATGTCGTCTTTGTGCTCGACACTTAGGTGGCTCGATACTTCCATTAGATAATTTTCCATCACGCTCATATATTTTCTCCCTCTATTAGTCGATTAATGCTGTGGTTTAACTGTCGCCATTCAGTTAGCAGTCTGTCGTATACGGCCTGTCCAGCCGAAGACATACGATAAAAACGCTTTTTACGTTTGTTCTCTTCTCGCCATTCACTGGTAAGCAGGCCTTGAGACTCTAGACGACGCACCAGTGGATAGAGCGTACCTTCATCGATTTCAATGCCCTGCTCGAGCAGAGCTTTCCGCAGTGAGTAGCCGTAATGCTCCTCGGTGAGCTGACTTAACACGGCGAGCGAAAGGGCGCCCCGCCGTAATTCGAGCCTGAGCTTTTCATAGGAATCCTGCTCATTCATGTTCTTAGTCCTTGTTTCCGGAGTGAATGGTTAAACCGTCTCTCAGTACCTGTGTGGCGCATACTGTGCGACGCAAGGTGTCTTTATACTGTATGTCACATAGTGTATGAGATCAAGTAAAAACCAAGAAAAAGGTGAATCAGGAAGGATTTTCCGTAGCGAACTGAGCCGAAACGCGTTATCCTAAGCTCGGTTGTAAAGGAACTACCCATGAAAAAAAACGATATAAAACAATCACCTGCCGTGCCTACCTCTCGCCAGTTTGACCTTGAATTTTTCAATACATTGTTCGAATGTCTGCAAGACGGTGTTTTTGCCATTGAGGAAGGTCGCTTTGCGTTAGTGAATTCGGCGTTGTGTGAGTTACTGGAGTTTGAGCGTGATGAACTGATCGGCAAACCCTTTTTGCATGTGGTTTCCGATGATTTTCGTGATTTGGTCAAAGAAAGGGCCATTAAACGTTTGCAAGGAGAGCCTTTGCCAAACCTGTACGAAATTGACCTCGTGACCCGAAGTGGTGTTTTGTTGCATGTCCAGATCAAGGTATCGACTTTTTCTCTTGATGATTCTAATCAGTTTAATGTAGGCAGTGTGCGTGATATTTCGGCGGAAAAACGTATGCTGCAACAGGTTAAAAAGTCGGAGCAGGAGTTTCGACGAATTATCGAAAATCTGCCTGACATTTTTTATCGCACTGACGAAGCGGGCAAGATTATTCTGGCATCTCCCTACGCAGCTGAGGTGATGGGTTACTCTCTGGACGAGATTATCGGTCAACCACTCGCTGAGTTTTATGCTCGCCCCGAAGAAAGAGAGCCTACTCTGCAAAAAATACTGGCGGGAAATGGCGATATGGTGGCGGTAGAGTCCTGTTTACGTCATAAAGATGGCTCGATAATCTGGGTAGCGACTCATGCCTATACTCGACTTGATGACGATGGAAACTTTTTAGGAGTTGAAGGTGTCGCCCGTAATATCACAGAACGCAAAATACTGGAGCAACGGTTACGTCATATGGCAATCCGTGATCCATTAACTCAGGTATTTAATCGTTTTGGCTTTGATGAGTGTTTAAATGCGGCCATTAATCGAGCCAGAAGAAGTTCCGGAAAAATTGCCCTGTTATTTTTTGATCTCGATAAATTTAAGTCGATTAACGACAATTATGGTCACGATGTCGGGGATCAATATCTGTCTACCTTTGCACGGCGACTGGAAGTTGGATTCCGGGAAATCGACACTGTTGCCCGTCTGGGAGGTGACGAGTTTGTAGTGCTGCTTGAAAATCCGGGCAATGACGAGGCGTTATACACCTTGCTGGAACGCTGTGTAACAGCGCTTTCTGATAACTTTGTCTGTGATGAATTGTCCTTGCCATTTCGGTACAGCTACGGCATTGCTCAGTATCCGCGAGATGGTGGTGATATCGAAGGATTGCTAAAGGCGGCAGACAAAGCCATGTATCAGGACAAGAAAGAGCGGCTGGCGGAGGCATCTGCCTAGTTTCAGGTTGCTTAAGTCTGCTTCCCCTTTAAAAACTTAAAATCACCCTAAATAACATCAACTAACTTTTATCTATCTGTTAAACTGGCATTCACTTTCGGTACGTTATCATTAAATACATTTTTGCGACGAGTCACTATTTGTGAATAGACGTTTATATACTGGCTGGATGCGACAACTTCTATTTTTCAAAACTCCAAGTCTTCTGATCTTATTGAGCTTAATATCGGTAATTCGACCTGTTATTGCTGAGCAGACTAATGCTCAGGGTTCGCCCATCGAGTTCATAATCAACGATGAGCGAGTTCGCTCCAATATTGAATTGCATTTAGATGCAACGGATGGATTCGTTCCCCTTTCTGCTTTAGGCCTGCCACGTTCAAATGAATTTATTGCTCGTAAAGCACGAAAGGCACTAGAAGCCCTGGGCTATTACCAGCCAGACATTCAACTCGAAGGCGGACATCAGGGATGGCGGCTAACTGTTGAGCCGGGCTCTCCGGTAGTCTGGGATGATTTTGTCATCCAGATAACGGGGGAAGGAAAAGATACAGCCTTGTTTAAAGAGTTCGTCTCTAGTTGGCCGATGTCAGTTGGACAAAGAATTAGCCACGACGACTATGAACGGCAGAAGCGAAAGCTAGCTCAAATTGCTCGTGATAATGGTTATTTTCAGGCACGATTTTTAAAAGCTCAACTGGAAATCAATCCGAGT
>JBFHVL010000242.1:0-4262 GCA_041589565.1 Kangiellaceae bacterium | reverse complement strand
TCGACCCAGGGTAAATTGTGATGGCCTGACTCAATCGCTGTTCGCATCAGTTGGTGATACGCCGGATGATAATTGACTTGATCAATGCGGTGGCCAAATCGGTCGTGTGACTGAAACTCTGGTTTGTAGTGGTTGGCATCGAATCCTGCAACTAATAAGTCGTGCCCAACGTGATGGCCATAATTTTTCAGTCGTTTGTTGCCCCAGTCGCCTTTGAAAATAGAAACGTAATGTTGCAATACCTGATCCGATTGAAATGCATTGTAATTTTCCAGCGGACTCGGCTGATTGAATACTTGGTGAGTTTCGTTGGGATATGTCATAGTCGTGTCGCAGAAGCTGATGATAAAGCTACGCTACCATAAATGTCTTTTATTGCCCAAGATTCAATCAACTTTAGTGCTTAATATTAGACCCCAAGGTATTTACTCCGCTTTCTGATTATGCAGCTTTTAAAAATAACAGATGTTAACATACCGGAAGCAGCAGCTTCGGCGCAGTGTAATCGTTTCGACTTTCACAACATTAGGTGTCGAAATAATATTGATAATGAGCAACTCCATCTAGAAGATCGAAGTGGACCATCTAATGAGTAATAAGCAACCTCAGCCAACCCAGCAAGATAAAGTAAACGCCTTGAAAAAATTAGGGGTGTTTCAACTCAAGCTAGCAGTCGATGCACTAAGAGATATTTTACTCAGTCCCCTATCATTAATGTGCACGCTGATCGATTTGGTCGAAGGAAACACTGGTAAAGACAGTTACTTTGAAAAGCTATTGCGTTTTGGCCGTCGTACTGAGCGTAAAATTAACTTGTTTAATCAGCACGACGATGAGTCGAGTCAAGGACAAACCATCGACAGTTTAATTAACCAAGTTGAAAGCATCATTGTTAAAGAGTATACCGAAGGACAAATGTCGGCCAAAGCTAAAGGCGCCATTGAAAAAACCATTCAGGTGATTAAAGCGCGTCAGTCGGCTAGCTCAGATAATAGTCAGTCTACCAAAAAAGACGCGTCCTTCCATGACGCGACTGTCAATGTGCAGTCGCCTTTGAGTACGCAAGTAAATCAAGGAGACAAAGGTCATTCTTGAGTTAATAACCGGGCTGCTGGAGGAACTTGCTTACAATTTAACATAGGAAATCGTTGATTCAATAGTCCATCTACCACACAATCGTATTCGCCAATTTAATATTTTTTAGCTTTGGAAAGTTAGCTGTTGGTGATATTTACATCGTCAAGAAAAGCGCTCTTGATTTTTTACTCTGTAATTCGCGTTAAAATGCCAGCTGATCAAAACAGTCGCTTTCTTGATAGAACGCTGAAATACCGCACTAAACTAGACAAAAATACTACTTCGGAAAACCATGCTAAATCCTTTCAAACTGATTGCCTTGGCCGTACTGCCTTTATGTTCCATCGCCGCGACCGAGCTGGATTCAGATCCAATAACTCGGGACGCAGACAACGAACACACGCAAAAAGCAGATAATCGTCTGGTTATCTCGGCATCGCGTGATCCTTTTTTATCTCAGGCTCCAGAGTCGGTAGCCGCAATTAATCTTGCGGTAAAAGATGTTGCGAATCAGCCGGTATCCGTTTTGTCGCTGGTTGAACAGGCTCCCGGAGTTTCGGCTAATGGTCAGGGCGGGCTGTTTCAAACCTGGTCAATTCGGGGAGTTGCTAAACATCGAATCAAAACCTTGGTGGAAGGTGTTCCTATCATCACAGAGCGGCGAGCTGGTATATCAGCTTCGTTTATCGATCCAACCATGATCGAGTCCGTAGATATAATAAGCGGACCAGTATCGACCTTTTATGGTAGCGGTGCTCTTGGTGGGGCGATGAATCTTTATCTCCCTCGCGAATCCAGCTCCGCAATAAAAGCAGGATTGCAATCTCAGGGCGACGGTCAATATTTATCTGCTTTATGGGCAGACGAATACACACAATTTGGTGCTTCTTATCGAGACATTGGACAGAGCAAAGCCGCTAATGGTCAGTTACTGAATGATGCTTATCGTTTGAGTAATGTTTATGCGCGTCATCGCTGGCAACAGGAACACATTGAGTATCAATTATTGTGGCTGGCCGCGGCAGCAAATGATATTGGTAAGTCGAATCTGCGTTACCCGGACGATCGAATCACTATTTATCCTGAAGAAAACCATCAGCTTGTTAAATTTAATGTTAAAAGTGACGAAGGCTGGTTGGCTTACTTTTATTATCATCCGAACGACTTGATCGCCGAAACTGAGCGAGTAGGCAGTCGAATGACTACATCTTTTAACGAGTCTGAGGATTTTGGCGGAAGTTGGCAGAGTCAGTTTTGGCAGCAGGATAATGGTCAGGCGCAATGGGGGATCGACTGGTTGTCACGACGAGACGTATCGGCTCGTGAAGTTGATCGCGATTTTGCTTCAAATACATCCAGCGAGTCGATCATTATGGCAAATGCCGAATTAGATGATGTGGCTGTGTTTCTGTCGGGATACTGGAGTCTGGAAGCTGTCAACCTTCACCTTGGTGCCCGTTATAACCGTCAGTCGCAGCAGGCAACGGGGAGTGATAGCATTACCGATACCGCTTACAGCGGTTTTGCCGGTTTCGAAATTCCACTAAATGATGAGTGGCAATTGACTTTAAATCTGGCTAGTGGCTTTCGCTTTCCAACACTGTCGGAACGCTTTTTTACTGGAACAACACCGCGTGGAGAAGTGGTATCGGTGGCGGATCTCGATACGGAGCGCTCGTTAAATTTAGACACTGCACTTCGTTTTCAAACCGGAATCCATGACTGGAGTTTGCGTTATTTTAAAATGCAGGTTCAAAACTATATTGAGCGCATAACCCTTAATAATGGTAATCGCAGTTACACTAATCTGGATGAAGGGCATATCTGGGGTAACGAAACCCTCTACCGTACACAGTGGGACGCGCATACCTTATCCGCATCTTACACCCAGTACCATGGCAAGGATAAACAGGGAGTTTCCTTGGCCGATATTCCAGCTCGAAAACTGGCGATTAATTACCTGTGGCAAAGCGGTCAATGGTCCTGGCAACTGGGCTGGGCCCGTCAGCTAGCTAAACATAGAGTTGGTGATGGCGAGCTTCAGCGGCCTTCATATCAACTGGTTTCATCTAAAGTGCGATACCAATTTAACGAACAATGGCAATTAACTGTCTTTGTGAATAATGCTTTGGATGAACTTTATATTCCTTCGAGCGATGATCTCGATACTTACGCAGCAGGACGAAATATCGGGCTCGCTGTTCAGTGGCAGGCTTACTAGATAATTTTAATTAAAGTTATCCGGCGAGCTTAATCATCGGTGGTTGTCTGACTTTAGTAATTTCAATGCCATTGATTGCGCAATAACGGATCACTAGGTCCCATAGAGATAACCTTACGCATTAGGCAGTGAACCCCAAAAGGTAAAGTTTAAATTTGGAATGTATAGCGACCAACAGTCTTAACCTGTTGAGCCATTGTGTGAAATTTGCGACTAGAAACACGAGTGCGATAAGAATCATCGGTACGGCGTGTCATAGGTTCCGATTTTCCTTTCGCTTTCGTGGCATATTCCGAATGCTGTTGGCTGACTTTCGCTTAACACTGCTGGAGCAGAGACTCGGCTTCGGTCTCTGACTGTTGCTTAATTGCCGTTGGTTTTGTCGATGGAGGGGTGTGTTGTCACAACCGAATAACAATGAATTACATAGAAGAATGAAAAATGCCTTTTTTATACAGAATACTGAACGTTAAGTTGTTAAAGTTTTGCGCAATTTGAACGCTCAATAGTAGATGATATTCTTCAAGTTGAATTGAATTTCACCAGTTTGGTCTATAATTAATCAGTTAATTAAGGAAAATGAAAAAAAACTTAAAAAAGTCTCATTAAGTGCTTGCCAAACAATTAAACCGCTTTATAATGCGCACCCACTTCAGAGGCACATGCCGATTAACTGAAGTTAAGGCTAAAAAACAAATTAGCTAACCTGTTGAAAGTAAAAGGTTAATTTGATGTTGTTTAGTCCTTTTGAGTCAGCCTCGAATACTTTCTGAAATTTAGAAAGGTTTTTAAAGAAAAGGTGTTGACTCGAGTTTAAGAGGGTGTATAATTCGCGCCCCGACGTTGAGAAAGGCGTCGCCTGATACGGGCAGGTTCCCGGTCAGAAGTTCTTTAACAAGTAAGATGAAATAATCTGTGTGGGCACTCAGAGATAATGAAGTCAACAACGACATTATCGATTGAG
>JBFHVL010000241.1:0-4264 GCA_041589565.1 Kangiellaceae bacterium | reverse complement strand
TTGTTTAGCACAAACTTTAGCTAAATCGGTCTTTATACGGTCCAGATCAATCAGGTGCAGTTCCTTTTCTGGGTATCCTTGAATCACCAGTTCATGCGGTATCCCTGCCACCTCAAATTCGACTATTTTCAAACGCCCCATTTCCACGGGATGATCGATGAGTTCGTCGTAGTCTTTACAACGGTAAACACCAAAGCCCTTATCAAGTATTCCAAAAGGGCTCATTGATGTTGCCACTTGCCAACTGTCGGCGAAATCTTGCGAAGGCCTAATAATACTCAATTTACAGGGTAAATGAGCAAGACCGCAAGGTTCGAGAAATAAACTGGTGCCATTAAAAAATCCATGAAGCTGATCGAGATGCGCGCCACGCACCGATAAATCCCAGGCGTAGACCAAGTAGCTGACAATAACCTTTCCAGGGACGTTGCTCAATTGCCAACAGGACTTATTGGTTTTCTTAAACTCAATTGGATTACATTGGTCGTCAAATGCTTCAAATGAGACTATGTGTCGGGCAAACTCCCGAATCATATAGCTACCCGGTATCCAGTTAGGCAGTCTTAACTGCTGATTCGCATCTTTCGCTTCAAAGCGAAGCGTAACACGAAACAGATGAGCCACTGCATCTTCAACACTCACTTCATACTCTAGGGCTGCTGGCTGACTATTCATGATTCTGTCCACTTGTCATTCGACTGGTTAGTTTTTAAATCTTGTCATCGAATTTTAATACAAGAGCGTCAGTCTGATAACAGTGACACTCGTTTATTTTTACCCTTTGCCTGGAAAACCTATGATTGATGCTTTGGATTGTTTTGACGATGAGCACGAGCTTGAAAATGGCGATCATTTAATGACCTATATAATTTGGATTGAAATTGATCATCTCGCAAACGAAGGTTTAGATACTTGCTGTTTACCCCCCCCCGGTTTTGACGACAGTCCTTAACACTATCGGGATTTGATGCCACGTTTGTTTTGGAGCAGCAATTCAAAATCTGTCGCTTCACATGGTTTACTAAAATAAAAACCTTGTGCATAATCACAACCATGCTGCGCTAGGTACCTCAACTGCTCTTCCGTCTCAACACCTTCGGCAACCACTTTCAAATTCAAGCTTTGTGCCAGGGCGATAATTGCATTAACAATCGTTTCTTCCCGAAATGCATCGTGAATATCGGAGATAAACTCTTTATCAATTTTTAACTCATCTATTGCAAATCGTCGCAAGTAGCTCAATGAGGAATAGCCCGTACCGAAATCATCTATGGAAATTGTTACTCCAAGCTGCTTTAGCTCTTTGATTATCTGATTTGCTTTTCCTGCATTGGCCATGAGCATGCTTTCAGTAACTTCAACTTTTATTAGATCACTTGAGATATTCTCTTGCTGTATTAATGCGTCAAGATCGGCCACAAAGTTTGAATCCATTAACTGCCGAACCGATACATTGACAGCAACTTTCACCTCGAGCTGATATTTTTCACGCCAATATGCGATTTTTTGACAAACCTGATTAAACACAAACTTACCGATCTCAAGAATGTGGCCAGACTCCTCAGCTAACGGAATAAAGTCAACCGGAAATACCTCACCCAATTGAGGATTGCGCCATCGAATTAACGCCTCGGCTGCAACGATTTCTTCTGATGCAATATCAATAATTGGCTGAAACACCAGGTAAAGTTCATTATTAGCAACTGCGTCTCTTAAATAATTCTCTATACTAATTCGGTGAATTAACCGCCGGTGCATTTCTTCACGATAAAAGAAGTACTGATTTTTTCCTCGCTCTTTTGCATGATACATAGCAGTATCAGCATACCTCATCAATGAATCCGCATCGGTGCCATCTTTTGGGTATTGACTCACACCAATACTACAGCTTACAGCAACCTTGTTTTGAACAATTTCCATAGGCTTTTGTAGTTGCGATAATATTTTACTTAAAACCACCTTAAGTTGGCTAACCTCATTGTAGTCTTCGATGATCAAAATAAACTCATCTCCACTGAGGCGAGCAAGAGTATCCTCGTCACGAATACAGGAGCGAATGATTTCAGCGGTCCGTTTCAACAACGCATCACCTGCATGATGACCGAAAGAATCATTAACCTTTTTAAAACCATCAAGATCAATAAACATTACTGCCAGTTTATGTTCATGACGCTTGGCTAAAGCAATTGCATGTTCGAGTCTGTCGTTAAATAAGTTACGGTTAGGCAAACCCGTTAACGCATCATAACGCGCCAGATAACTCAACTCTTCTTCGGCTCGACGTTTTTCAGTAATATTATTAAATATTAATACACTCAAGTATTCCTCGAGTTCTTCATCCGAAATATGAAAGGCCTCAAGGGAACATAATATGTCTTTACCGTTGTCACAACGAATCCAAAGCTCACCAAACCAGCTTCCTCCTTCGTCAAACTCTTCCCAAAATTTTTCATAAAACCGTTCGCCATGCTTTGCAGATCTTAAATAAGTTAAGTCATTATGGATAATACTTTCATAACTGTACCCCGTCATCCGGCTAAAAGCAGGATTAACAAAGGCGACTTTACGATGGCTATCCATGACCACGACCGCTTCAGCCATACTTCTAATCACTTCATTGGACAATACGCTTTCGAGTTGAGCACGCTTCAAATCTGTAATATCGGTATAAGTCCCTGAGGCTCGAACTATTTGTCCTTCATCATCGACTTCAACAACTTTGCCCTTGTCATGTATCCAACGCCAGCGATTGTTATCACTCAGCACTCGGTATTGGATATCAAATTCACCTTTTTCTTTAAAAAATCGCTCACGTTCCTTTTTCAAAGCATTACGATCTTTAGGGTGAACAATCTCATCGAACTTATCAAAATTTGCATAAAGGTCTTTTGTCTTAAACAAGTGAGCAACATTAAAACGACTGATTATATTATTCTCTGGCGTCCAATCCCAAAGACCTAGTTCACTGGCCGTCAATGCCATTGTCAATCGCTCTTCATTAGTCTTTATACGCTCCATGGCGCCGTGTGCTTGACGTCTCCTGCGATATTCTTGCCATCCAATGATGACTATGAATGATAATAGAATCACCGCATAAAATGTCATAGCTAACTTTGAACGCCAAAAGCTGGTAACGACTTCGAATTCAAGACTGTTATAGGCAGACTTCCACTCGGACAATCCTAGCTTGGACTCAACTTCTAGCTGGTATTTTCCAGGATCAAGTCCTGCAAATATAATTTCATCTCGCTCTGATAACTCAACCCATGCTTCGTCATTGAGTCGATATCGAAATAAAGGTCGTTGAGAGCTATCAAAATTCGTATTTACGAATCGAATAGCAAATACATTTTGCTCCTCTGTAAAGATTAGTTTTTTATTGGGGAGATAATAAGCATTATCAAAGTTTTCCCCATAACGCATTTCATAAATCCATATAGGACCTTGACCAACGGAAGTCAAGGCAACTTGATCAATCTGAGTTACTCCGCTAACCCCACCAAAAAGCCAACGACCATCAGCTAGTCGATGTTTTGATGCGCCATTAAATTCTAACTGTCCAATATGATTTATATCTTGATAGTTGATAATTCTATCGGTTTTTAAATCAAATAACGTGAGGCCCTTATTGGATGATAGCCAATAAGTTTCGCTGTCTATCGGTAAGATTGCATAGACCGTATTATCCGAAAGACCATTTTCTTTGGTATAGAAGTCAAGTTCGAATACACCACGACCTTGCTCAAAAACCTTTATAAGCCCCGAGTGACTTCCTACTAACAAAGCGCCTTCTGGTGTCTCGACAATATCACGAACCAGATGCTTATTTATTACCGACTGCTCCAGCTTTAAATCGACAGTTTCATTAGAATCTTTAACCAGACTCACTAAATAGAGTCCAGAAATATGTCCAGCCCATATTCTATGGTTACTGTCGACAAACAACTTTAACAGTAAGGGGGAAGACCCATCATCACCAAAGCTAAACTGAGTTAACAATTGCCTCTTCTCAATATCAAAAACGAGTATTCCCTGGTTATCGGTCCCCAGCAGCAAAAGATCATTGAACCATGCCATAGTTCGAATACTTACACGTGCATAACTACCCAGCGCCTCGTCTAAGAAGTTTAGTTCGTCACTAGTTGGATCAAAGTAAGCGAGTCCTTTATTGGTAGCTAATAAAAATCCATCCTTCCAGTTAGCAATGTGGAACACAGTAAAATCGTAACGAAATTCTACTTGAGAAGAATCAGCAAGATTGAGT
>JBFHVL010000240.1:0-4265 GCA_041589565.1 Kangiellaceae bacterium | reverse complement strand
ATTCCGACGTGGAGTTTAAGAATACGCTTATCGATGCCCTTGGCGAAAAAGTTGTTCAACAACATCAAGGCGAATTAATTAAGTTAGCCACTGAAATGAACGCCACATTAATTTTGATCGGCATCATGGCATTTGTGGCTTCCTTCGCCATGTCACTCGGTCCCGTCATGTGGGTCATGTTTTCGGAGATATTCCCCAACCATATACGAGGTATTGCCATTTCATTAGTTGGCGTGGTGAACAGTGCAGTAAGCTTTTTAGTGCAACTGGTTTTTCCCTGGGAGCTGGCGACTCTGGGCGCGGCTATGACCTTTATGGGCTACGGTTTATTTGCATTAATTGGACTGATTATGGTGATCCGTCGCGTTCCTGAAACCAAAGGTAAAACACTGGAACAGTTGGAGCAACAATTAAGCGGTACTCCTGCAGCAGGTAGCGCCGAAGCCAGAGCGACAAGTTAATTGCGCGTTATTTAACTCGAGAGGATTCTCGAACAATCAGTTCGGGAGTTACATTGCGCTCAATGTCATGCGGAGGGCTGGTTTGATACACCCGCTGCATGACCAGCCACGCGGCATCCTGAGCAATTTTTCGAATGGGAAAATGCACCGACGATAAACGCGGCGAAACATAACGTGTGTAAGCAATATTATCGAAGCCTACGATTTTAATGTCTTCAGGAACACGGTATCCGTTATCCAGTAACCAGCTCATCGCTCCCAATGCCATTTCATCATTGGCGCAGAACAATCCATCAATCGGCTGTTCTCGAGCGATAAGTTTTGCCATCCCTTCACTACCACCTTGTTCCTGGAAATCACCTTCCACAACACGCTGCGGGTCGAAGGGTAATCCATATTGTTTTAGCGCTGTTAAATAGCCATCAAAACGTTCACGAGAGTCGTGTTTCCACTGTGGTCCAAGAATACAGGCGATGTTTTTGCAACCTTGTTGAATCAAATGTTCTGTCGCTAAAAAGCCACCCTTTTTGTTATCCAGAATAAAACATTGCTCCTCAATTCCAGCGACAAAGCGATTTAGTAACACCAGTTCAATATTCTGTTTTTTAAGTTGCAATAAATAATCATCGCTTAAGGTTTCGGCGTGCAAAATTAACGCATCACAGCGACAAGACACCAAAAACTCGATGACATCTTTTTCTACCTCATCATTAGCGTGGCTGCTCGCGATCAACATCTGTTTATTATTTTTTCGGATCACGCTTTCAGCACCAGCCATCATTTCACCAAAATAAGGACCCGCTAATTCAGATACCACCATTCCTATGCTATTGGATCGATTCGAAGCCAATGACTTAGCATGCGCATTGGGCCGATAGCCAAGTTGTTTGATGGCATCGAGCACCCGCTGCTTCTTGGCTTCATCAACATGAGTAGTACCGTTAAGCACACGCGACACAGTTGCCTGAGAAACACCCGCTAATTCGGATACATCCTTAATGGTTGCCATCTTACACACTTTAAATATTGACTTAATTTGCGCTTATTTAATCACTGATGACTTGCCGAGTCGAGCCGCATTGGAAGCTAATTGAAAAAACCATTATGATAGCGGTCCTAAATTTGGGTCCCTGACAAAGACAAACACCATAAAGTGGGAGAGACTGGTGCCAGAAGTTATCGAACTGCCCGAAAAAAATATGTTTAATGTGTTTAACATTATGCTGCTCGAAAACAAACATCGCCTGGTTAAACAACTCAAAGAATGTTTTGAGCCCAATGTGCATGGCCACAAAACCTGGGCCAGTAGCTTTTTATTAATGGATTATTTCCAAACTCATAATCTGATCAAACGTACGACAGATGCTTTGGAAATTGGCTGTGGCTGGGGAGCCGCTTCGATTTTTGTTGCTAAAAACGGCGCGCGTTCGGTCGCTGGGCTGGATATCGACGAAAACGTATTTCCTTATCTTGAGGTACAGTCAGCTTTAAACGGCGTTAAGATAAAACAAATTAAGCGCTCTTACGAAAAACTAACTCCGAAACAACTAGGCCAGTTTAACTTGTTGATGGGAGCAGACATCTGTTTTTGGGACGAACTGGCAGTTAAGTTAGAAGCCTTGTTCAAGAAAGCCCTTAACAACGGGATGAAACGCATTGTGCTTGCCGATCCTGGACGCCAACCATTTTTGGATCTGGCAGAAAAGTGCGATGCATTTGCCAAAGTCGAACTCAGTCAATGGTACGTTTGCGATCCCGAGTATTACGATGGTTACATTCTGGACTTAAAGCCCAAACGATAAAATCGCTAATAAAATAACAGACTGGCTCGACTATCGCTCGGCCGGTCTTTTTGTGCATTAATCAGTCTTTTTACCTTTGCAGAAAGATCAAACTTTCGCTTGAGCACTGTGTTATTTTCGCTCTGCTCCAGTAAAAACTTACAGTAGCGCCGATAAGCCTGTTCACTTTCTACCAAGATAATATCGCGAAAACGATGGCACTCAGGCCGACTCAGAAGCGCTTCTAGTTGCGATAAACAGTAACGGTAATAATGCTCTGCAAGATGAAACTGACCCGATCGCATGGCGCTGTAGGCAGTATTATAACAAGCCAAAACAAAACATCTGACACCCGAAGATTCCATTTGTTGTGGACGTTTCAACCAAGGTACCAGCGCCTGCGCGGCGCGCTCGAAACAACAACAGGCCGACTTAAAGTCCTTGCGATGAAAATAGCAGTCTCCCGCAAGGGTCTGCTGCTCCCATTCCAATAAAACATTACAGGCCATGATTAATCACTCCTTATTGAGAATGATTATCATTTATATTTTATATTGCCGCCTTTGTCAACGGTAAAGTAAGCAGAACAGGAAACGATTAAATCCAGTGGCCTTCGGTAAAACGATCCATACGACCATAATCGCGATGGGTTTGGATCTGCTTAAACCCGACTTGCTGAAATAAAGACTGGACTACCTGTTTCTGGTTATAGCCATGCTCGATCAGCAGTACTCCGGGCGAGCGAAGCCAATGTCTCGCCTGCTCGGTAATGGCTCGAATATCAGCAAACTCATCATCACCTGCGGTGAGCGCCGTTATCGGTTCGTGCGGAAGGTCACCTTGAAGTAAATGGGGATCGTCATTCGCGACATAAGGCGGGTTACTTAAAATAAAGTCAAATGCTAAGTGTTCAGGTAGCGGCTCATACCAGCTGCCGCAAAAAAACTCGATTGGACATTTGTGCGCTTTGGCGTTTTCCTGTGCCACCTTTAAAGCCTCAGCGGAAAAATCTACAGCAAACACGTTTGCCTCTGGTCGGTGCTTTTTTATAGTAATGGCAATTGCGCCAGTACCGGTTCCCAAATCTAATACTTTTGGCTGCTTAATCGACTCCATTAAAGTTAACGCACGCTCAACCAGAAGCTCGGTTTCGGGCCTCGGAACTAAGGTGTTTGGAGTTACTTTTAAAGGTAACGAATAAAACTCCCACTCACCCAATATGTAAGCCACAGGCTCTCCCTGAGCGCGACGTTCAAGTAATGGAATAATTATCTGTTTATTTTGCTCGCTCATAGCATCATCGGCAAAAGCTTTTAACCAGCTACGCGATTTTCCTAATGCATGAGCAATTAAAATTTCAGCATCAAGACGCGCAGTTTCAGGATCAGGAAAACACGACAGGTAACTTTCTATAAGTTGGTTCAGTGACGACTTAGACACAATAAACTGTTTTCAAACCAAAGGAGAGATAGGATAACTCACTTTTTTTAAGGTACAAAAAGCGAGCTTCTGATCGTAATAAGCAGCTTCATTAACAAAGCTGATAAAACAGGAATGTTCCGATTGAAATGCAATTTCGCCATCGTCCATGGTTTTAAATATAGGGTCGCCAGGATTTAGGAGCTGATAGTCCTTACCCTGAATATGCGGATGAATATACCCGATCACTTCCCCTTGCTCATTTTGTGGCAATGGAATTTTTCCAGTGTACTCCAATACATCGATCGTTTCCGGTAACTCGTTTAACTCACTGTCATTCCAATGCATAACGAAATCAAGCAGCTGATGTACGGCCTGTTCCGTTTTTTCGATGGCATCATAATGAAGTAGTCCTTGCGCCACCGGCCCCACTTCAACGATCACATGGTGTTCGGCAAGCGCGCATAAAAAGTGATGATCCGGGATCATTTCAGCTTCAGAGGTCGCCATAACATCGTCACGTTGCTGCTGCATATAGCCGATCATGGCGTGATGAAAATGATCGTGTTTAGTTAGCACAAGATTCACGCCCATATTGGCGGTT
>JBFHVL010000239.1:0-4274 GCA_041589565.1 Kangiellaceae bacterium | reverse complement strand
TCAGCATATGTTCCCGCACCAATAATGGGAGAGTCACCGATACGCCCGTACTTTTTATTGGTCATTCCGCCCGTAGAGGTTCCTGCTGCAAGAGTGCCATTGGCATCTAAGGCAACGGCACCTACAGTGCCAAACTTTTCATCATCGGGCCACACAGTGACTTGTGAGAGTTTATCGTCTTTATCTTCTGAAAGTTTGAGAGCGTCAGGATCCGTTTTTAAAATCTTCATCAATTGATTCCAGCGTCGTTCGGTATGAAAATATTCGGGCGGCACCATTTCAACATTTTGGCTTTTAGCAAATTCTTCTGCACGAACGCCGCTCAGCATGACATGCTTCGAATTCACCATAACTTTGTAGGCAAGCTCTATTGGGTTCTTAATCTGTGTCACGCCAGCTATCGCACCTGCATTTAAACCACTGCCTTCCATTATCGAAGCATCTAGCTCATTGGTTTTATGATGGGTAAATACGGCTCCCTTTCCGGCATTAAAAAGCTCAGAATCTTCCATCACTCTTATAGCGGCCCTCACAGCCTCCACGCTCGACTTACCTTGCTGCAACAGTTGATAACCAGCGTTAAGCGCTTCTTCCATTTTATCTTTATACGCCTGCTCTAACTCGGGAGACATATTTTCTTTCAGGATGGTTCCTGCACCGCCATGAATGGCAATGGCCACTTTAGTTTTACTATTTTCACCTTGCGACATAACCGCCTCACAAGCAAAAAGCGCAATCAGACTTAATAAAATTATTTTAATTAAACTCATTTCTCGCTACCCAAAAAACATAACTAAATTTGCCACAGACAATACCATAATAGCCACCCAGGTAAACAAGGTACCCCAAAAACGTCCAAAAGAAGTTCCATGACTGGCGCCTAATCCTTGAGCATGAAGTACCCGACCTATGACTAATAACATGCCCATACTATGCGCCAAATATCGGTTACCCTGATTCGCCTCAAACAAAGCCAATAACAATAATGCGATAGGAATGTACTCCATAGCATTAGAGTGGACGCGTATAGCGCGCTCCAACGACCGCTCATCGCCACTTCCTATACCAATTTTGAATTTTCGCCTCTGTCTGACAACTTGCGCAGCCAGAACAATGACTAATATCCCACAGAGCGAGCCATATAGAGCAGTTATCGGAAAAATCATATTGCGTACTCTTTTTAATAAAGACTTTATTTTCAATCACTTGAGTATAGAGAGATCGTAAGCGAAATAAAACTCCTCATTGTGATTGAGTGAAAAAGCTGTTACAACAACGCCAGACGTTTTTTTGAGTTATTGGGTAGTTGAGTGAGACCGATTGTATTTTTTAGAAAGTTACATAAATGGCTCGGCCTGATCATAGGCCTTCAGGTGATATTTTGGGTCGTCGGCGGGCTTGTTATGAGCTGGCTGGATATCGATGAGGTGCATGGCGATCATCTACGTCGTGATATTCCATTAACCACTATCGACACGACCAAGCTACAACCCATTGAAAAACTTGTTGCTCAGCATCAAGTGAATATTCTGGAATATCGATTAGTAAATCTACCAAACCAATTACAGTACCACATCAAAACGCTTGAGAATGGCTGGCTGTATTTCGATGCAGAAAATGGCACTCCACTCATCCCTCTTACCAAAAATCAGGCAATTTCTTTAGCTAGCCAGTACTATGCAGGTGACGCTCCTCTTGCATCTGCGGATTTCATCAGCGAAAGCTCAACGGAATACCGCAAAAAGCTACCAGCTTGGAGAATCGAGTTTTCTGATAGTGAAGCGGCAACATTCTACATTGCAGCCGAGACAGGTGAACTTATGTCGGTCAGAAACACCCAATGGCGTGTCTTTGATTTTGTCTGGATGCTACACATTATGGACTATAAAGATCGAACAGATTTCAACCATCCGTTATTAATTATTGCCGCTCTACTTGCTTTAATCATTTCGCTCTCAGGTGCTTACTTGGTGTTTAAAACTTTCAGTAAACGTGATTTTAAATTTAAAAAGTAAAGTTTCTATAGGGAACGTCATCAAGCGTTCCCTTCTGTGGATCAAATCCTATCGCATAAGAGAAACTTTCTGCACTATCACCGGGTAAGCCGGCATAGACTCTCCAATATCATCATGTTGGCCAACAGGAACCTTGGAAATCTCGTCGAGAACATCCATCCCTTTGACTACTCTGGCAAACACAGCGTAGCCATATCCTAAATTGGTATCGTTTCGATGATCCAGATGAGTATTTTCGTTCAAGTTAAAGAAAAACTGGCTGTCAGCACTATCTTTATCGGTAAAGCGGGCCATAGCCACTGTACCTCGAGTATTTTTTAGTCCATTTTTCGCTTCGTTCTTAATTGGTTGAAAGGTTTCAACCGGCTCCAGATTTTTGGTATAACCGCCCCCCTGAATGACAAAGCCTTTTTCAACACGATGAAAAATGGTTCCATTATATTTCTCTGAGTTAACGTATTTCAGAAAATTATTACTAGTCACTGGAGATTGCTTCTCAAAGAGTTCAATAACTACGTCACCATAATTGGTTTGAATTAAAACACGTGAAGAAACTGCCGCTGTGCCTATGCTGTAGCACAAAATCGTTAGCAGAAGAAGTTTAGCTACGAGCTTCATTGTTTTACCCCTTTAATCATCCTCGGCTTTATTCTATTCGTAAAAAAGGGAAGGCACTGCCTTCCCTTTTTAAATACAGATTCGACTTACTTGTTTTCTGCAAGTCGCTTTTTGTTTTTAAGGACAATATAGTCTGCCAAAATATTACCGGTTTCTTGTAGTCTAAAATCATCCTCTTCAAAAACAGACTCATCAAAATCCTTTAAAGTTTCTACAGGCTCCATTCCTTTATCTTTAAGACGCTGGTTAATGCGAGCCAGTCGCTGTGCTTTTTTAGATTCGATTTCCTGTTTACGCTTTTCTAAATTTAAAGATACGGAAGTATCATTCTTACGCTTTTGATACTCTTCTATATCTTCCATTAGATAGCCAAACTCCTTACTGTGCATACGACGCTGCATATGCTTCTCTTGCAGTTCGGTTAAATAGGGAGCAACCTCATCCAGTGATTGATAACTGGCTTTTCTAATAGTGTCCCATTCCAACGCATTTTCATAACTGCTTTCACCAAAATCTTCTCGATCAAAAATTGCAGGAAATGCAATATCAGGTAAAACACCGCGGTGTTGAGTGGTTTCTCCTGAAACTCGATAAAACTTAGAAGTCGTTAACTTAAGTTGCCCCAATTCGCTATCGAGCAAACCTCTAAAGTGGTTCAAGTCTCTAATTGACTGCACCGTTCCCTTGCCAAAGGTTTGTTCGCCTACAACTAAACCACGACCATAGTCCTGAATGGCTCCGGCAAAAATTTCAGACGCCGAAGCACTGCCTCCATTAACTAACACCGCCAGGGGGCCATCAAATACGACTTTTGGGTCGTGATCGTCAAATGAATGAACCCGATTTCTGGAGTCTTTTTGTTGAACAACAGGCCCTTTATCAATAAACAAACCCGTTAACTCAACGGCTTCATCCAATGCGCCACCACCGTTATTTCTCAAATCAATGATAACGCCATCAATTCCCTGCTTCTTAAACTCGTAGATGAACTTTTCGACATCACGAGATGTACTTTTATATTCATCTAATCGCTGATTGTATTTGGCATCCCAGTCGACATAAAACTTGGGTATCTCGATCACTCCAAACTTCATTGCTTGATTATTCATATCAACTTCAATGACTTTTGACTTAGCCGAGAGTTCTTCGAGCTTAACCTGCTCCCGAACAATTGTGACTCTTTTGGTTTCACCTGCGACCACTTCATCCTTAGGCAATATTTCCAAGGTCACCTCGGTACCGGCTTCGCCGCGAATGAGATCCACAACATCATCGAGCCGCCAACCTACAACATCTTCAACTTTCTTATCAGACTGGCCAACGCCAACAATGCGATCCCCTACTTTCAACTGCTTGGATTTTTCTGCCGGTGCGCCGGTCACTAACTTGTTAATTTTGGTATAAACATCGTCAACTTGCAGAATCGCACCAATACCTTCAAGCGAGAGCTTCATTTCGATATCAAAATTTTCGGCTTCACGCGGAGAAAAGTAAGTCGCATGTGGCTCTATGGTCAACGCGAATGCATTCATGAAATACTCAAAAATATCTTCACTTTTATTTTGAGTCATTCGGCGCTTTGCCATGTTATAGCGTTTGGTGAGAATTTCTTTAGTTTCATCCCAGCTTTTTTCGGCCAGC
>JBFHVL010000238.1:0-4277 GCA_041589565.1 Kangiellaceae bacterium | reverse complement strand
ACTTGCAAACTGTCTGGAAGACGGCTCAGTAGCGTTAGATCGTTCACATCCACCAGCTCTGCCGTCAAACCAATGCTGTTGGCATTGAGTCCTACACTGTTTTCAAAAGTCAGAGTAAAGTCAGCAGAAATACCCCCTGCTAAATGAATGACCGCTTCCACCTGATTACCCTGAACATTGATTTGAACTGGCTCTTGAGCCCGAATGGACAAAGGCGATGCCAAAGCGATTAATGACAGAATCGCCAGCCCGTAGCGAACTACCTTCATAAAGCACCTCGTTATTATTATCGTCGCCCGAAAGCGTATTGATCCTATGGAACCAAACATAATGGGGAGTTTACTCGAAATCAACCCTGCCGCCGCTTGTAAAACCAGTTTCGAATCCAAGAGACGCTGCCTAACCAGGTGTTATTAGCGAATAAATCCCACGCATTCAGAGCGTTAATGGGTATAACCTAGGATCCTATTGCACCCTAAATCTGTTTAAAAAAAAATCAGGGGATTCCTTTAAATGATGCAGGGGAAAACCCCTGTTTAGTTCGAATGAGGCTTTTTGAAGGGATAATCGATGGAAACCTGAGGGTCATTGACCCTCAGGTTTAATGATTACTGCATTAACGATATCGACACATCAATCTGGTAATTGGTGGCAACACTCAAATAACCATTGACGCGAAGTACATAGTCGCCAGCTACCGATGGACGGAAACTTATAACCTCCGGATTATCCAGAGAGGCACTGCTAGCCACTACATTTCCTGCCGGGTCGATGAGCTCAAAGTCCAAATCAGCCACCCCTTCCCACGACAGCTCAGCATCAATGGATACTGCGTTAGCCGCCACTTGAATCGCGTGATCATTAAACTGAACATTTTCTGCAGAAGGACCAATGGTACCTTCGATCATCTGCTGTTCGGTAATAATCTGAACCCCATTGTCGACCAGCTGACCATCAATTTTTAAACCGTCGATGTTGATCTTCCCTTGTCGATGGCGCAACTCAACAGCATGAACCTGATCGGCAGCCAGATCACGGACGGCAAAACTTTTGACCGTTGCCTGCTCGGCAAAGTAATCAATCATGCCGACACTTTGTCCATTAAGGAACACTTCTGCTCGTCCTCCGGTAGGATTTGCCAAATATTCAATCAGTACACTGTTGCCAATCACATTAAAGAGCAGAGAAGCATTTTTATGTTTGCTTTTTAGATATTGGCCATCGTTACTGTCAGCTGAACTGGCTTGTCTCCAACGAGAAATGTAATCGATCTGTGGATCATTCTCGGCGACCTGTAACCAGTTACCCTGACTTGACCAACGCGTATCTCCCGCCAAAAACTCCGCTCGCTTGCCTACGACGCCACGCGCCATAGCAACGGCCGCAGCAACATTTACATATCCATCACCTACTTCATGGAACTGGTAACCGGGCATATCATCGGCGGTGTCGCGAATAATGGTTTCGATTTGATCGGGCGATAAGTTAGGGTTCACTTCCAGTAACAAAGCAGCAACACCGGCGATAAATGGCGTTGCCATTGAAGTACCACTCATGCGAGCGTAGTAAAGGTTATATTCTGGATAGTCTGGCTCTACCACAGGCCCCAGTAATGGCAGTGCAGTATTAACACCTCGCGCTGAAATAATGCCACTTCCGGGCGCGGTTACGTCAGGTGCTTTCCACTGATCGCCCGCAACGCCTCGGCTGGAAAAATTAGCCAATCCCCGATCGGCGGTGCCTGCAGCTACATTAATAACCCAAGGTGCAACGGCGTAACGGTTAAGGGTATCTTCGTCGGGGCCTGAATTTGACGCCGCGAAAGTTACGACCATTCCGCGCCGGTAAGCTTCGTAAGAGGCCTGATTAATTGGGTTGTAGGGATCAAAGTTAGCGCCATCACCACCACCCCAACTATTTGTAATGATGTCGATATTGTAGCGATCTTGATTGCTGATCGCGTAATCAAACCCGGCTAAAGCATAAAGGATGGAAACACCATCGCCCGCACCGATACCGACCATTTTTGCCTGAGGAGCGATACCGTCATGATAGTAAGGACGGCGATGGTCGTTGGCTGAAGCAGCACCACTACCAGCAACGGTTCCCGCAACATGAGTCCCATGACCTGAGCTGGTATCTGTATTAGGAACGCCTTCTAAAAAGACATTTAAGCCGCCGGCCAGATCAAGATCGCCAACAATCTTAACGTTCTGAACCAGCTTACTGCCCATTTCCAAATCGGGATGAGTTCCGTCAACTCCAGAGTCCAATACCGCAATAGTGCTTCCCAGCCCTGTCACGCCTTCCACATCATGCACATAGTGGCCGCCGGTAATTTCGCCAGAAGTATAGTTGTAGTATTCCATGGGCGCATCGAAATAGATGCTGGCAACTCGAGCATCCGCCGATAAAGATTCGATTTGTGCTTTGGTCAGATTAGCACCTGCCATAGGTAAGGATTGCATTGCCAGGTAAGGAACGCTTAGGCTTTGCATCACCTGATCAAGATCGCTCCGTTTAGCCGTAGTCACGATCACGCGCGTTTCGCCTGTCAATGAAGGCAGCATCTGCGTTAACTCTGGGCCAATTCTGGCATCGGCATAAGCCTGCCCGAATGCGCCTCCCAGTATCAAACTGGTCAATACGCGTTGTGTAAGTTTCATTTCAATGTCCTCAACAATTTGGATAGTTATTTTTTGCGCCAAAAACTATGAGGAAATCAGAGTTAAAAAGACATACGGTGTAATACTTAGAAAGCCAGGGGGATTTCCCCTAGGTAAAGTTTAATCGATAAGAATGGGAAAAAGAGGACCATTAAAAATGCAGCGAACCCAAGTTCGCTGCCTGATCACTTACTGACGAATACCTTCAATATGAAGATCTAAGTAAACATCTCCGTAATTTTTCTTAAAATTAAAATCACCCATATTGATTTTGGTCGTTCCAGCAAAACCAAGGCGATAGCCACCCCAGGGATCTTTACCTTCACCCACTTTTACCGCATCAATAGTGATGGATTTAGTGACACCATGCATCGTGAAGTCTCCGACTACTTCAAACTTGTCATCACCTTTGGGTGTAATTTTGGTGCTCACAAACTTTGCTTTGGGGTACTTGGAAACATCCAGAAAATCATCGGTTCTTAAATGCTTATCGCGCTCAGCGTGATTGGAATCCACACTGGCCGTATCGATCACAACTGAAATTTTAGACGCTTCTGGCTTTTCGGGATCGTAACTAAAACTTCCTTCAAAATTATTAAAACGACCTAACAGCCAGGAAAAACCAATATGACTTGCTTTAAAGTTAATGGATGCATGCGCACCTTTGGTATCAATTTTATAGTCTGCTGCCATAGCACCAAAACTAAGCATCGATGTTGCCAGCAAGATAAACCAGGATTTTTTCATGAGTAGTCTCCATTCAGGTTAAATTACAACTTGTTAAAATAAGGGTTCAATCTAAATCATTGTTATTAAAACATTCGCTTTAATGTCTCGTCTTTATCGATCACGTGATGCTTTAACGCACCCGCGAGATGCAATCCAACTATCGCCATTAAGGTGTAGGCGATCCATTTATGAAAGGCTCCAGCAATATCTTCCTGATTTTCAATGAACTCACCTAAGGCAGGAATATCAAACCAGTAAAATACTTCAATTGCTCGACCATCTGCGGTGGAAATTAAATACCCACTGATGAATAACGCAAACAATAAACCATAAAGGATGCCATGAACCCAGTGCGCTAAAGTGACTTCCCACTTTTTGTGCACCGGCAGCGCTTTAACACTGGGATTTATCCACCGCCAGAACAGTCGGAAAGTCACCGTCATGGCCAGTAAGATGCCTACACTTTTATGATAGTGCGGAGCCGTTTTGTACCATTCGCTGTAATAATCCAGCTCAACCATCCAATAGCCTACACCAAACAGGGCAAAAACAACCAATGCCACAAGCCAATGTAATCCTTTGGCAACCAGACCGTAACCTTGTTCAGTATTTTTTATCATCCTTTTATCCTGGCAAATCGCAGATGTGTTGAAACCATGTCGACAGTTTACTGGAATTTTTTCGATTGTTTAGCGGGATTAATCGATTTATTGTATCGAATTATTCGATGCAAGCGGCCTGGCAATCTGTATACATGAACTCTTATGTGAAGGTTTCAGTAAAGCTCCAACAGTTAAGGCTGTTTAAATCTTCGAAATAACGGCAGATTTAAATCGAATTGAGATTTACAAGTTAAATATCGCGCAACATAACATCGACGGT
>JBFHVL010000237.1:0-4328 GCA_041589565.1 Kangiellaceae bacterium | reverse complement strand
CAGCGGAAGCCGTAGCCAAGTTTACACAGCTGCTCAGGCCAATTACAAAGAACCACGAAAGACAACCCATTCGTGCAAAGATATTCGGCTCCTCATTGAGTTAAGTGCAGAATGTTTGAGTGATAGTCAAAGTATAGTCTAATTACAGGTCGGGCAGACATTAATTTAAAAACGCTAACCCATTGATTTATAAATAAAATTAAACGTGACTTTACGCGTACTGGTGTTTGCACTGTCCCATATCAATCTCAGCGACTGATCATAGTAGACAGACACCATCACTAGATCTGGCAAGCTCGATCACCACGCCAAAACATATTTGCCCTAAATTAGTGTGAGCCTTTAAGAATCGCCAAGCTTAATCCATCAATAACTATTGCCTGATCCAAAGTTGCGACAGCTCCCAAGACCACGTCAAACGCTTTCCATGAGGCTGGCAATTGGTAGGATTTATTAGAACTGGCACTGTTCAAAATAACCAAATATTTATTCCTGTCATTTTCTAAATAGCGGCTGAATACGAAAAGTCCCGGCTCTTTTTCAAAGTATAAAACCTGATATTCGCCACGACGCAAAGCAGGGTATTGGTGGTAAAGGGAAGCGTAATGTTTAAAGGTTTGATACAGCGGATGAGTTTTATCGAAGTTCTCATCCGCGGTTGTTTTAGCTGTACCAATTAAATTGTTATCGTTATAGCTAGGTGTTAAGGATGGCATCATATCTTCGCGCGCCCCCCGGTCTCCACCATCACCAGTAAAGCCTTGCTCATCACCGTAATAGATCACCGGAATACCGCGTGCAAAAAACATTAAACCATGTGCCAGTTGCATACGTTTTAATAGTTCTTCATCGCTCGCCTCAGGGAAAGCTTGTTGCAAAGCGTAACCCAGTCGACCCACATCATGATTACTAACAAAATTCATTAATAAATCGGGCGACGCGGTTTCAGTAAAATATTTAACATCATTATCAAACAGTTCCTTTAAGTGATGTGTACCACCATTATTTACCAGCACATCGCGCACCTTAAAATTAAAGGCGAAATCCAGTACCGAAGGAAACTTGCCTTCCCGCGTGTAATAACTCAAAACATCGGTATCACCAGAATAAACTTCACCGAACACAAAAAAATTGGGAATACCCTGAGATTTTGCAAACTCCTGGATAGCGGGTACAAAGGCCTGCCAAAACTCAATATTGACATGTTTAACCGTATCAATACGAAATCCATCCGGTTTAAACTCAGCAATTAAATTACTGAATACTTCGATCATTTTCTCGACCACAACAGGATTATCGGTATCAATATCATCCAATCCCACAAAGTCACCATAGAGAGAGTTTTCGCCTTCCCAGGTCGAATCACCCTGATTGTGGTAGTACTTAGGATCGTTTAACCAGTCCGGTGTTTTTAAATTTTCGTTTCCTTCAGGAATAAATGGTGTATAACCATTGCCCGCTTTGGTTTCGGCTACAGAGCGGTATTCACATAGTTGCGTCGAGGTACTGAATAACGGCTTTCCTGGCGTATGACACTCACGATACTTGATCACATCGGCGGTATGATTGGTAATAATATCGAAAAACACTTTTATGCCTTTGGCATGTGCAGTATCGATAAATGTTTTCAGCTCGTCATTGCTTCCTAAATGGGGATCAATTTCAGTGAAATCGACGGGCCAGTAACCATGATAACCTGCCGAATCTCCCTGAACTGCCTGATTTCTTAAAATAGGCGTCAGCCAAATGGCGGTTACTCCCATGTCTTTTAAATAGTCGATGCGGTGAGTTAGTCCTTTTAAATCACCACCATGATAATGCCCGGTACTGGTAGGGTCGAATCCACCCGAGGAAATAGCTATGGCTTTTGAGCCTTCATCATTGGATGGATCGCCATTATCAAACCGATCGGGCAAAACAAAATAAAACACATCATCACGCACGTCGCGTTGCAGGTAATCAGGATTAAATTGGCTCACTACCGAGGTAGCAGTCTCTTTTCCACTTTCCCTCGATAATGGACTTTTTAGGAGAGTTTCGGATGATATCTCTTGGTTTTCACAGGCGCCGATTAAAAAGAGGAATGTGGCAAGCGGTATTAGAGAAAGATCAAAGGGTCGGCTTTTCTTAGTTTTATTGTGTGTAACGGAAGCCATTGTCGACAGCGCCTTGTTGCTCAATGATTACATCCGTTAAACATACACGCTCATGGCCTTAGTTTAAAGATGTTAGCCAATGACTACGTATGCAAAGCCTTAAACTTCATGAGTTTTTTGGGTTAGCAAGAGTACATCAGTCTACTTTTTTCACGGAGGGTATGTGGGATTCTTACAATGCTTGAAACTGAACGACTGAGTCTCTAATCGGTGAGCAGTAAAATGAACTTACTTAAACAAATGCGGATTTTTTTGGATAAAGCGGTTAATCCATCGCTCGATAAACGACTCACCTCCGGATTTTTTCAAATAGAAATATCCAGTAAGCGCCACTAAGAAAGCACCAATGGAATCGACGATTAAGTCCCACATGGTATCGGTTAAACCCGATGGATCATCAAGCATGGCTTTTTGCATATTCATGCCAAAAACTTGATCCATGGTAAACTCAAAAATTTCCCAAACGGCGCCTATGGCAACTGAAAATACAAAGGCAAATAAAGCAACAAAACCTACCGTCATATGCAGCTTAATTTCGCGTTTTTCATTCAGTACATACACCAATAAAAAACCGAGCAGACCTAATAGAAAGCCTGAGGCTGTGTGAAGTACTAAGTCCCACCACCAGTACTTGATATAAAATCCACGAAGCTCACCTAAAAATAATGCGCCATAAACGAAAAGCACTGCCAAAAACTCAAACTCGCTGGGAATATGGACGTCAAATCGCTTACCTAAAAAATCGGGCAACATGGTAACGCCAATAATAAACAGCGTATAAAAAGCGACTGGCCATTGACCATTCCAGACGGCGATTAGCATTCCTATAAAAAGAGAGCCGCGCAACAGAAAGATAAGATTTCGTTGAATATTTTCGCCTTTTAATAAAAACACCAAGCAACCCTATAGACCCAGTAAAAAATATTGCTTTATTCCAGAAAGCATAGCGTGCATAGCAACTGCGGCCAATAACAGTCCCATCACTCTCGAGACCACACTAGCTCCTGTTTCACCTATCAGTCGTTGAATAGGTTGTGCCAACAACATCAATACCAACGTTATGATCAGGATGGCCACAATAATCGATGTAGTAATCAATTGATGGGCTATGGAAAAGCGGTTGTGATCAGTAAGCAAGACCGCCGCCATCATTGCGCCCGGAGAAGCTATAGAAGGAACAGCTAGTGGAAACACCGCGCTATGGCTGACTTTATTAACCATATGCATTTCTTCATCGGGCTTACTTTCACCAAAAATCATGGTCAGCGCAAATAGAAAAAGTACAACGCCACCGGCGACTTGAAATGCGGGTAGAGGGATCGCCATTGCGTCAAGCAAAAACTCACCGAGTAATACGAAAAACAATAAGACAAACATGGCAATAACGGTAGCTTTAATCGCAGTTGCGCGTCGCTCCGCGGGGGAAAAATTCTTCGTTACCGCAATAAAAACCGGAATAGTTCCGATGGGGTCAATAACGGCCCAAAGTAATACTGCTTGTCGAATCCACTCTTCCATTTAACTCTCTGTAAACATTATGACTTCTCAGCTTTATGCTGTTTATGCATCGGTTCACCGGTACCATTAATCTCGGACTCATGACTTAGTGAAACTCGAATTGGTTGCGAGTCGGAACCCGCATATAAGCTTAAATGAGGATAAGGTATTTCGATTTTGTTTTCATCCAATACCTGCTTAACTTTCTCCGATAATCGACTACGAAATTTCAAAAAGTCTTTCGATTTCGCCCAAACAGCCAAGCGCAAGACGATACCCGAATCACCAAAACTCTCCATTACAACCATTGGTTCTGGGTCTTCCAAACACTGAGTATCCTCAGCAACCAAGTGCAGCAACAACTCTTTAACGCGTTTGATATCTTCTTTATAAGCAACGGATATATTTAAATCAAATCGTCGAATGGCGAAACGTGTGAGGTTTGTCATTTCTGACTTTATCAATACTTCATTGGGTATACGTACAAACATATTATCGGGTGTACGTAGCTTTACCGAAAGCCAGTCAATGCTGATGACTTCACCCGTGGTGTTACCCACTTTAATCATATCGCCCACTCCAAACGCATGCTCACCCAGTAAAAACAAACCACTGATGACATTGGACATGGATGTTTGGGAAGCAAAACCAATAGCCACTGAAAATATACCTGCT
>JBFHVL010000236.1:0-4381 GCA_041589565.1 Kangiellaceae bacterium | reverse complement strand
GTAAGTATCCTGTCAACTCGTAAAGGTGGCGGAACAACCACCATGTCAGGTACTTCCATGGCATCACCGGCGGCTTGTGCCGTGATCATGATGCGAAATGGCAACCCATCGACGGATGGTACAGCGAGCAATGATCCGGACGGAAATCCTGATCCAATCATTCACCTGTAAGCCATGTACTTAAACACTCAAATAATTGAGTGAAGCAATTAAAAGCCGGATCGCTGATCCGGCTTTTTTGATTGATTCGAAATAAGTGCCAGAATAATGATAACCTCAACAAACGCTGCCAACTTTAAAACTGTGTTGTTTACTCTGAAATCATTTATATTTTCTCGACACTGGCCCTTTGCCCTTTTTGGACTGGTTTTCCTGCTTGTTCTAATCGGCTATCTGCTACCCGTGGCTTCACAGCAAACGCGAAGTTTTTTTACCACCTATATTGCCGACTCACTAATGCTCGGCATAATTCTGGTCAGCCTTGTCGCTCAGTGGAAACGAGAGAAAGAACAGGTGCTTGCACTGTTCTGGTTACTGATGGCCTTCGCCGTATTGAGCTGGCTATTGGTCAGTCTGTTACTGGGAACATCATTAAACCTGCTACAAGTATCAAACCCTGTAATTGTTAAAAACATCGGCTACTTCCTGTTTTACGCCTTAATGATTGCCGCTGTCGAAATGCGGAGCTACCAAAGTGCGCACCAGCTACTAACACAACACAGTTTACTCATTTGGGTCGCCACTCTGTCCTTTACGTTAGGAAGTTTTAGCTATCTGGTACTTGTACCTTTGTCACAAAACGGTGTCGCCAGCGATATCTGGCCCAATGCATTTGTGTTTTATGTGTTTATGGATTTATACCTCGGTTGCCGCTGGGCATTTCTGGCTTATCAATCCCGCAAAACTCATTGGAAAGGATACACTTTTGCAGCGCTGGCCATGTTTAATTGGGCGCTAATTGACAGTCTTGAACTTGCCAATTTGTTGCAACTGATCTCATTAAATTTCGGTACCTTGCAGGATTTACTGTGGTTTACCCCCTATTTACTGTTATTTATCGGGCTAAACATGCCCCTCGGCGAAGTGAATAGCCATCAACCCTCTCGCGGCTTTTCGCGTATGTCATTGCTTAACAGTCCTCTGGCATTTGCCAGTTTGGCCTTACTGCTGCACACGTTTTCTCAATCGCAGGATTGGCTAGAGCATCTTCAGCGGCCATCGCAAATCAATATGTTTATCGGCTGGGTCGCAATAACCATGCTATTGGCGGTGGCGCAATTAATGCTACTGCTTAAACAGACGCAACAACTGCGTTTTTCATTACAGGAAAGTCGATTCCGTAGTGATACCCTGCAACAGCAGTTACAACAACAAACACAATATTTACAACAACAGGCCGATACCTATCGGTCGATTCTTGAGTCCACCAGTAATGCGATTTTTACTCTGGATGATGATGGCAACATACTCACGGCCAACCCCGCCGCCAGCAAAATGCTAGGGTATCCCGACAGCCAACTGATAGGACGAAACTTTACTGAGCTGGTCAGTGAAGGAGACGAGCTGGCTTTATTATTCAGTTACCAAAGCTATCGACAGAAACTTTTGCGTCAAGCTCAAGGACTGGAACTGGAAGCCAATATGGTTACCCAAAGTGGTGATTTACTCGCGGTTCATGCATCGGTATCGAAGAGTGTCAAAGGCGGCGCTTCACCTATGGTGATCTCACTGGCTGATATTCGCGAACAAAAGCAGGCCGAGCAGGAAATCTTAAAACTGAAAGACCAGTTTACGGCCAATATCTCTCACGAGTTCCGTACTCCACTCACCATTATCAACGGAGTGCTCGACAATTTGAGTAAAGCCGCGTCGGATGATCAGGCAGCGCAAATCATGACCGCCAAAACCAATGGTCTGCGCATGATTCGAATGGTTGAACAATTACTGGAGTTATCCCGTTCAGCTCAGGAATCCATTCCCGTTGCTGCCATCAATGCCGGACACATAATCCACTTTATTTGCCAATCGTTTGGCCCAATTGCCGAAGAAAAAAACATTCAGTTTCAGTATCCTGAAAAGAGCTCAGTCTGGATTATGGGCAACCATCAGGCGCTGGAAAAAGTTATCTTTAATCTATTGTCGAACGCTTTCAAGTACACACCAGAAGGCGGACAAGTTGAGCTAAAACAACAGATCATCGAAGGGAAGCTGAATATTCAAGTTCACGACTCCGGAGTGGGAATCCCCGAGTCTGAGCAGAAAAAAGTGTTCCACCGGTTTTATCGAACCGCTGATGCCAGCACGCGGCACGTACACGGAGTTGGAATCGGTCTGGCACTGGTCAAGGAGCTTTGCAGTCGCATGGATTGGGAGATTACTTTGACTTCTCAACCCGGACTGGGGACGCAATTTACCGTGGTAGCTGAAGAATGCGCGGCACCGGCCGAGACCTCCGAACCCATTGAGGCCACCAGCCAACCCTTACAGCCTAGCATTCAATCCGAGCTTATTGATACAAAGGCGGCACAAATTCAGTCAGTAACCTCTAAGTCACGTTATCTGGTACTTGCGGTAGAAGACAATAGTGATATGCAAAATCACCTCAGCCAGATGATTTCTCCCCATCATCAATGCCTGATAGCAGCCGATGGTGAAGAAGGTCTGCGCATGGCACTGGACTATATACCAGATATTATTATTTCCGATGTGATGATGCCGGGAATGGATGGCTTCGAAATGTTAAAGGCACTTAGGCGCAATGAATTGACCGCCCATATTCCGGTAATAATGCTCACAGCCCGGGTCGATGCCGAAAGTCGAATCGAGGGCCTGGAGGCGGAAGCCGACGATTATCTAACCAAACCTTTTGATGGCCGCGAACTGTTGTTACGCGTCACCAATCAAATCAAGTCACGGGTTAAACTGCAGCAAAAGCTCACTCGACAGTGGCACTTCAGCATGTCTAAAGAAGGCAAGCAGGAATCGGTCAGCGTTGAAGACAAGTTTATCCAAAAACTCAATGGCGTTTTCCAGAAGCATTTTGGTGATCCTGAAGTCCCCATGAGCTTTATTGCCTCCGAGCTTGCCATGAGTGAGCGCCAACTTCAGCGCAAAGTTAAAGCCCTGCTTGGCGTTTCACCATTAGAAGCCTTGCGTCAGTTCCGATTGGAACAAGCCAAAGAATTATTACAGCAACAGCAGCAGGTCGGCCTTACCGCTCAGGCCTGTGGATTTTCCTCACAATCCCATTTCGGACGGTGTTTTAAGGAATACGTCGGCATACCTCCTCGCGAGTACCAAAAACAATTTTCCACCTCTCAATAGGCCGAATTTCGGCCTTTTTGTCGGTTTCGACACAAACTTTGTCGCTTTCAAACTATCCCAAAGGCACCGATCTGAGGAAAGATGAACTCAGAATCAAGGTGCCTTTGATTCTATACAAGGACCTTACAAGCTCCCCGAGGACGACACCGGGACAGATAACTCAATAAGAACCGATAACAAGCATTAACTCGATTATCAGGAGCAGTTTTAAATGAGAAAGATGACCACTATTTCAGCAGCTACTCTGCTGGCACTCTCAGCAACCAGCGTAATGGCTGATGACGATCGCTACATTATTCAGGTAGATAATGACAAAAAAGGTGTTGTTAAAGCACTGGCTCGCCAGCTGGGTGGAGATATTAAAGTTGATTCTGACGGCTTCTTCGCCGCCAAATTCAGCGGTAAGTCCCTTGATGAAGTCAAAGGCCTTCTAAACAATCCTCATATCAGACTTATAGAAGCTGATGTTCGCCGTTACCCTATGGCGATATACAACGATGACGCGGGTGACCCAACGGTTCAACAGTTGACCCCTTACGCCATCTATCAATCACAAGCGAATCAAGTTGCCCTTCAAATGACCAACGCCAAAAAAGTATGTGTCATTGACTCGGGTATCGCTCGTGAGCAAGGTGAAACTGGTGGTTACAATGCCGATTTCGACTGGACCGTTATTACCGGTGACAGCGACTCTGGTACTGGTGACTGGTTCCGCGATGGTGGCCCACACGGTACTCACGTAGCCGGTACTATTGCTGCCGCCGATAATGGCTTTGGTGTTATCGGTATGGCTCCGGGTAACCCAATGCACATCATCAAAGTCTTCAACGAAGCAGGCTGGGGTTACTCGTCAGACTTAGCGCAAGCAGCCAATCTTTGTGCGGCAGCGGGCGCCAAAGTTATCAATATGAGCCTGGGTGGCGGTGGAGCCAACAGCACTGAAGAAAACGCCTTTATTAACTTCACCAACAATGGTGGTCTGGTACTGGCAGCTGCAGGTAACGATGGTAACAGCGTGCGTTCTTATCCTGCCGGTTACAAGTCAGTCATGATGATT
>JBFHVL010000235.1:0-4400 GCA_041589565.1 Kangiellaceae bacterium | reverse complement strand
AAGTCGCTGCCTAATGAGCGTGCAATTAGTGGCCAGAGTTCCAGTGACTGCATGCCGAGTTGATAAATTAATAATTCGGCAGACTCAACTTCGGAATAAGGCGTGAGCATTCCTGCTGCAGTATAGGCCGATGCATTTCCATAGTCGATAGGATCTTTATCGAACAAGGTTATACGATGTCCGGCTTGCAACAATTGCCAGGCAAGCAGACGTCCCATGATTCCGGCGCCTGCGATGCCAATGTTAAGTTGACTGCTCACGTCTAATTCTCAAAATTGCTATCAATAAATTGCAACTATGATTTTTGTTCAACGTAAATCTCGCCACCTTGTTCACGAAACTCTTTCGATTTTTGTTTCATGCCTTCTTCTGCGAGTTTTTGTTGATCGGAATAGTCGCGCACTTCCTGACTGATTTTCATCGAGCAGAATTTAGGTCCGCACATGGAGCAGAAATGAGCTACTTTTGCCGAGTCTTTCGGTAAGGTTTCGTCATGAAACTCTCTTGCACGATCGGGATCCAAACCAAGATTGAATTGATCTTCCCAGCGGAATTCGAAACGTGCTTTCGATAACATGTCGTCGCGATAACGCGCACCGGGGTGGCCTTTAGCAACGTCGGCTGCGTGAGCCGCAATTTTATAAGTAATAATGCCTTCTTTCACATCATCACGATTGGGTAACCCCAAATGCTCCTTTGGAGTTACGTAACACAACATGGCGCAACCAAACCACCCAATCATTGCCGCACCAATGCCACTGGTAAAGTGATCGTAACCGGGCGCGATATCGGTGGTTAACGGCCCAAGAGTATAAAAAGGTGCTTCGTGACAATGCTCTAATTGCTTATCCATGTTTTCTTTGATCAAATGCATGGGGACATGGCCGGGGCCTTCAATCATCACTTGAACATCGTGTTTCCAGGCAATTTTGGTAAGCTCTCCTAAAGTCTCCAGCTCTCCAAATTGTGCGGCATCGTTAGCATCGGCAACCGAGCCCGGACGCAGGCCGTCGCCTAACGAAAAGCTCACATCGTAGGCTTTCATAATTTCACAAATTTCTTCGAAATGTGTGTAAAGGAAGTTTTCTTTGTGATGAGCAATACACCACTTGGCCATAATTGAACCACCGCGAGACACAATTCCGGTAACTCGATCGGCGGTAAGCGGAACATAACGTAATAACACACCGGCGTGGATAGTGAAGTAATCAACACCTTGCTCGGCTTGTTCAATTAAAGTATCGCGGAACACTTCCCAGGTTAGATCTTCGGCAACACCGCCGACTTTTTCCAACGCTTGATAAATGGGAACGGTACCAATAGGTACAGGAGAGTTACGAACAATGTAATCGCGCGTGGCGTGAATGTGTTTACCGGTAGAAAGATCCATTACGGTATCGCCACCCCAACGGATCGACCACACCAGTTTTTCGACTTCTTCTTCAATGCTCGAAGTGAGCGCCGAATTACCAATGTTGGCATTGATCTTCACCAAAAAGTTACGACCAATGATCATGGGCTCTAATTCGGTGTGATTAATATTAGCGGGAATTATGGCGCGACCTTCAGCCACTTCTTTACGCACAAATTCGGGCGTAATGGGTTGCAGATTAGCTCCCATAGGATTGCCTTTCAAACGTTTTTCACGTTCTTCGGTGGTAAATTCATTGCGCAGCGCTTCGCGTGCCTGATTTTCACGAACGGCAATAAATTCCATTTCAGGAGTAATTATGCCACGACGAGCATAATGCAATTGCGTAACATTTTTACCGGCTTTGGCACGACGAGGTTGGCGTTGCAGATCTGGGTTAAAATATTTAAACGCTTTCGACTCATCCACATGGCCGTTATCGATGGGCTTAATTTCGCGGCCTTCATAAAATTCGGTATCACCTCGAGCCTCGATCCAATTGGAGCGAATATCAGGTAAACCTTTGTGAACGTTAATTTCAGCTTTGGGATCGGTATAAGGACCGGAAGTATCATAAACGGTAACTTTGCTGCCGTCGGTTAATGCGATTTCGCGCATGGGAACCTGTACGTCTGGCATGGTTTCAGAAGCAACGTAAACTTTGGTACTCGCCGGTAACGGCTCGCGAGTAATGAGTGCTGGATTTTGTTCGCCGATGGGCGCTTTACTGTTCATGTTATGTCCTCACTTGTTATGTCAGTGAGGCGTAGAGGACGGATCGCAAAGGAACACAGTTCGCTCATCCCTACGCCGATACTAACCGGATCAGGTTCTACGGGTTCGCCTCGATACAGTTGCTTACAACTGGTATCTGGCATCTCAGCAACTGCGATGTCGATAATCCACAAAAGCGTTTTTGCTTAAGCACACAACATCTGGCACCCCGAGAGCAGTGGGTCAATTATAGAAGAAAGCCGAACATATAGAAAGCGATGTCCTATTCTGCGCTGCAATTAGCAGTGGTCAAACAACCTCGGATGCAGTATTGTGAGCCGCAACGCCTTAATCAGCGGAATCAATAGAATAACAAAATCAGGTATTTGTATGAATAAATTGAGTATGAGTCTTTTAGGGATGTTATTAACCAGCGGTTTGGCGGCTCAGGGGCTGCCACATCAGGCATTTTTGGACGTGAACTACGTTGATGGTGACGAAGTGGGCACTGGCCAGGCATTTCGTTTACAACTGCCGATTAAAGAAGGTGTTTATGTTGTTGGTGCTCGAACAGAAACCGAAACTGACCAAAATCTTGAGCTGATCCAAAAAGAGATTGGCGGTGGTTTCTATTGGAATACCGACACGGGTAACCGCATGTACCTCGGCTATTCAAAAGTCGACTTTAGTATTGGGGCTTCTGCCGAACAGGAACTCACCAAGTACAGCTTAGGTTGGCGCAGTCGCACCAGTCGCGAAATGGAGTGGGTCGTTGAGTTAAATCAAACCGACTTTCCAGAAGTTAACATGGACAAAGAAGGTTATGTGGCTGGATTACACTATTATTTTTCCGACACTTTTGCTGTGACAGCCGAAGCTCGAAAATGGCGCGAGCAAGATGTATTGTTTTTCGGATTTCGATTTACCTCCGGTCGTTAGTATTGATTTAAAATAATAAGCGATAAAATAAAAAGGCTCTTAGTTTAAACGACTAAGAGCCTTTTTTAATGAATGGGAAAAGTACTGTAAAACTAACTTTTATGATTGTCGAGTTCAGGAATTTTTGGCTTAAACAATAAAATCAGTCGCGGCAGTAACGTCAGGTTAGCCAGCAGTGCAGTACCCATGGCAATACTGGTTAAAATACCAAAGTAAATAGTCGGTATAAAGTTAGAGAAAATCAGAACCGAAAAGCCAGCGATCACGGTAAGCGATGTGTAATACAAGGCTTTACCAATGGAGTCATGGCAAGCCTTTACGCAGTCTTCATAACTTGCCTGACGAGAAAATTCACGTCGGAAGCGGAAAATATAGTGAATGGTGTTATCAACACCAATACCAATGGCTATGGCTGCAATCATAATGGTCATCATGTCCAGTGGAATATTAAACCAACCCATCGCGCCTAATACCATGGCCGCAGCCAGCGCATTTGGTAACAGGCCAATTAATGCCAGAGGAACAGAGCGGAATATGGGAATAAACATGAATAGTATGGCTAAAAATACTGTGGCAATGGTTTTAATTTGTGATTCAAACAAACTTTCCAGCATATTGTTGTACAACACGAACATACCCGTGATGGCGTAATCTTCGGAAGTGAGTCCAAGTTCGTTTTGGAAGTAATTGTTTAACTGCTTAAGAAAGTCGCTTCGTTTCAGTTCCGGGTGAGAGTCGATCATGCGAATCGAAATATGCACTTCTGAACCATCGTCTTTGTGATAAGGCGACACTAACTGTCGCTTGATATCCGCCGACATACGCTTGTAGAAAAGACCCAGCAAAAAGTCATCTAATGGTTTTCCACCGTTTAAACTGTTAAGCAGTCGAAAACTTGACGTTAACGAGAGCACTTTTCCGGTAACCGGGAATTGTTCCAGATAGGCATGAACCTGCGATAATTTTTGTGCACCTGCCTGAGTGAATACTGGTGAGACTTTCTCGCTGACATCATCATTAAATTCAGAAAATTCATCGAACTCGTCATCTTCTTCAACGGGCAGCTCAATCAGGGCATCGGTTTTAATAATGATATCCAGAGGCGTAGTTCCACCTAAGTGTTGATCGATGGTCTTCATACCCTGATGAATTTCGGTGTGGCTGCGAAAATAATCAATAAAGCGATTTTCAACCGTTAATCGAGTAACACCGGTCATGGCAAACGCTGCAATCAGCAGTGCTGAAACCATAATGATGGTATTGTTGTTTAAGGTCCAGCGACCAAGTGTGGAAGTAAACTCGGTTAACCTTGAACGCAGAGGTTTTTCTTTATTTT
>JBFHVL010000234.1:0-4430 GCA_041589565.1 Kangiellaceae bacterium | reverse complement strand
GGAGACCAGCGTGGGCTCCTGTGACCACTCAATTTTGGGAAACGCAGGCTGTTGACTTGAAGGACTCGAATTATTGCCAAACCGGCTAAAACTTTCGCTCTCAAAAGGATCTTGGGTCGATGAAGCTGGCGTCGAGCTTTTGACAGGTTCGGATGTTTCCGGTTTTAGCTTAAGTGTTTTTTCCAGGAATGCTTTAAGATCAGCTTCCGTGGCATTTTTATGAGTTTCAGTGACCGTATTCGACGGCTGATGACGTTGATCCCGGCTGTCCATTGAGGGGTCAGCCAAAGCATTAGCACGCGAGGAAAAGTCGTCGTTTCGCGCCTGAATAATCGCCTCGTCATAATCGGTTGCCGCCACAAGCTCAACACCGCCAGTCACCTGATTGGACGACAAAATTGCGGCGTCTGGGCCCAGTTCTGCTGCCACCTGCTTTAACGCAGTTCGCATATCTTTGGCAAAAAATCGTCTGATTTTCATAAGGTTGCCTGTATTAATCAATGTTCAGAAGTTACTGACCAACCGTGGCAACCACACGAACCTGCTTGTTGTCGGGAATTTCCTGATAGCTCAATACATGCAAGCCGGATATTCCAAATCGGGCAAAATGCGCCAAACTACTACGCAAGCCCGGTGAGGTTAACAATATCGCTGGTTTTCCGGCGGCTTCTTGTTGCTCGGCAGCCTGTTTTAACGATTGCTGCAGCTTTTCCGCCAGTCCAGGTTCAATATTGACACTGTCGTCACCACTGGTCTGTAATGACTGGTGCAATATCTGTTCCAGATTGGCATCTAATGTAATAACCGGAAGTTCCTGCTCTAACCCATTGATATTCTGAATAATTAATCGACTCAGCGCGATTCGAACAGCAGCAGTTAACATGGCGGGATCTTGACTCCTGACACTGTGCTCCGCCAAAGTTTCGGCGATCGTTCGCATATCACGAATGGGCACCTGCTCTTGCAACAGATTTTGTAAAACCTTAACCAGGGTACCCAGAGGCAAACTGTCGGGAACCAAATTATCAACCAGCTTGGGTGCGTTTTTCGATAGTTTCTTCAGCAGATGCTCAACTTCCTCATGGCCGAGTAGTTCGCTGGCGTGCGATTGCACCAGTTGACTCAAGTGAGTGGCCACAACAGTACTGGCATCGACAACGGTATATCCCATAGACTGTGCCTGTTCTTTCTGACCAGCTTCAATCCATACAGCATCGAGGCCAAATGCAGGATCTTTGGTTTTAATTCCCTGAATATCACCAAACACTTGACCAGGATTAATTGCCAAATCCCGGTCGGGATAGACTTCTGCTTCGCCCACGGCAACACCCATTAATGTAATCCGGTAAGCATTAGGCGACAGTTCAAGATTGTCGCGAATATGAACAGGAGGTACTAAAAAGCCTAATTCCTGTGATAACTTTTTGCGTACGCCTTTGACCCGCCCCATGAGTTTGCCATCTTGCGCCTGATCAACCAGCGGAATTAAACGGTAACCAACTTCCAGTCCAATGGGATCGACTGGCGGAACATCGTCCCAGGAAAGCTCTTTAATTTCCGGTTCAGCGGCCTGAATTTCTTTCTCCTGTACTTCTTTTTCCTGCTCCAAAAGTTGTTTGCGCTGCTGTTTTTGATCGATCAAATAAGCGCCCCCTCCCGCCACAATGGCAAGCAGCAGGAAAGCAAAGTGAGGCATACCGGGAATAATCCCCATCACTCCCAAAATAGAAGCTGCGATATAAAGCGCTTTGGGCTTGGTAAAGAGCTCTCCCACTACCTGAGTGCTCATATCATTAGAGGTGTTTTGGCGAGTCACCATTATGGCCGCTGCAGTGGACAGTAACAGCGATGGAATCTGTGCCACCAATCCGTCACCAATGGTTAACAAGGCATAAAACTGCATTGCAGTGCCAAAGTCCAAGCCATGTTGTCCCATTCCAACAGCGACACCACCGAGAATATTAATAAACAGGATTAACAGTCCGGCAATCGCGTCGCCACGAACAAATTTTGACGCTCCATCCATTGCTCCGTAAAAGTCAGCTTCTTTAGCGACTTCAGCTCGACGGTCGCGAGCTTCTTCCTGAGTTAATAACCCCGCGTTAAGATCGGCATCAATGGCCATTTGTTTACCGGGCATGGCGTCCAAGGTAAACCGCGCACTTACTTCTGAAATTCGTCCGGCACCTTTGGTAACGACCACGAAGTTAATAATCACCAGAATGGCAAACACCACCAGACCTACCGCATAGTTACCACCAACCACAACCGAGCCAAAAGACTCTATAACGCTACCGGCGGCACCCGGTCCGGTATGGCCGTTTAATAACACCACACGTGTCGAAGCAACATTTAGTGCCAGTCGCAGCAAAGTGGTTACCAGTAACACCGTTGGAAAAGCGGCAAACTCCAAAGGTCTCAGGGTGTATACAGTAGCCAGTAAAACCACTAAGGCCAGAGTGATGTTAAAGGTAAAAAACATATCCAACATCAGCGGAGGCAATGGCAAAGTCATCATTGCCAAAATCATCAGCACCAGGATAGGCGTACCCGCGCCACTTGGCGAAAAGGTTCTGAATTTATTTCCTGCTACATCGGCCACCGGTAATCTCCTGATTAATACTGCATCGAGTCGGGTATGGGTAAGTCTCGAATGGGCTTAGGTCTAGTTGCTCGCCCTTTTCGATATTCATTTAACTGGAAGACGTAAGCCAATACCTGCGCGACGGCTAAATAAAGCTCTGATGGAATTTCTTGATCCAGTTTGGTTGTGTGAAACAGTGCTCGCGCTAATGGCGGTGCCTGCATAATAGGAACATCATGAGCATTGGCCACCTTTCGAATGTTCATCGCGATTTCGTCAACGCCCTTGGCTACAACAATCGGTGCGGAACTGTTAAATTGATCATATTTCAAAGCGACCGAATAGTGCTCGGGGTTGGTCACCACTACATCTGCGTCAGGAATCGCTTCCATCATGCGACGATGTGCCAGCTCACGTTGAACCTGACGAATACGACTCTTCACTTCCGGCTTACCTTCGGTTTCTTTGTACTCGTCTTTAATTTCCTGCTTGGTCATTTTTAACTGACGCGAATGATTCCACAATTGATAAGGTACATCGATAAGCGCAATAATAATGAGCGAAGCGGACACCAAAAGTAACCCAGATAAAATCAAATTAATGGCAGTTACAACTTCATGATGTGGAGTCGAATGCCCTAGCTGCATATACTTTAAAAAATTCGAGTCGATCACCAGATAGGCTACCAGTGCAATTAGCGCAAACTTGCCAATCGCTTTACCCAACTCGACCGCCGCATTCAAACCAAACATTCGCTTAAAGCCTGCCAGCGGCGACAACCGATTTCCTTTAGGTGCCAGTGAGCCCATGCTAAAGGTTAGTCCCCCCATTAGAGTAGGAACGATGGCAGAAACAATAAACACAGCAGCAAAAAATAAGACAAAAGCAGAAAATACAAAAAAAATGCTTCCCGCCAGTGCGGTAAACATATACTGGTCGTCAAATAAATGACTTCGATCAACGGACAAGGCCAACTGACTGACGCGTGTAAAACTTTCTGCCACGTCGCCCGATACAGCCATAAGTGACAAAGGACTAACCAACAAAACAAACGCCGTGGTCAGTTCCTTCGATCGGGCAACCTGACCTTTCTCACGCGCTTTTTGTTGTTTCCGGGGCGTCGCCTTTTCGGAACGTTCGCCACTGTCCTGTTCAGCCAACTTAACACTCCATAAACAGTAATTGGCAGATCATGGTATTACCGCGATCAATCTGATTAATAAAAAACGGTAAAAAGCTTTTGAGTAGCAACCAAATAATACTCAGTCCTACTACCGTCATAATGGGAAAACCCACTGCAAATATGTTCAACTGAGGTGCCGATCGAGTCATCACACCTAAGCTTAAGTTCATCACCAGCAGCGCAACAATTGCCGACAACACCATCATAAAAGCCGTTGAAAAAATCGTTTCGGTCCAGTAAATCAAACGATCCAGCTGCACAAAAAACAGAGCCGACTGATCGATGGGTAAAGACTCAAAACTAACAACGATAATTTCGATCAACTTCAGGTGCCCATCCAACGATAAAAAAATTAACGTCATCATCATCACAAACATCTGTCCAAGCGCCGGAACACTGACGCCTGTATTCTGATCAATTAAAGATGCAAAGCCCAAGCCAGTTTGCATGGCAATGGTTTGCCCTGCGATTACGAATGTTTCAAACACAATTCGTGTGACCAAACCGATGGCCACGCCAATAAAGGTTTGTAGGGTAATTTGAATGACGGCATTAAAACTAAAAAGATCGAAATTGGAAATTTGTGGCAACATAGGCATCGCCACAATAACAATACTTAACGCAAGGAAAAGTCGAATTCTTGGCGAAACTGTACGGGTTCCT